>CANKOW010000026.1 GCA_947484295.1 Alcaligenaceae bacterium | reverse complement strand
TTGATCGGCCCCCTTTTCGGTGGTGCCATGAATGGTATCGGTCTCTTAGCTGCAGGCATTATTCTGGCTTTTATGGTGTTGCCGTTTATCGCCGCGGTGATGCGCGATGTGTTTGAAATTGTGCCTCCGATTTTGCGCGAGTCTGCCTATGGCTTGGGCTGTACGACTTGGGAGGTTGTGCGTTATATCGTCTTGCCCTACACACAAAAAGGTGTGATCGGCGGCATCATGTTGGGCCTTGGTCGCGCGCTGGGCGAAACGATGGCGGTCACATTTGTGATCGGTAACTCTCAACGCATCAAAGAATCTTTGTTTGCACCTGGTACTTCGATTGCCTCGACCCTCGCTAATGAGTTCGGTGAAGCGGACGATTTTCACCTATCGACATTGTTCGCGCTCGGTTTTCTCTTGTTCGTGATTACCTTTGTTGTACTCGCTATCGCAAAGATCATGATTATGCGTGCTGAGAAAGCTCAAGGGGTAAAGACCTAATGAATACCAATCTGTATCGGCGTCGTAAGTTGGTCAACAAGCTTGGCCTGTTTGCCTCAATGTTGGCGATGGTTTTAGGCTTGTTTGTTTTAATGTGGATTTTGCTCATTCTTTTTAAGAATGGTTTTGCTGGCTTGAGTCTAGCGATCTTCACCGAGTCTACTCCTGCGCCTGGTTCTGAGGGTGGTGGTTTAGCCAATGCGATCGTCGGTAGTTTGATGATGGTGGGTGTAAGCGTTTTGATTAGTACACCTATCGGCATTTTTGCGGGTGTTTATTTAGCTGAGTTTGGTGACGACAACAAACTGGCCTCGGTGACGCGTTTTGTGACTGACATCATGTTGTCCGCGCCTTCCATCGTGCTGGGCTTGTTTGTGTACGCAGTGCTGGTGGCGCAGGTTAAACATTTTTCGGGCTGGGCGGGTTCGTTAGCACTTGCTCTGATCGCCATCCCTGTTGTGCTCAAAACCACCGAAAATATGTTGCGCCTTGTACCCGGTAGCTTACGTGAGGCTGCTTTCGCTCTTGGCGCTCCTCACTGGAAGGTCACGAATTACGTGACGCTGCGTGCGGCGCGTGCGGGCGTCATGACTGGCCTTCTGCTTGCGCTTGCGCGGATAAGCGGTGAGACCGCTCCACTGCTATTTACGGCTTTAAATAACCAGTTTTTCTCGACCAACATGAATGCACCGATGGCGAACTTGCCTGTGGTGATCTTCCAGTTTGCAATGAGTCCCTATGACAACTGGGTGAGTCTTGCTTGGGCGGGTGCTCTGCTGATTACGCTCTCCGTATTGGCGCTTAATATTATCGCGCGCGTCTTGTTCCGCGAACGCACAGCTGGTTAACTTCCTGGATATCGCTATGAATACTCAAGCAAATGAGTCGCCTTTGAAAAACGCACTCGAGGTGCGTGGTTTAAACTTTTTCTACGGCAAGTTCCAAGGTCTAAAAAATATTGATCTGGACATCGCCGAGCGAAAAGTAACAGCCTTTATTGGTCCGTCAGGATGCGGTAAATCGACCCTGTTACGCGCTTTAAATCGTATGTATAGCTTGTATCCTGGCCAGCGCGCCGAGGGACAAGTTAACTTCTATGGTGAAAACATATTGGATCCAAAGCAGGATCTCAACATGTTGCGCGCTCGCATCGGCATGGTGTTTCAAAAGCCGACGCCTTTTCCGATGTCAATTTATGACAACGTAGCGTTTGGTGTGCGCCTGTACGAAAACTTAAGCAAAGCCGACATGGACGCGCGTGTCGAGTGGGCGTTAAGCAAAGCTGCATTGTGGGGCGAATCAAAGGACAAGTTGAACCAAAGCGGTCTGTCCCTCTCTGGTGGTCAACAGCAGAGACTTTGTATTGCCCGTTCGGTCGCGGTCAAGCCTTCGATCATCTTGTTTGATGAACCGACTTCGGCACTCGATCCAATTTCGACTGGCAAAATCGAAGAATTGCTTCATGAGTTAAAAACCGATTACACCGTGGCGATTGTGACGCACAACATGCAGCAGGCTGCTCGAGTATCCGACTTTACCGCGTTTATGTATTTGGGCGAGTTGATGGAATTCGGCCAGACTGACAAGATTTTCGTCAAACCCAAGCGCAAAGAAACCGAAGACTACATTACAGGCCGTTTTGGTTAAGTTTGACGGCTGATTAGCAAGGTCTTTGCCAGCATTCAACACCTCAGTGCACAGAATTGGACGTCTCGCATTATTCTGTTACACTGCTCTCCTTTCGGGGCGTAGCGCAGCCTGGTAGCGCATCTGCTTTGGGAGCAGAGGGTCGTGAGTTCGAATCCCACCGCCCCGACCAGTAATCTCAAAAGGCTAGTTTCTTAATTGAAACTAGCCTTTTGCTTTTGGCGTGCGGGTTTTTGCTTGAAGCGGGTCCTTTGCTAAGGGCGTGCGAGTTTTTGTGCGCGGTGTGATAATGAGTGCGAGCGGCAGACTGGGCGTTGCCGGCGGTTTAAGGCGCCTTGTTACCACGCTTACCCACCACCTCTCTCGGAGAACCTCATGGCACCTGAAGTCGTATTTATTGGTCTAGGCAATATGGGCATGCCCATGGCGCTCAATCTGTTGCGTGGCGGCTTTTCAGTCATTGGTTTTGACTTGGCACAAGCTAACGTTGACAGTTTGGTGGCTGCCGGTGGTGCAAAAGGAATCGACTTAGCCCAGGCTGTCAAAGGCGCCAAAGTCGTGGTCAGCATGTTGCCCGCGAGCCAGCACGTGCAAAGCGTATATCTGGGTGATCAAGGCGTCTTGGCACTTGTACAAAAGGGCACCTTGCTGATCGACTCGTCAACGATTGCACCGCAAGTGGCTAAAGAGCTTGGTGTCGCCGCTGCGGCAAAAGGCATAGAGATGATTGATGCGCCTGTATCGGGCGGCCCCTTCGGTGCTAAGGCTGGCACCCTGACCTTTATGGTCGGTGGCACTGAGCAGGGTTTTGCGGCCGCGCAGCCGTACCTCCAAAAGATGGGAAAGGCTCTGTATCACGCTGGCGCCCATGGCAGCGGGCAAACCGTTAAGGTTTGCAACAATATGTTGCTCGGCATCACCATGATCGGCACCGCCGAAGCCTTGCGTTTAGGCGTCGCAAATGGGCTTGACCCTGCTGTGCTATCTGAAATTATGTCAAAGAGTTCGGGCAATAACTGGGTGTTAAATTCATGTAACCCTTGCCCTGGCGTTATGCCAGAGTCGGCCGCGTCAAACGGTTACGCGGGCGGCTTTGGGGTTGATTTAATGCTGAAAGACTTAGGCCTAGCGGTTGAAAACTCGTTGGCAACCAAATGTAGCGTGCCGCTCGGTGGTTTGGCCCGTAACCTGTACGATATGCACAGCAAATTGGGCCATGGCAAACTGGATTACGGCAGTATTTATGAAACGTTAGGCAAAAAATAATTTAACTAAAAATATGAGGAGATGAGCATGAGTCAAAACAATAATGGTGCAGGCCAGAAAGTTGGTTTTGTAGGGTTGGGTGCGATGGGCAGTCGCATGGTTGCCCATTTGAAGGGCTTTGCTGACGTCCAGGTCTTCGATCTGGATGTTGCACGTCGTGAGCAGGCTGCCGCCTCGGCCGGTGGCAAGGCAGTGGCCAGCATCAGCGCGATGGCCGATGCGCAGGTGGTGATTTTGATGTTGCCTGATAGCCCGATTGTCGACAAAGTGTTGCGCAATGAATTACTCAAGACGTTAAAGTCTGGCGCACTGGTGATCGATATGAGTTCGTCGACGCCAGCGAACACCATCGAGAACGCTAAGCTGGCAAAACTGCATGGCGTGACGTTTATTGATGCGCCCGTATCGGGTGGAATCGGCGGTGCTGAATCGGGCAAGCTTGCCATTATGGCCGGCGGTGAGGCCGCAGACTTTGCGCGTGCTTTACCTTTACTCAATCGGATGGGAACGAAAGTTGTGCATGTTGGCCCAGTTGGCTCAGGTCATGCTGTCAAAGCACTGAACAACTTATTAGGTGCAACGATTTTAGTGGCGACGTCTGAGATTTTTGCAGCAGGCGAAAAGTTTGGGTTGGATCCGGCGGTCATGCATCAAGTGATTGATGCCTCAAGTGGCGGCAGTTTTATGACTGCGCAGGCTTGGCCTCGTGCTGTGTTGCCTAAGACCTGGAACTTCGGCTTTGCGATGCAATTGATGAACAAAGACGTCGGGATTGCGATGTCACTGATCGAGTCGACCGGGGTCAAAACCGTCTTGTGCGAAGCGAATGCCGCGTTATGGGCCAAGGCTGTCAAAGAGAATCCAGGTGCTGACATGACTATCATCACAAAGGGGATACGCGAGGCTGCTGGGCTCTAAACGAGTTGAGTCGCGGGCGGCGCATGCCTGTGTTTGATGCACACAGGTCTCGTCGGCTCAGCGATGGCTTGGCTCAGAGCGCGCCGACGGGCAAAAAATTGAAAGGTTGAAAATGCGTTTAGCGATTTTGGATGATTACTTAGGGATTGGGCAGACGATTGTCGATTGGGGTGTGGTGCCTGGGTTGGCGGTCGTTAGCTTTCGTGATCATGTGCATGACCAAAATGAGCTGATTGATCGCTTGGCTGAGTTTGATATGGTGATGCGAATTCGCGAGCGTACTGAGTTTCCACGTGAAGTGCTCGCGCGTTTGCCGAAATTAAAGTTGTTGCTAGCCACGGGTATGCGTAATGCACGTTCGATTGATTTGCGTGCTGCCGATGAGCTTGGCATTGTTGTCAGTACCACTGAGGCACAACATCAAACGACGGTTGAAGTGACCTGGGCCTTAATTCTTGGATTGTTTCGCTCGATTCCACAAGAAAGCGCTTCGTTGCGGGCTGGTGGCTGGCAAGTGAGCTTAGGCCGTGGGTTAGCGGGCAAGACCTTAGGTGTTGTTGGCCTGGGCAATATGGGGATCCCTGTTGCACAGATCGGTCAGTTGTTTGGGATGAAAGTGGTGGCCTGGAGTCGCAACATGACGCCCGAGCGTGCGGGCGTTTATCAAGTCGAGGCCGTCACTAAAGAGGCGCTGTTTCGTCAAGCCGATGTGATCACAATTCATATGCCGCTTAGCGATGCCACGCTAGGCCTCGTGTCGGCTGTAGATTTAGCCTTGATGAAAAAAGATGCCTTTTTGATCAATACCTCGCGTCCGCAAATCGTCGCTGAAGGTGCACTGCTCGAAGCGCTTGAACAGAGGCGCATCGGTGGCGCGGGCTTGGATGTGTTTGAAATTGAACCCTTACCTGTTGATCATCCCTACCGAAGCTTGCCCAATGTGCTGGCAACGCCTCATATTGGTTTTGTGACCAAAGAGAATATGGAAGAGTTCTTCCATACTTCACTTAAAAATTTATTAGCCTTTTTGGCTGGCTCGCCGCTTAACGTGATCAATGGCGAGCGCCCGTTTTTGCCAGACTCTCAGGTGTCGAAACAAATGCATGCCAAGGGTCACTAACGGCTGGGGCTGCGGTCTATATGTTGAGTGACGCCTAGGCCTCGAGCTCACTGCCAAGAGCTGTTTATCGATTTGGTTTAGATGTACTATAAATCATATTACTATTGTACTAGATTAAATAAGCATAAATATATGATATTTAGTCTTATTTTTTTAATTGAAAGGATTCAACGCCAACCGCTGCACAGTCGGGATAGACATCAGGTTTAGCCGTAGATACGCGGGCTGCGCGCACCAAAGGGTGCGCTAACATACGCTTCATGATTTCGTCGCAGAGGGTTTCTTGCAGCTGAATGTGGCCGGGCGCAATGATATCGGCAATCGTTTGACGCATAAAGTCGTAGTCAACGACCTCACTTAAATCATCACGACTTGGCGTGTTGTCAGTGAGGGGTACGTAGAGATCCACATTGACGATGACGCGTTGCTCGCCCTTTTTTTCAAACTCGTGGACACCGATATTCATGTTTATCTCAAAATCCTTGAGAAACAAGCGGCGGCAATTCGAGAGGTGGGGGTGCTGAAGAAGGGCAAGAGTCATTAGAGTACCGAAAACGTTTTTGAAAGTGAAAAAATCAGAAGGATGAGGTCTATGCCGACCTTCATACAGATTAAGTTAGAAACATCACATCTCGTTTAGAGGGGTTTAGATGCTGCCCGCCGTCAACAAAGAGTGTAGTGCCTGTAATGGCGTGTGCCGATGCCAAGTACACCACAGCATTGGCGATATCCTCGGGAGTCGAAGATTTGCCAAGAGGTGTTTGTTGATGTGCCCGTTCAAAACCTTCTTGAGTTTGATCCCCAGAGATTAACGTCAGCCCGGGCGCAAGCCCAACCACTCTGAGTTCGGGCGCATACGCTTGTGCCAGCAAGGTGGTAGCTTGGTATAGCGCTGACTTTGACAAGGTGTAGGACAAAAAATCTGGATTTGGATTCGCGAGTTTTTGATCTAGCAAATTAATGATCACCGAGGGATGCGTAAACACTCGCGCAGAGACTTCTTTTGCGAGAAGGCGTGCACGATACAGATCGCGGCTCAGTGCAATTGGGGCGACCGCGTTGATCTGCATGTGCGTGGCAAACTGCGTGGGGCTAAAGTCTTCTGCATTATCAAAGGCAAATAATGAAGCGCTATTGACGATGCAATCTGGCAGGCCAAGTGCGGCCGTACACTGTTCGACTAATGAATCGACTTGAGTTTGTTGAGCAAAGTCTGCTTTTAGTGCAACAGCGCGTCGACCCAGGGCTTGCACTGCCAGCACGGTCTCTTGTGCCTCGGTGAACGATTGGCCATAGTGCACACCGATATCCCAGCCGTCTTGCGCTAAACGTATGGCGATTGAGCGCCCCAAGCGCTTCGCAGCGCCGGTGACAAGTGCGATTTTATTCATATTGCAACCTCGCAGCCTTGATAACTTTTGGCGATACAGCGCGTGGCGAGTTCTTGGGCTCGGGTCACCGATTCTTTTGACATCGTTTCAGAAAGTTCGGCAAGGGTGCGTACGGCATTCTGCTCGCCCAGTCCACGCGCAATATCCAGCCACATGTATGCCAGAATTTTATTCTGCTTCACGCCTAGGCCTTTTGCATAGAGCGTGCCGAGGTGACGTTGTGCGTGCGGGTCGCCCTGCGCTGCCGCCTTTTCAAACCAGACTCGCGCCTGTTTATAGTCTTGTGCCACGCCTTGGCCATTGTCGTACAGCACCCCCAACATGTTTTGTGCGTCTGCGTTGCCGCCTTGTCCAAGCTTGTTGAGTTGCGCGACGGCCTCTGAGGTTTTGCCCTCGTCAAACAGTGCCATGCTTTCAACAACGGTTTGCGCTTGACAGCTTAGACATAGCAGCATCAGGCAAGAGGCAAGTGAATTGCGCAGCGTCATGTGATTTTAAGGCGAGAGGCAAGCGAAGGGCTTCGTGTCATATGATCTTAAAGCGAGAAAAGTGGCCGGCTTTGCGTCATGTGATCTTAAGGCGACAAGAAAGTGAATGGGTTGACGGCATTCGATCATGATCGACTATTCGAGAACCTGATTATTGCAGCAATTTGCTGCGAATTTTTGAATAACCGCTCGCTAAATCGTAGGCGTGCCCAACTTGTAGCACGCTCATGTCGGTTTGCACTGGGCCAATAATCTGTAGCCCAACCGGCAGGCCGGCACTCGTAAAGCCCGCTGGCGCTGCCAAGGTTGGTAGGCCCGCCATCGTGGCTGGGATGACCGATTGCATCCAGCGGTGGTAAGTATCCATAGTTTTGCCAGCGATTTGCTTAGGCCAGTGCTCTTCGGCTGCAAACGGGCTCACCTGCGCTGCGGGCATAACCAAAAAGTCGAACGTTTCAAACAGGCGTCGTAGCTCTTGATACCAGGCTGTGCGCACTTTAGCGGCGGCAAACACGTCGGGTCCTGACAAGGCTAAGCCGCGTTCGATCTCCCACACTGCCTCGGGCTTAAGCAACGCGCGCGAAGTGGCCGAGTGATAGTGGTGGGCATTGCCCCCCGAAAAAGTAAAGCTGCGCAAAGTGAGCCAAGCGCCCCAGAGTTGCTCAAGATCAAAGTTTGGCCGTGCAGCCTCAACCGTGCAGCCGATCGTTTTGAAGTGTTCGAGCGCAGTTTCGGTGATCTGTAAAAGACCTGCTTCAATGGGTAAGTGATCGCCTAAATTACCAAGCCAACCAATGCGTGTGCCGCGCAACTCGCGTTCAAGCGGTTGCTCAAATAATTTGACATCATCTTGTCTACGCGACAACGGCAAGCGCGCATCAAATCCAGCTTGCACCGAGAGCAATAACGCCAGATCAGGGATATTGCGTGCCATGGGGCCCGTGACGCTGAACTGCTGAAAAAAGACTTCTTCGCCCGGGCCGTGTGGCACACAGCCTGGCGAGGTTCGAAAGCCAAATACATTGTTAAACGCTGCAGGCGTGCGCAGCGATCCCATCATGTCAGAGCCGTCAGCAACCGGCAGCATATTTAAGGCAAGGGCAACGCCCGCGCCACCACTGCTGCCACCCGCACAGCGCAAGGGGTCAAAGGCGTTACGGGTGATGCCGTAGACAGGGTTGTAGGTGTGTGCGCCCAAGCCAAACTCTGGCGAGTTGGTACGCCCTACAAAAATCGCTCCGGCGGCACGCACGCGCGCATTGGTCGCTGAATCCGTCGTGGTGACTTGACCTTTAAAAATCGGTGAACCGTTGGTGGTGATCATGCCTGCGACGGGTGCGATGTCTTTGGGCGCCTGCGGAAACCCGTGCAGCACGCCCATGCTTTGTTTGCGGCTTAACTGAGTATCGCGTTCGTGTGCCAAAGTGATTAGGGCGTCGGGCTCGGGCATGGCCACGATGGCGTTGACGGTTGGATTTTGTTGGTCTATTTGCACTAAGTAGGCTTCGAGAACTTCGACACAAGACACCTCGCGGCGATGAATCGCACGCGACAGGCTGACTGCATCAAGCGAAACAATAGAACTGGAGGGGGCGGTGGCTGAGGTCATGGCAAAGGCTCGTGCAAAAGACGCTATTGTGCCACCGCAGCGCTTGAGATGGCTTGCGCGCAGTCGGCCATGTCAAAACGCGGCTAATCAAGGATTTCCCTAGGCTCTATCGGCAGCGCGACTTCTGAGTGCTGACAGAGTTCATTCGTTGCTCACTAATTTCCACCAAAGTTAGCCGGCAATGAGGTATCTTGTTGACTCGAGAACAATATTGGTTGAGCCGTACAGGCCAACAGGAGCAGACATGACACACGCGCGCGCGAACGGTTTCAACACAGCCATCGTCCAATCATCAGTCAGAGTGCAGCGTCCGGCTATGACCCTAGCGTACGGGAGGCATGGTGTGCCTCTGCCATCCGGGCACGTTTGGCTGCCTCAGCGGTTAGCCGTGGCACTGGCTTGCTTGGGCATGCTCTTGACAGGCGGTGTCGCTCAGGCTGAAAGCGCTGCCAATTACCCAAGTCGCAATATTTCGATCGTGGTGCCCTTTACCCCTGCGGGCACGACCGATATCCTGGCCCGTATGATGGCCGCTAAGCTTGGTGAGAAATTTAATCGCACCGTTGTGGTCGAAAATCGCCCAGGCGCGGGGGGCAATACCGGTAGCAACGTTGTGGCCAAGGCCGCGCCAGATGGCTATACCTTGCTGATGGGTACGATCAGCACACATGCGATCAATACCTCGTTGTACAAAAATATGCCTTACAACGCGATCAAAGACTTTGCGCCGATTAGCCGCATTGCTAACGTGCCGAATTTGCTGGTGGTTAACAAAAATGCTCCGTACAGTACGCTGCCGGAACTTGTGGCTTGGGGCAAAGCGAATCCCGGCAAACTGACCTTCGGTTCGTCAGGCAGCGGTACTACCTTGCACCTATCCGGCGAACTTTTTAAACAAATGACCGGCGTTGAGATGACGCACATCCCTTACAAAGGAAGCGCCCCTGCGGTGTCTGACCTGATCGGCGGACAGATTTCAATGCTCTTTGACAACATGCCGACGGTCTTGCCGCAAGTCAAGTCCGGCAATCTCAAAGGGCTTGCCACGACCGCGGCCACGCGTAATCGCGAACTGCCGGATGTTCCAACGGTGTCTGAAAGTGGTTTAACAGGATTTCTGGTGATGTCTTGGTTTGGCTTGTTAGCGCCTGCAGGCACACCCGCTGACATCATCGAAAAATTAAACCTTGCCGTCGTTGAAATTATCAAAACTCCAGATGTGCAAGCGCGAATTTTGGCGATTGGTTCAGAGCCGTCTCCTGAAACCCCCGCGCAATTTGCGGCGTTTATTCAAGCTGAAACCACGAAGTGGGCCGAAGTCGTAAAAAAATCTGGCGCTTCAGTTGATTAAGATGGTGTGCTTGCCTTAGCCCCGCCTATTCGCGGCGGGTTGATTTTTTAGTCTGGACAGAGCAAAACAATGAGTTGGACCCCCGAATTAGAAGAGCTAGCCCTTAGAAAAAAACTGTCGCTCACCATGGGTGGAGAAGACAAGGTTAAGCGACAGCACGACAACGGCAAGCTCACCGTACGCGAGCGCATTGATCAACTGGTAGATCCGCAGACCTTTCGTGAGGTGGGTGGGTTAGCTGGCACGGCCACCTACGACAGCGAAGGGAAGTTAATCAGCGTGATGCCGTCTAACGTCATCATCGGTCGTGCGCAAATCAACCAGCGGCCGATCGTGTTGGTGGGGGATGACTTCACCGTGCGCGGTGGTGCCAATGACGGTGCGGTGGGCGACAAAATGATTTTTGCTGAACAAATGGCGTGTGATTTACGCTTGCCCCTCGTGCGCCTGATCGATGGCACAGGCGGCGGTGGTTCGGTTAAAAATATTGAAAAAATGGGTCATGCCTTATTGCCCAAAATGAAAATCTGGACATCGATTACCCGTAGTTTGGCGCAAGTGCCTTGCGTGTCGTTGGCCTTGGGGTCAGTGGCCGGGCAAGGCTCGGCCCGTGTGTCGGCCAGCCACTATTCAGTGATGGTCAAAGACACTTCGCAGCTGTTTGTGGCAGGCCCACCGGTAGTTGCTCGGATTGGTCAACACTATACAAAGAACGAGTTAGGCGGCAGCCAGATTCATGCGCGCAATGGCGTGGTCGATGATGAGGTGGTCTCTGAAGCTGACGCATTTATCGCAGCGCGCCGTTTCTTGTCGTATCTGCCTGCCTCGGTGCACGAACTACCGCCGCGTGGCGCTGTGCCAACAGAAACGCTGGATCAAAGCTGGTTGCGTAACGCAATCCCCAAAGATCCCCGCAAGGTTTATAAAATCCGACCAATCATTGAAGCTCTGGTTGACTCAGGTTCATTTTTAGAAATGGGCAAGCAGTGGGGCCGTGCCATCGTGGGTGGTCTGGCGCGCATAGATGGTTGGCCCGTGGTGTTCGCGGCAAGTAACCCTTATCACTACGGCGGTGCTTGGGATCGTCAAACCTCTGACAAGTTTGTGCGGATGATCGATTTGGCCGAGACCTTTCATTTGCCCTTGATTAACATGGTGGATGTGGCCGGCTTTCAGATTGGTATTGAGGCTGAACAAGATGGTGTGATGCGCGCGGGTGTGCGTGCATTGACGGCCGTGTCGCAATCAACTGTGCCGTGGTGTTCGGTGATTATGCGTCGGGCCTTTGGTGTAGCCGCTGCTGGGCATCAAGCTCCAGGACGTTTTAATTTTCGGTATGCCTGGCCGTCGGCCCAGTGGGGCTCATTGCCTATTGAGGGCGGCCTAGAGGTTGCGTATCGTGCCGAGATCGAAGCCGCTGCAAACCCTAAAGCTAAGCATGCCGAGATCGAAGCTCGCGTACGAGCGTTGACATCACCGATGCGCAGTGCCGAGGCGTTTGTGATCGAAGACATCATCGATCCAGCAGAAACGCGCGCCGCGTTGGTTGAGTTTGCGACGCTTGCAGCGCCCTTGCGTCAGGCGGGGGTACGAACGGTCACTTACCGGCCTTAGTGGGTTGAACAAAATTTTGGGCTGATCAGTGCCCACCCGTTAAAAAATAATACGATCAACTAAAGAGCCTAGTCATGATGGATGCGTTGTGGTGTGAAGCGTTGGCAAGCAAAGTCAACGCTGATGAAAGATTGGTTTGGCGAGGAAGGCACGTCTCAACCTTATTTTTGTTGCAAGTGGATCAAGCTGAATACGTGATCCAGATCTTGGTTGGGCGGATTGCGGCAGTGAAAAAAGGCCCTTTTCCCATTGCCGACTGGGTCTTTGCGCTGCGTGCAAGCGAAGCCTCCTGGGCCGAGTTCTTACAACCTATTCCCAAGCCCGGCTTTCATGACGTGATGGCGATGCTTAAACTCAAGCATCTCAAGATGGAGGGCGATTTGTATCCCTTAATGTCGCATCTTCTGTATTTCAAAGACGTCTTGGCAAGCGTGCGCGGTGAAGAGGTCACATCGTGAGTCAAAACAGCACAAGCCAAAACAGCACAGGCCAAAACAGCACAGGTCAGATCGGCAAGAGCCACGACAGCATGAGCGCACAAGTGTTTGTAGAACCTATTGTCGGTCGTTATATGCACCTAAGCTTAAATGGTCAACGGCACCGAGTCTATGTTGAAGAGGCGGGCGCCGGTGTGCCCTTGTTGTGTTTGCATACGGCAGGCGCTGATACGCGTCAGTATCGCGCGCTGATGAACGATGCCGAGCTACTCAAACAATTTAGAGTGATTGCGTTTGACCTGCCTTGGCATGGTAAATCGTCACCCCCTGAAGGTTGGCAAAACGGCACCTACCGATTGTCGTCGCATGATTACACTCAGGCAATCCTGGCGGTTGCCGATGCGCTACAACTCGATCAGCCGATTGTGATGGGCTGCTCGATCGGCGGACGCATTGTGTTGCACCTCGCACTAGAACACCCTGAGCGCTTTGGCGCTGCGATTGGTTTACAGTCGGGCGCGCACGTCGAGCCCTATTACGACCTCGAGTGGCTGCATCGCTCGGATGTGCATGGTGGTGAGATTGCGGCCGGAATTGTCTCAGGCTTAATTGGTCCGTTAAGTCCCGTTCAACATAAATGGGAAACCCTCTGGCATTACATGCAAGGTGGGCCCGGCGTGTTTAAGGGTGATTTGTTTTTCTATAACGCCGACGGCGATATTCGAGATCGCGTGAAGCAGATTGACACAAAAAAATGCCCGCTGTGGCTCTTGACGGGTGAATATGATTATTCGTGCACCCCAGAAGATACCGCCTTTTTAGGCAAGACCATCGAGGGCGTCAACTGGCAAATCATGAAGGGGATGGGGCATTTTCCGATGAGCGAAGATCCTGCAACGTTTCTGACTTACCTCAAACCAGTCTTGCAAGCGGCCCTGAGCGCACGCGCCACAGCACCATAACGTTCTTGTGCAGTTCATGCTTTGTCGACCAATGGTACTTGCTCGGTCAGGCCAAGATCGAGGCGCCTCACCCCCCTTTCAGTGTTTAAAAAAGACTGATTGGCCGGTAGGGGCAATCAGCGAACCGGCGGCGCGCGACTGCCCTACAATCGGGGCAGTCCTTTAATTTCCGTTTTTCATGAAAAATTTACTGAATCGGCTGTGGATCGCAGCTTTGCAGCCTCAAGCCACCCGCTGGCTTGTTTTAGGCACCGGCTTTTGGCTGGGATGTTTGTCGTGGGTGCGCCACTTGCACTTGCCCGACGAAGGGCGTTATGTGGGTGTGGCCTGGGATATGGCGCGCGCTGATAGCTTTTTAGTCCCCTTGATGAATGGCCTGCCTTATTTTCATAAGCCCCCGCTTTTTTATTGGCTAACTGACCTGTCGGTGCAAGTGTTTGGCGCACACGAGTGGTCAGTGCGCATCCCCTCGTGGCTGGCGGCTTGGTTAAGCGCGATGGCCTTATATTTTTTCATACGCAAGCACCGCGGCCTTAAACAAGCAACCTTGAGCTTAATCATCCTGTGCACGCTACCCTTGTTCTATGGCGCTGCGCAATACGCCAATTTGGATATGTTGGTGGCGGGGTTGATTTCACTCACGATTCTTGCCGGCGCAGAGGCGGTGTTAAGCAGTGAACAAGGGCAACCGTACCGCTGGTTCTCGGTGGCCGCAGCGGTGTTTGCTGGTTTGGCTATTCTTGCCAAGGGGTTGATTGGTTTGGCCTTGCCTGGCGGCGTTTTATTCTTTTGGCTGTTGTTGACAATGCGCTGGCGCAAGCTTGGTGTGTTGCTATGGCCACCTGCGATCGTGGCGTTTATAGCTGTGACCTTGCCGTGGTTTTGGGCGATGCAGGTTAAGTTTCCCGAGTTTTTCGATTACTTTTTTATTCATCAGCAGTTTGAGCGCTTCGTTAGCAAAGGTTTTAACAACCCACAGCCAATTTGGTTTTATTTGCCTGTGTTGTTTGGGATGACCATGCCGTGGTCGCTTGGTTTGCTCGTAGCGTTTAATCGGCGGTTTTGGCAAACCACTTTGCAGCCGTTTGGTTTATTGATGCTGATCTGGCTATTGCTGATTTTTATCTTTTTTTCGATCCCTGCCTCAAAGCTGATTGGCTATATTTTGCCGGCATTGCCACCACTGGCTGTGCTCAGCGCTGAAGCCTTGCTGTTGGCCTTGCAAGGTCGCTGGGCCGCGCACATCCCTCGCACGATTGCCACCTATTTTGTGATTTCAAGCGTTGCGTGTGTGGTGGGGATGGGGGTGTTTCGCTTTATCCAAACGGATACCGCCTACGTGATGGGCACTCAGATCGCGGCTCAAAAAAAGCCGACCGACGTCTTTGTGTATGTGCGTAGTTATCCCTTCGATTTAGCTTTTTATGCAGGTGCCACCGAGCCTGCCTGGGTAGTCGAAAACTGGGAAAATCTTCCGAAGCGCGATAACTGGCGTAACGAATTGTCAGATGCCGCGCGGTTTAATCCAGAGGTGGGTAAGCAGACACTCATCAATTTTAAAGAGTTTGTGGTTCGACTGTGTGCGAGCGAACAAAGAGTATTTTGGGTGCGTGGTGATAAGTGGATTGTTCAGCATCTACCTTTTTTGTTGCAGATCCCACACTTCTTTGAGCAGCCAGATGGCGGTCGTATCTGGAAACTTGAAACCGATGCCGCATTTAAGGCTAAGCTCTGCCATAAAGCAGAATAACCAAAGCAGAATAACCAAAGCACAATAACTAAAACTTAATAATCAAAGCTGAATATCCAAAGCAGAATAACTCACAAATTTGCTGTCCTTCCGGAGACTTGTGCATGACAACCGAAGAAAAAAAACAAAAAATTAAAACCCCCGAGTCGTTGCGTAGTGCACGATGGTTTGCCCCCGATGATTTGCGCTCGTTTGGGCATCGTTCGCGTGCCATGCAAATGGGTTATGGCCCCGAAGACTGGGCCGGTAAGCCAGTGATAGGCATTATCAATACTTGGTCTGATATCAACCCTTGCCACAGCCATTTCAAGCAACGCGTTGACGACGTGAAGCGCGGTGTATTGCAAGCGGGCGGATTTCCGATTGAATTGCCCGCGCAGTCGTTGGCCGAGCAGTATGTCAAGCCCACCACCATGCTGTATCGCAACTTGCTGGCAATGGACGTTGAGGAGCTCTTGCGCTGTCACCCGATCGACGGTGCGGTGCTGATGGGCGGGTGCGACAAGACAACACCTGCGTTACTGATGGGCGCAACGAGTGCCGGCTTGCCCATGATCTACGTACCTGCTGGCCCGATGTTACGTGGCAACTGGCAAGGTAAAACGCTTGGCTCTGGCTCTGATGCCTGGAAGTTTTGGGACGATCGCCGCGCAGGGCTGATTAATCAAACCCAGTGGCTTGAGATCGAAGGCGGTATTGCGCGCAGCCATGGCACGTGTATGACCATGGGTACCGCTAGCACGATGACAGCCATTGCCGAAGCACTCGGTATGACCTTGCCTGGTTTCTCTTCTGTCCCGGCGCCCGATTCAAACCATATGCGCATGAGCGCCGAGTCGGGTCGTCGCATTGTCGACATGATCTGGGAAGACCTGACGCCTAACAAAATTCAAACCCATGCCGCCTTTGAAAACGCGATTGTGATTGCGATGGCGATGGGTTGCTCGACCAATGCGATCATTCATGTGATTGCGCAAGCTAAGCGCGCTGGCCATGACATTAGCCTTGATGACTTCGATCGCTTTAGCCGGATCGTGCCAGTGATCGCCAACGTGCGCCCAAGTGGCGAACAGTACTTGATGGAAGACTTCTACTATGCGGGTGGCTTGCCGGGCCTAATGACGCGTATTCCCCAACATCTGCATCTGGATGCAATGACCGTCACCGGTAAGACGCTGGGTGAAAACATTGCGGGTGCAGGCGTGTACAACGACGACGTGATCCGTCCGGTCGATAATCCTATTTATGCCGAAGGCGCGCTTGCGGTGCTGAAAGGCAACCTGGCCCCCGATGGTTGCGTGATTAAGCCGAGCGCTTGTCCCGCGCATTTACATCGCCACACAGGGCCTGCCTTGGTGTTTGACGACTATCCTTCTATGAAAGCCGTGATCGACAGCGATGATCTTGACGTGACTGCTGACCACGTGTTGATTTTGCGTAATGCGGGCCCACAAGGCGGCCCTGGGATGCCTGAGTGGGGCATGTTGCCTATGCCTAAAAAGCTGCTTAAGCAAGGTGTGCGCGATATGTTGCGCATGTCAGATGCGCGCATGAGTGGCACAAGTTATGGCGCCTGTGTGTTGCATATTTCGCCTGAGTCGTATGTGGGTGGCCCGTTAGCGTTAGTCAAAAACGGCGACATGATTTCGGTTGATGTGCCGGCCCGCACGATTAACCTTGAGATTTCTGACGCAGAGATGGCGGCGCGTAAAGCGGCTTGGAAAGCACCAGAGCCTCGCTATGAGCGGGGTTACGGATGGATGTTCGCTAAGCATATTGAACAGGCCAATGAGGGCTGCGACTTTGATTTCTTGCGCACTGATTTTGGTGCGCCAGTGTCTGAACCCGATATTTTCTAAGTGAAATCTTCGATGAGTACCTTTAACCCGATTGTGAATAAGCAAAATCTGCGATGAGTACTCTTCACCCATTTGTTAATAAGCGAGATTCTCGATGAGCACTCTTAAGCCAGTCACCCGCGAAAAACTGCTGGGTATTAGCACGGCCACGTTAGCGACTTGCCTTTTTAAGCGCGGCCTGCGCAATCAGTTTATTCAGGGCGTGCAGCGTTTATCAAAGTCCACCAAAAATATGGTGGGTGAAGCTTTTACGCTGCGCTATATCCCTGCACGTGAAGATCTCAATACGATGGAGGTTTTTAAAGACCGCAGTCATCCGCAGCGCAAAGGCATCAATGAGTGCCCCGCGGGCGCCGTTTTTGTGATTGATAGCCGCAAAGACGCGCGTGCGGCTTCGGCCGGAGGTATTTTGGTTGGGCGGTTGATGGCTCGTGGGGTGGCGGGTGTTGTCACTGACGGTGGCTTTCGCGACTCGGCTGAAATTGCCGAGCTTGGCATCCCCGCATATCACCAGCGGCCGTCAGCTCCCACCAACCTAACGCTGCATCAGGCCATCGACGTCAATGTGCCCATTGCCTGCGGCGACGCGCCTGTGTTTCCGGGTGACGTGATGGTGGGCGATGCGGATGGCGTAATCGTATTGCCAGCACATCTTGCAGACGAATTGGCTGCAGAAGCGTTTGAGATGACGATTTTTGAAGACTTTGCAACCGAAGAGGTGAGGGGTGGGCGTTCGATCATGGGCTTGTATCCCAATACCGACCCGCAAACCACTGTTGATTTTCAGGCCTGGCGTAAAAAAACTGGCCGTTGAGGGCTGCTGCTGCGTTGGCTGAGTGCTGAGACTCGGTTCATGCAGCGGAGCCTGAGGCTTAAAAAGAGGGGGGGTGGGGTGAACGACGGGGCTCGAACCCGCGACAACCAGAATCACAATCTGGGACTCTACCAACTGAGCTACGTCCACCACAGGGAGAAGATTCTAGCATGTTTGCGCTCACTTTGCCCCCGCTAAGCGGTTTCATGTTTTAACGGTAGGCCTTTCAAATGACCGATTTGCACGTGCTTTTCTCTGAATACTGGCCACACGTCTTGTTTGTGGTGTCGGGGGTGGCAGGTACGACTGCGGCGGTGCACGCAGCCATGACCAAGCAAGATGTGCGCGCAGCGATCGCCTGGGTTGGCGTGGCGTTGTTTTCGCCCATTTTTGGGGCGGCGCTGTATTTGGTGGCAGGCGTTAATCGTGTGCGTAAGCAGCGTATTACTCAACCACGAGCGGGTACGATTTACGCTGAAGACGTGATTGAACGCGTGTTGGTTCACGACGTCACCGCTGCTGCAGGCACGCAATTTGCCACGCTTAAAGTGTTAGGCGATCGGGTCAGTCACTATAAAGTTCTAAGCTTTAACGAGATTCAAAAGCTGCGTGGCGGAGATGAAACTTATCCGGCGATGCTGGCAGCCATTCGAGGTGCAACGCAGTCAATTGCTTTGCAGAGCTATATTTTTGATCACGATGTGTTGGGCGTCGAATTTGCGCAAGCGTTAATCGACGCGCAGGCGCGTGGCGTGCAAGTTAGGGTGTTGATTGACGCGGTTGGGTCGAAGTATTCGCACCCTCCCATTATCAACCTCTTGACCAGAGGGGGTGTAAAAACCGCGCTGTTTATGCGCCCCTTGTTTGGCTTACGCCTAGCCTATGCCAACCTGCGCAGCCATCGTAAATTGCTGGTGATCGATGGCGTACATGGCTTTACGGGGGGCATGAATATTCGAGCAGGATTTTTAACCGCAGTGGCCAAAGCAGAGGTCACGCAGGATACGCATTTTGAACTGAAGGGCCCAATTGTGCATCAGTTGAGTATCAGCTTTGCGCATGACTGGCAGTTCACCGCACAAGAAAAACTCAAAGGTCCTGAATGGTTCGCCCCCGCCTCGGGTCAACTGATAGAGCAAGGGATATCGATGCGTTGTGTCGCGTCGGGCCCCGACGGCACCTTGGGCAGTACACACAACATGCTTTTGGGTGCGTTATCGGTGGCGCAACATCATGTGCGTATTCAGTCACCTTATTTTTTGCCAGACCTAGTGTTGATCGCAGCTCTATCGACGGCCGCGCGTAGAGGGATTGTGGTGGATATTGTTGTGCCCGGCGCTAACAATTTGAAGCTAGTGAATGCGGCCATGATGGCGCAGCTTGATCAGTTGATTTTGACTGGATGCCGAATCTGGCAAGCACAAGGTAATTTTGATCACTCTAAATTGTGCACGGTAGATGGAGGGTGGTCTTACGTTGGTTCGTCGAATATTGACCCGCGCAGTCTACGCTTGAATTTTGAGCTTGACCTTGAGGTGTACGACCGCAGTTTTGCTGCAGAGCTTGAGACCCAAATCGACACCGTCATCGTAAAGGCAGAGCGAATCACGATTCGTACGCTGCGACGCCAGCCTTTTTGGTTGCGGCTGCGTAATAAGGTGGCGTGGTTAGCGTCACCTTATTTGTAGAAGTTTGTCTGGCCGCGCTTAGGCGTTGCTGAAAAGGGTTTTTACTGAGCCTAAGCGCGAAAGCAATGACGCCACTTATAATGAGACTTGAGGTTAGGGTTGTGCTTTTAAAAACAAGGCTGTATCCGGTGCGGTATGTTTGATCGTTAAGTTTAGTCAGTCGTTCAATTTGTCAGTCTTTACCCTTTCAATAACATTAAGCAAACATCATGCAGACTCTTTCTTTAAAGCTTTTGGTCGCGTCTCGTGCGCTGTTTGTGGCGCTGTCTTTGAGCGCGGTATGCGCAAGCAGCTTGGCTCAAACCAAACCGCCAGGCGCATTTGCGACCGTCAATGGTGTACCTGTGCCGCAGACTTTGATCGATACAAATGTGAAGGTCAACATTGCTCAGGGCCAAAGAGATTCGCCCGAGTTACGTCAAGTGATTCAAGACGAACTGGTCAATCGCGAAATTCTTGCGCAAGAGTCAGCCCGTCTGGGGCTGGATAAAACCACCGAGGCGCAAGCCCAGTGGGCACAAGTGCGGCAGACCTTCTTGGTTGAACTTTTGCTCAACGATTACATGGCGCGCAATCCTATCCCCGACGCCACACTCAAGACCGAGTATGAACGGCAAATGGCCCAGATGAAAGATCAGCAGCAATATCGCTTGAGCCTGATCGTGACCGCAACTGAGGATCAGGCCAAAGCGGTATTAGCGCGCCTGCGCAAGGGCGAAGCGTTTGCAAAGCTTGCCACCGAGGCGTCTCTTGATCCCAGCAAAAAAGACGGTGGCAATGTCGGGTGGGTGGTGCCGGCTCAAATTCTGCCAGCCATTTCAAACGTGATGGTAAATTTAGCAAAAGGCGCGTTAGCGGCTGCGCCGATTCAAACCCCCGCGGGCTGGAATATTCTCAAACTTGAAGAGACCCGCCCGTTTAAAGCGCCTACCTTTGACGAAGCCAAAAACGATATCCGGCAAATGCTGGTGCAAAAGCAGCGCTTTGAATATGTGAAAAGGCTACGCGAAAACGCCAAGGTTGTGCAGTAACGGCGTATATTTTTGGTGCTGCCGACTGGAGTCGAACCAGTGACCCACGCCTTAGAAGGGCGTTGCTCTATCCAACTGAGCTACGGCAACATGCGCCGAGATTTTAACCGAATCAGATAAAGAGCCATGTCGCAACTGTTTGTCGTGCATCCCGAGAACCCGCAGCCCAGACTACTTAAACAAGCGGCGCAACTGCTGCAAGAGGGTGGCCTGGTGGCAGTGCCCACTGATTCAAGTTACGCCGTCGTGGCTCGGCTTGATGACAAAGGGGCGGCAGACGCCTTGCGTAAGTTGCGCGGGCTCGACGATCGCCATCATCTGACAATTCTCTGTCGTGATTTGGCTGAAATCAGTCAATTTGCGCGCGTCGATAACGCGCAGTACCGGTTGCTCAAGCTCGCCACGCCAGGGCCTTGGACCTTTATCCTTGAGGCGTCACGCGAGGTGCCTCGTCGGGTGTCGCATCGGTCACGTAAAACAATCGGGATTCGGGTGCCTGGACATCCGGTCACGCTTGCGCTGCTCGAACATGCGCAAACCCCGCTTTTGTCGACCACCTTGATTCCTGAAGGCGAAGAACTCGCCCTGACCGATCCCTCCGAGATTCGCGAGTGCTATCAACATCTGTTGGCGGCCGTGATCGACGCGGGCACCTGTGCACTTGACGCGACCACAGTGATTGACCTAACGACCTCGCCTCCCGAGGTGCTGCGGCGTGGCCGTGGCGATCCAAGTTTGCTTGGACTGGATTGAAAATTTGACGGGATCATTAGCTTGACGCCGAAAAAGCGTAGTTTGAATTCGCTTGAATTGGCGCTTGTTGAAAATTTAGCAGTGTCAGGGCCCCGAGTCTCGGCTGAACCTCTAGAAACCTCTACAATCGCTGCATGGAAGATCTGATTCAAACCCTAGCCCTTTATGCCATCCCCGTGCTCTTGGCGATCACCTTGCACGAGGCCGCGCATGGCTATGTCGCCAAACTCTTTGGTGATCCAACGGCTTCGCTTGCCGGCCGCGTGAGTTTGAACCCAATACGCCATATCGATCCAATCGGCACCATCGCCGTGCCGATCGGCATTTTGGCGATGTCTAGCCTCTTTGGCGGCGGGTTTTTGTTTGGCTGGGCTAAACCGGTGCCGGTCGATTTTGGCCGGTTGCGGCGCCCCAAGCAGGACATGTTGTGGGTCGCCCTCGCCGGCCCGGGTGCCAACCTATTGATGGCGATTCTCTGGGCGATCAGCCTGCGCTTACTGTTTGATGCAGGCGAGCGAAGTGGTTTTTGGTTTGAAATGGCGCGCGTCGGCATCCAGATCAATTTGGTACTTATGGCTCTGAATTTATTACCTATTTTGCCATTAGACGGGGGGCGGGTGTTGTTTAGCCTGCTGCCAAATCGGCTCGCCTGGCAATATGGGCGTATCGAACCCTACGGCATGTTGATTGTGATCGGTTTGCTGGCGACTGGGGTGCTGAGCACCGTGCTCACTCCATTAGTCGCGTTAGGCGAGCAAGTCATTCGACTTTTTTTATAGTTCGCCCCGCAATCCGGTAAACTGTTGCTCTAACTTCGTATAGGCGCTTTTACGCCTTGACTAGCCTTCTGGATCCATTTATGGCCACGATTTCGACCTCTAAAGTCCCCCAGTTCATGGGCAGCATGGTTGCTTTGGTTACGCCGATGCACCCCGATGGCAGCCTCGACTATAAAAGTTTCAAAGCCCTGATTGACTGGCACGCCCAAGAAGGCACCGACGCGCTTGTCATTGTGGGTACCTCGGGCGAGTCACCCACTGTAAACGTCGACGAGCACGCTGAGTTGATTCGCGTCGCGGTTGAGCATTCAGCGGGGCGTATCCCTGTGATTGCTGGCGTGGGCGCAAATTCAACCAGCGAAGCGATTCATTTGGCCGAGCACGCTAAAAAAGTTGGTGCGCATGCGGGGTTATCGGTCGTGCCCTATTACAACAAGCCTTCGCAAGAGGGCATGTATCAGCATTTCAAAGCCGTACAAGAGGCTGTTGATCTGCCTACTATTTTATATAACGTACCCGGGCGCACCGTTGCTGATTTGTCGCACGACACCGTGCTGCGCTTGGCGCAAGTGCCCGGTGTGATCGGGATTAAAGATGCAACGGGTGATATCGGCCGTGGGGCGCTATTGATTCGTGATTTGCCCTCTAGCTTCTTGGTGTTAAGTGGCGATGACGCAACTGCGGCTGCGTTGATTTTGCTCGGTGGTCGCGGCAATATTTCTGTCACTGCTAATATCGCACCTCGTGCCATGCACGAGATGTGTAGTGCCGCACTGAAGGGTGATGTCTCAACAGTCAAGCGTTTAAATAATTTATTGGGGCCTTTGAACAAGTTGTTGTTTGTTGAAGGTAACCCCGTTCCAGTTAAGTGGGCGTTGGCTCAGATGGGGCGTATTCCTACTGGGATTCGTTTGCCGCTAGTGCAACTGAGTACCCAATTTCAAGCTCCTTTGCGAGCTGCAATGTCAGAGGCGGGGTTGCTGTAAATGAAAAGTTTGTTGAACAAAAAGTGCGGTTTAGTATCCGCTCTAGTCGCTACGCTATTACTGTTAAGTGGCTGCGGCGGCTTGCGCTCGGTCATGAGCGGTGATGATGCGGTTGATTACAAGAGCGTCGTTCGTACCGATCCGCTCAGTATCCCGCCTGATTTGACACAGGCTGCAAACGATCCGCGTTATCGTTCACCAGCCTCAGGTACAACAACCTTTTCGCAATTTCAGCAAGCGCAAGCGGGGGGGCGAGGTGCACCAAACGCCTCCCAGTCGGGTGTCGTACCTACGCGCAGCGACATGCGTGTGATGCGCGATGGCGAGCTGCGTTGGCTGTCGGTTGATATCTCTCCTGAAAAAGTATTTTCGATGACGGCTGACTTTTGGACCGATGCTGGTTTTACGCTTGATGTGACCGATCCGAAGGCAGGTTTGATTGTCACGAACTGGGCTGAAAATCGCGCAAAAATTCCTGAAAGCTGGTTGCGCCAAGCTTTGGGTTCACTGCTTGACAGTCTTTACGACAGCGGTACGCGCGATAAATTTCGTACCCGCATCGAGCGCGTTGGCTCACGCACCGAGGTGTACATTTCGCACCGCCACATGCAAGAAATCTCTCGTGTTAACTTGTCTGACGTCGATGTGAAGTGGACGAATGCTAAAGAAGATCCAGGCTTGAACGCTGCGATGCTCGCCCGCCTGATGGTGTACTTGGGTGAGGATGTTGATGGGG
>CANKOW010000025.1 GCA_947484295.1 Alcaligenaceae bacterium | reverse complement strand
GCGCGAATCGCGATGATGCCGCAGTTGATCAGCCTCGATCAAATGCCGCGCACGCTTTGCGAAACCTACGACTGGCTGCACAAGCTTGGCGCCACGGCGCTCGATTTGCCCAGTGGTCCGCCCCAACTCAGTCACGAACCCGACGCGTTCAACATGCTTGCCGATACCCGCTATGTGGCGATCGGTGTAGCCGTACCCGAGGGCAATGCCATATTTCGCTGGCAAGAAACACCCAGCGAGCACGGCGACGGCCGCGAACCTTGTCTTGAAAAATGGATCGCCGATACCCAAGCGATTTTTGCAAATCTGCTGGCAGGCTGCGGTTTTGAAATTTTAGTGCCCGATGCGTATTACGTCAGCAATCGTGAAGCCGATCGCCGCATTCGCCCCCTCTCAGTCAAATCAGCAGTTGTTTGGCTTGAAGGGGCGCTGCAACTCGAAGCGAGCCAGCTGCGTGCCGTCATTGTGGGTTGCGGCGAGCGCACCGTCGAAGAATACCGCATTGGTTTTACCCAAAAAAATCAAGCCGAAGTCATCTATGGTTGCCTGTGGCCGCTTTATGGTCACGTCGAAGACGAACCCTTGCTCGAAGGGCAACCTGCGCCCATTGAAACCATCGACGAGATCACGAACTTACTCAAAGAGTGTGGCATCACCGATATCCGACGACTGCCCGCTATGCTTAGCCCCGAGTTTTGCGACGATTGTGGTGCGCCATATTTCCCGAATCCCTCGGGCGAAATGGTGCATGCTGAATTACCCGAAGACGCCGATACGGCGCCCGCGCACTTTCACTGATCATGCAGGCCGACGTCTTTTGCCGAGTCGTCGACAACTTTGGCGATATTGGTGTGACTTGGCGCTTGGTGCGCCAATTGCAGCGCGAGCATCACTGGTCAATCCGCTTGTGGGTAGATGATTTAAAAAGTTTTCAACGGCTTGAGGCGCGCGTTCACTTGCATGCCTTGCAACAAGTCATCGACCATATTGAGATTATTCATTGGGGCGACCCGGCCCCCGACCTCATCCCCTACCCGCTTGTGCTGTGCAGTTTTTCGTGCGACTTGCCTGCAACGTACATCGCCCAGTTGCACCAACGGCCCGCGCTTTGGGTCAACCTTGAATACCTCAGCGCCGAAACCTGGGTTGAAGGCTGCCACGGCCTGCCCTCACTGCGCGGTGACGGGCTGTCTTCGTATTTCTTTTTTCCGGGCTTCAACGCAAAAACGGGTGGTCTGCTGCGTGAGCGTGAACTGCTCACACATCGTGATAGTTGGCAAAAGGATCTTGACGGTCAGCACCAGATGCTCGAACGCTTAGGGGTCTCTGCGGCAGCGCTTGCCGCGTGGCAGCCTCAGTCAACACCGCCAAGCGCCCACTCGCTGGCTGCGCGCCTGCTGACCTTGTTTTGCTATCCACACGCGCCCATAGCTCAACTGCTCGAGGCGCTCTGTGCAGAGTCGCGGGCCTCGGTTGTGCTGATCCCGCAGGGCGTCGCCCCAGAGTTCACTACAGGGCGCTTGGGGCCGTTAAAGCAGGTCTATCTCGAACGCATCCCTTTCGTGTCACAGCCAGAATACGACCAACTTTTATGGATGGCGGATCTTAACTTTGTGCGCGGCGAAGACTCGGTGGTACGCGCGCTTTGGGCCGGCCAACCGCTAGTCTGGCAGATTTATCCACAAACAGAAGGCACGCATCTGGTCAAACTTGAAGCGTGGTTAAAAGTCACTAACTTACCTGCTGACATACAAACCTTGTTGCGTCACTGGAATGCTGACAGCACTGTGGCAGACTTGCCAAATGCCTTTGAACAAGCTTTGCAACCCAAAGCGTTCGCGCGGTGGTCAAGCGACGCGTTGGCGCTCAGTCACACCCTCACGCAAGAAACCAATTTTGCCCAGGCGCTGCATGACTTTTGCGCGCTGAAGACGACATCCTAGCCTTCTGCAGCGTCACCAACTTGCGCAACACAGTAATTGAAAAAAGCTCATAACGTACCTTGAGGAGCTTGATTACACTGTTGATCATGAATGTAATCAGCAGTGACACCCAAGCCAACCCTATGCCAAACCTCAGCAAAACTTTGCCAAGACATGCAAGCCCTTACGAACAAAGCAAAAAATTTACAAACAGAGCAATAAAGGCCGAGGCAGGCTAGAATAGAGGGCTTTTTTAACATTTACCGAATTACCGGAGCTTTAAGTCATGAAAACCGCACAAGAGTTGCGCGTCGGCAACGTAGTCATGGTCGGCAAAGATGCCGTCGTCGTGCAGCGCGCTGAATACAGCAAGTCGGGTCGCAACGCCTCAGTGGTGAAGCTTAAGTTCAAAAACTTGCTCACAGGCACCGGTAGCGAAACCGTTTCAAAAGCGGACGAAAAATACGACGTCATCACTCTCGACCGCAAAGAGTGCACCTACTCGTACTTTGCTGACCCAATGTATGTATTTATGGATGGCGAGTTCAACCAGTACGAAATCGAAGCCGACAGCATGGGCGACGCACTCTTTTATCTTGAAGAAGGCATGCCTGTTGAAGCTGTGTTTTATGACGGCCGTGCGATTTCGATCGAGCTACCCACCATGGTCGTGCGCGAAATCGTTTACACCGAGCCCGCAGTACGTGGCGACACCTCAGGCAAAGTCATGAAGCCCGCCAAGATCAACACCGGTCATGAATTACCCGTACCTTTGTTTTGCGCGATTGGCGACAAGATCGAAATCGACACCCGCACTGGCGAATACCGTAGCCGTGTGATGTAAGTTGTTTGCGTCTTAACCAACAAGGCCCAACGCTGTTGGGCCTTTTTTATTGTGTGTCCGGCAAGGACTCGTCGCGCTCAAACACCGCAAAGTTTTCAAGGATATGGTCTCGAAAATCTGATCCGACTTCATCCCAAACCAAGACGTCCACGCTGAAAGGTAACGAACTTTCTTCGAGTGCTTCTCTTAGCTCAGATACTGAAGCGCTTTGTGCAGGCTTTGAAAAAACCACTAGATCGAGATCTGAATCAGGTCTAAAGTTACCTTTAACGCGCGAACCAAACGCCCACACTAAAACACTAGGCAAGTACTGTTCAAATAGCGCCGCAAGCGTTTTACGCTGAGCAATCGAGATATGAATCGTCGAGATCACGACCAAATCTCTCTGGTCGTTACTGTATAAAGCGCACGCGTATCTTTCAAAAATCCATGTAACCGTTCGATACACTGCTGCGCCTTAACACCATCGTAATCATGCGCGGTATTGGTTCGTGTATCAGCGTACACTAGCCAAGCTTCTATCGAATCAGCAAGCAACTTGTTTTCATTAGCCAAACGAAATACTGGCTTAGGGCTATTCGGAACCTCTGGCGCCCCCAAGACCTTAATTAAGTAACGTTTTAATATTTCCCAGGTGCAGTCATAACAACTCTCAAAGCGCTGAATGCAAGACTCAACAATTGCCTCTTTATTTAATACGCTCAAGTTAGCCTGCTTATGGCTGTCTAGATAGTTAGCGTATTGCAACTCGAGATGCGACAGCGACTTTTTTAGTTTGCTGTAATCAATAATGAAAAACACCTCGACTTAAATATTTAACAGAATGCACAAAAATTCTGTCCGGTAAGGGGAAGCATATTAAGAATCAGGCTGACTAAAAGACGTTCGAACCAGTCTGACAATTTTGTACATCATACTGGCTAGTGCTTACCCAGTCGAATGGCACATGAACATAACCGCCGAGCGATATCACTAAACGTCACCGTGCGATTCAGCGTGTCAGCTGCTCAAGATCAGCAAGCCAAAGTAAGGCGTAATCTCGATCAGATCCACACATCTCTGCTGAGGGTTGTAAGCCACCGCAAAAGGCTGGCCGCTCGGGTTGACCGAAGATGGCGCAGCGGTTATCTGGCAACAGCTGCACGCAACGTACTCCCGCCGGCTTGCCCTGCAGCATGCCGGGGATGGGGCTTGTAATGGAGGGCGCTATGCAGCAGGCACCGCAATCTGAGCGACAGTTCATGACTCCGTTCAAATCGCTCTTGTCTTGCATCGTCATAAAGCACGCGAGGTTAAGAGTACACACCCCGCTGCACGATCATTAGTCATTCGCCTACCATCTTTGGGAGTATTTGCACACTCACTGCAGCCGGTCAGTATCCAGAAAATCTGGCAAGGCAACGACGGCAATACCGTCTTCGGCTAACGCCTCGCGTTCTTCGCGCGTCGCGGTGCCGCGAATTGGGCGCTCGTCAGACTCACCCTCGTGGATACGCCGTGCTTCGTCAGCAAAGCGATCACCAACGTTTTCCGTTTTGCTGACAAACTCGCGCATCTGCTGCATGACCGCGGCTTGCATTTGCATCAGTTGGGCGGCTTCAGGATTGGAAGCCATCAAGCTGCGCGAGGTTTCTTGCGCAGCCGCGGTGGCTTCTGCCGAGGCGTTTGATTCAAGGTGAGGCCGGTCAAAATGCCCGACATTGATCCTGGGTGCCGATAAGCGCTTTTCAATCTTGTCGTTTTGGCAGAGCGGACAGCTAATCAGGCAACGAGCCTGCTGCGAGTCGTAATCTTCATGCGAGCTGAACCAACCCTCAAAAAGATGGCGATTACCGCATTCAAGATCGAAAACTTTGATTCCCATGTGCCTTAGATGGGGCTAAATGCCCACAATTCAAGCTTTGAAGTATACCGGAGGGCGTGCTACCCCGGCTGCACCCGACTCCGACCATTCAGCGACCTTTCACGCAAACTCAAGTCGTGGCACTGCGGCTAACAGTTCTTTGGTCACGGCATGAGAAGGTGCCTGCAATACTTGCGCGGCCGTACCCAACTCAACAATATGCCCAGCATCCATCACCGCCACCCGATCGGCAAAGTATTCGACCACGCCAAAGTTATGCGTAATAAATAAATACGCCATGCCGGTTTCGCGTTGCAGATCTTGCAAAAGATCAAGAATTTGCGCCTGTACTGAGACGTCAAGAGCCGAGGTGGGCTCATCGAGTATCAGAATTTTAGGTTCAACAGCAAGCGCGCGTGCAATCGCAATACGTTGTCGTTGCCCACCCGAAAACTCGTGCGGGTAACGTAACGCAGCGTTCTCTGGCAAACCAACACGCTCTAACAAGTAGGCAATACGACGCGCCTGCTCAGCTGCTGACCATTCGGGGCGAAGCGCGGCGATCCCTTCTTGCAAGATTGCACCCACTCGCATACGCGGATCAAGAGAAGCAAAGGGATCTTGAAACACGATTTGAATCTGTCCGCGCAAGGCTTTGAGTGCCGCGCCAGAGGCTTGCAAAATATTGATGTGCTCGACGACAGCAGAACCGTTGATCGAAGCACTACCATCTAACAATCTGAGTAAGGTTTTGGCAACGGTTGTCTTGCCGCAGCCAGAGCTCCCGACCAACGCCAGCGTTTCGTTGGCGTGAAGCGTAAAGCTTACCCCTTGAACCACCTTGTTGTAGGCCACGATTCGACGTAATAACCCTTTGCGAATTGGGTAATGCACCCGCAGCTGATCTACCTGCAGAACCGCCGTTGCTTCGCTGGCATCAGATCCTGAGCGTCCAACCCCTTCGCGCGCTTGGCCTTGCGCCGATAAGGCTCGCCCGCGTTTGGCGAACGCGGGGATCGCGTCAAACAGTTCACGCGCGTAAGCATGTTTAGGCGAGGCAAAAAATTGCTCGGCAGGCGCCGTTTCAACGATCTCACCGTAGCGCATCAGTGCAACGGTATCTGCCACATGACGCACGACCGCCAGATCGTGAGTGATCAGCAACACCGCCATTCCCATTTCTTTTTGGATATTAGCTAGCAAGGCCAATACTTGCGCTTGTACTGTCACGTCCAGTGCTGTCGTCGGCTCATCAGCAATCAACAACTCAGGTTCGGCTGCCAATGCAATCGCAATCATGATCCGCTGCTTTTGCCCCCCAGAGAACTGAAAGGGGTAATCATCGATTCGAACTTCAGGCTCGGGGATACCAACACGGCCTAACCATTGCACGGCACGTGCGCGGGCTTGTGCACCGCGTAACGCAGTGTGCCGCTCGATCGGCTCGAGAATTTGGTCACCAATGCGCATCACAGGGTTCAAACTTGTGCCCGGCTCTTGAAAAATCATGCCCGCACGTGCGCCGCGTACTGAGCGCATCGCCGCTTCTGAAAGACGCGTTAAATCTGTACCTTGAAGATCGACTCGCCCGCCCACCACGCGCAAAGCCTCTGGCAACAAACGCATCAGCGCCATCGCGGTCATACTTTTACCCGACCCCGATTCGCCCACTAGAGCAAAGGTCTCACCACGATAAATCGTCAGGGCTAAGGCTTTGACGGCAAAACGGACTTGATCGTCGGTGTCGATTGCGATGTCGAGAGCAGTGACGCTGAGCACTGCGGGCACACCACGCGACGAGGCGGCAAGCGTTGTGCCGTCACTAGAAGGCGTCATCCCTGAGGTCTCAGGCGCTAGAGGTGCACGCGTCGCCAAGACGCCTGACGCTACCGTGCCTCCTGAACCTGAACCAGCACGCGAACTAGCACCTAATGTGAACGATCGCGCGCCCAATTTAAAGCGCTTAGGCCTAAAGGCTCTGGTTCGAGGATCAAACGCATCACGAACCGCATCAGAAAATAAATTGGCCGATAACACTAAGGCCAACATAAACAGAAAGGCGGTGAGCAAATTCCACCAGATCATCGGATCGCGCGACATCTCGAGGCGAGCTTTCTCGATCATCGACCCAAACGAGTTCATACTGGGATCGACACCGATGCCTAAATACGACAAGACAGCTTCGTACAGCACCAGCCCCGAAAATTGGAGCACGACCGTGATGAGCACGATGTGCATCAAGTTAGGCAACAGGTGGCGCGCCATGATGCGAATATGCGAGATCCCAAACGCCCGCGCAGCCTGCACGTAATCAAGCTCGCGCAGCTTCAGCGCCTCGGCACGCAGCAAGCGGCACAAGCCAGACCAACCGGTTAAACCCAAAATCATGCACAGCAAAAACAAACGTAGGTCAGCGCGCTGTGCTGAGGTTGGAAACATGCCGGGGTGGGTATCAATATAGACCTGCATCATCAACACACAAGCGCCAATTAACAACACACCTGGGATTGAGGTTAATGTGGTGTAGAGGTACTGGATCACATCATCGATCCAACCTTTGAAATAGCCAGCTGAAATCCCAAAAATCAAAGCGGGCGGCAGCATGGCAACCGTGGCCAAGCTACCGATCACCCACGCCGTGCGAATACTTTTTAAAGCCTGCCACAACACGTCGTTACCGGTGCGATCCGTGCCAAGAACGTGATACCCAGACGCCAAGCCGAATACCGCACCAAAGAGCAGGCACAAGACAGTCATTGTGATTAAGATTGCCCGCCAGGGGACTTCAGTTTCACCGCGCCACACTTGACGAGTCGCGCTACGTCCAACTAGGCTTAGCGTCAACACAATCAACGAGCAGGCGACCAGCAAGCCCACCAACAACCCAAGCAGCAAGCGTTTCGTGACATCGGCACCCCACTGCTCGTCTGGTGCGGTCAGATGCTTTCCACCAAACCGCAGGCGCGGAAAATCGCGTCGTGGTTCACCGCCCTCTTGCAGTATCGACTCTTTTGTATATTGCAGCCACGCTAGCGGAGCTGAATAGGTTTTTTCAGGCCGTGCAAACGCTGTGTCTTCAAGTAAGGCGTCGAGCAGCGACATCACTTTTGGTGCGTAAATCGGTGCGGAAGCTGCAGGCGCCCCCACCACCGGCGGCAAGCGCGGTTGATAATGCAACGAGTCGAGCAAACCAAGAGCAACAAATACCAAGAGCACCACGGCCGAGCACATCGCTGGGGTGTTGCGCGCCACCCTTGCCCAGGTCGCACGTAACGTAGGCGAACGCGACACATGCCAGGCATACCCCAGTACCGCGAGCAACAGCGCAAAGAGCGCGATATCTGTCCAGAGAAAAATAATTTTCGGCATGAAGATTACTCGAAGCGCACGCGCGGATCGGCGAGCGTGTACGAGATATCAGCCATGATCAGGCCAACGATATAAAGAGACGAACCCAAAAAGACCATGGCACGCACGATTGAAAAATCTTGGCCACTGAGCGCATCAAGGGTATAGCTACCTAGCCCTGGAATCCCAAAAAATGATTCTGCGATCAAGCTACCCATAAACAGCAAAGGCAGCGAGGCGACCGCACCCGTCAAGATAGGCAACAGCGCATTGCGCAGTACGTGCTTGAACAGCACCCCGCGCTCACTTAAACCCTTTGCACGCGCCGTACGCACATAATCTTTACCGACCTCTTCTAAAAACAAGCTGCGCAAAAACCGCGCTTCAGAACCTAACCCTGCAATCACCGCCACGATGATGGGTAAAGCTAAAAACTTAAGCGTATCCCAGCCACCCGCAAAGCCCGAATACGGCACCAACCTCAATATTTTTGAAAACAACCATTGCCCTGCGATGATATAAAACAAGCTTGAAATCGAGAGCATCACAACACACACCACGACCCCCCAAAAATCAAGTGCCGTTGTTCTAAAAAAAACTAACACGAGCGAAAACGCAATGCTGAGTGCCAGGCCCAACACAAAGGTGGGCACCGCGAGCGCCAAGCTTGGCCACATGCGGGCTTTGATTTCTCGACTAATATCACGCCCCTCATCTGACGCACCAAAATCAAACGTCAAAAGCGGCACCGAACGCTGATAAAAAATCGTTTCGGTATATTTTTTGAGGCCCTCTTGTTTGACATTCAAAAATAAGGGCTTGTCGTACCCACGTTCTATTTTCCATTTTTCGACTGCATCGACGCTGACGCGTTGCCCACCAATCGCTAAGCGGGCCATATCATCCGGCGTGTTGACGGCAAAAAATAAAACAAAGGTGAATAGATTCACACCAACCAAAATCAGCACACCGTAAAGTAGCCGTCGAATAATGTAGCCAATCATCGCGCACCCTCTTGAGCGACATCACCAAAGGCAGTTTGTCGATCTTGTCGACGCACGGCGCGCCAAGCGGGCCAGACGACCGCACACAACAACAACCCAAACAACACCACGGGCCACCAAACCGGCGAGTTCCATTCAGTAATTTTTTTATTACGCAGTACGGGATCAATCTTCATGTACTGCAAGGTATTGCGCACCATCTGCGTGGGCTTGGCATTACCCACCCACTGCTGAAACGCCCCGCCTGATTTGGGAAACAAACCAAACATCCACGGCGCATCGTCTTGCAATATTTGAATCATCTGCGCGATCACTTGTTCTTTTTCAGCACCATCGGGCAGATCACGCATTTTTTCAAACAAGGTATCGTAGGCAGGGTTTACATAGTTTGAGGCATTTTCACCGCCCTTACCTGCCTTGATATTTGGGCCGTAGAGTAAAAACAAAAAGTTTTCGGCATCAGGGTAATCAGCCACCCAACCCCACATATACATTTGCGCCACGCCGCGTGCCATTTTTTCTTGAAAACGGTTGTAATCGGTTGAACGCACGTCAAACTGCACACCCAGTAACGCAAACTGACGTCGCATCCAGTCAAGCGTTGGGCTAGAGCCCCCTACCCCACTGGCTGAATCAAAATGCAACACCAGAGGTTCGCCAGTGCGTGCATCACGCCCATTGGGGTAGCCCGCCTCGGCTAATAGCGCGCGCGCTTGCTCTAAGGATTTGCGTACAGGCTTGCCGTCTTTGACGTCATACACCACGCGATTTATGCCCTCGGCCCCTGCCTGATACCCTAAGATCCCTGGCGGTATCGGCCCCTGTGCCACCTGCGCCTGGTCATTTTGAAAGATTGCGACGTACTCTTCCCAATTAAAGACAATACTTAACGCTTGTCGCAACTTACGGTTACGCACTTGTTGTTCGGGCGTGTCACCCAGACCCACGACAGGGTCTTTCCAGTTAAAACCAAAATACTGCATCTGCGCTTCAACGGTGGTGGGTAATTGAATACCATGCTTGGCATAGAGAGTCGCTTTTGCCGCCGAATCGCCCGCTGCCACTAACATGGCCACCCCCGCATCGCCGCGATCTACCTGCGGGATGTCGTAATAGCCTTGCATAAATTTACCTTGCAAGGGGATACTTTCTTTTTCAATATTAAAAACAATTTTGTCGATAAACGGCGTGCGCTTACCGCAATCAGCTAACAGCCCTGCCGCAAGATCTTTAGGCTCACCCTCGCAAGGGTAAGGCTCGCCACGAAAATTAGGATTACGCACCAACACATGACGACGATTTTGCAAAGACTCGGCCAACATGTAGGGCCCAGTGCCCACGGGCCAATAATTCAACGATAGATTTCGTTGCGCCATGCCAGGTTGACTGTAAAAGCGATCTGCCTCCCAGGGGATTGGGGCCACGAAGGTCATTGCTAACCAGTACTTGAATTGTGGATACAAGCCTTTGACGCGAATACGTAGGGTGTGCTCGTCAAGCGCCTCGACACCTGAAAAGCCCGCTTCACGCAAGTCAAGCCAGGGCAAATCACGGGTACCTGGCGGCAAGTCTTTACGTAAGGCGGTATCGATCTCGCGCAGCCGCTTACCGTAGGCTTGCATCCCAACAACGTGCTCTGCCAGCGTTGAAAAAATGGGCGAAGCCACCCGCGGGCTTGCCAACCTACGAAGCGCGTACACATAATCAAACGCCGTGAGTTCACGAGCACCCGTTTGTTGAAAATCACCCATCACGAACTTATCTTTAAGTGCCTGAGGCGCGAGTGGCCAATAACTAAAACGACCGTCAGGCTGTCGCGCAAATACAGGATGCGGCTGATACAAAATGCCCGGGCGCAACTTGATATCGTAAATGCTTTCTGCAATATCTTTGGCCGGCGCATCACTTGGCAAGAGATTGCCCGCCTGATCCACAAAATTGGGTTCAGATAACGCGACCGCTGTGCGCGGCGTCAAAGCATAGGGGCGCTTAAGATAATGATAGCCATACAAAGGCTCGTAAATATTATAGGTATACGGCGTTTCGTCTGTTGAGTAGGATTTAGCCGGATCCAAAAACTTTGGCGAGCGTTGCGTAAACGCGGTGTACAACACATTTTGATTTTCAGCGCCCGCGATATATGGGCTATTGATCGGCGACTCAAGCCCTTGCGGGCCGCACGCAGTTAGCGCGCCCAGTGATAGCAACGCCGCGAACTTTAAAAATGAAGACGAAACTGGTATTGCAACACCATACCGTGGTAAAGGTCTGCCCCTCAACATTTGCATCAGGTAACGTCTGCCACACCACCAACTGAGAGGTGCTTGGGCAACGCTTGATACCGCTTGCAATGTCAGCATTTTTGCTTTTGCCAACAATCGTGGCGCCACACCCACGGGGCGACGGCCTGGGGCTCAGCCCATAAACCTAGCTTTGCTTGCTTTGCTTTTTTCTCGAATTCAACCAACTTCTGGTCACGCAAATATTTGCCTTGCCCTTGTTGATTGGCCCAAGCCATGCCGTGCTGAACCTGCAGGCGATTGGCGGTCGTGTCGCCCACAGGGATATCACAGACGTCGCGCCCGTACTGATCTTTTTCAAAACAGATCAGGGTCAGCGTTTTACCTGCCACAGAGTCGGCAAGGTGTTTGCGTGAGGCCTCGCCATAGGGCTGACCAGGCCGGTTACTGCCATGGGCGGTTTCAGGTGCATCAATACTCGCTAAGCGAATTCGGTGCGTCTGCTGATTGACCAGTATGTTGACCGTATCACCGTCAGAGACCTGTACGATCTTGCCCGATAGCGTGTATTGACCAGAGGCTTGCGCCGAGCGGAGCGGACTGGCATCGGCACCCCAGCCGCCAACACTCAGCATGATCGGAGCTAACAAAAATAAAGATACTAGTGAAATTGCGGCACGAAAGATCATTGAAGTTTACGTAAAAATGGTTGAGAACATCTCGCTAAATTAGACTTTATTTTTTATACATTAATTAGGCGAACCCTTCGAAACTTGCTGGCACAAAGGTAATGGTGACTGCACAAAAGTGCTGCAGTTAACCTTGATAGTATAGGGCTACTGGCTTGGTGCAACCCCACCAGACCGATCCTTAAAGGTGTTGAAAACTAAATATTTCTGTAATCCAAAAATACCGAAAGTGTGAAGCACTGTGTGGTAGTTTTCAACTGGTTTGCGCGTCTCGGTTATTCTATGCAAAATTTTGATGCAAAACTCAATGGATCTGTCTTACACACGGTTCTAAGTCGTTTATGCAAAAAACTTTTCTTTATAAAAGATCGCTTCGTCAAATCGCAGGGTAGAGCCGTGACACTCTTCGAGCTCTAAGCCAAGTTGCTACAACGTTAAATGAAACTCAATTCAAACGAAAATTCAAGTACTAGATCACTTAAGCGAAACTGTAAAGTCTTAGTTTCTGTAGGCAACCTGTTAACGGCTCTGGGTAGCCTAGGGGTCATCTTAGGAATGTTCGGTGTATTTGATATGGATGTTTTTTCCCTCGGACTGTCTTCAGGGATTCGCACTATTGGAACGGTTGCCATTGCAGGTTGCCTATTGAGCGCAATTGGCTACGGCATTCTTGACTACTCCAACAAATAAATTACGACCACAGGAGAAATATATGTTTAAACGCTCTGACTATTTCATTATTACCGCTGTCATGATGTCTTTTATCGTTTCAGCTTATCTTTGGTTTATCGTTAAAGATCAACAACAAGCGATTTTTACTGCGATTTGGATTCCATCGATATTCACGTTTGGCATCTACTTTAAATTATGCGCTTTGATGGGGCTACGAAAATGAGCTCAGATGTTTTGCTGTATCCGGCAATTGTGATTTTCACTATGTTGGTGATAGGCTTGATTTTTACAGTCAAAGAGTTTTCGAAGCTAGACAAAGACTCAAAAAAGACTGAAGCAAAAGACGAGTGAGCCTCTAATGCTCACTTTAAAAAGAGTTTTTTGATAAAGCTGTGACCTAGCTTAAAGCCACTTCGCTTTGCGAAACTGATAGTAAAGCGTGCCACAGATTGTCGCCATGCCGCCGATGATCAACAGGTAACCGTATTTCCATTTGAGTTCAGGCATGTACTCAAAGTTCATTCCGTAGATACCTGCAATTGCGGTCGGCACGGCCAAAATAGCTGCCCACGCCGCTAAACGTCGGGTCGTTTCGGTCTGCTTGGACTGCTCAATCAGCATCCCTGCCTCAAACGCAAATGTCAATCCGTCCCCCAAGTTATCGAGCAAACGGTCGACTCTTAATACCCGATCGGATAGCTCACCAAACTGCACACGAGCTTGAGCATCAATCGGTGCCATCTCGATATGGGCAAGGCGACGGCATACTTCGCCCAGAGGCGAGATCGCATTATGCATTTTATGAAAATCGCGTCGCAGCTGATACAGCCTTCGTACTTTTAGCCTTTCAAGGCCACGCAGTAGCATGGTCTGCTCCATCGGCTCGACGGTTTTTTCGAACATATCATTGGCGAGGTTGTAGCGATCAATTAAAAGATCAAGCAGCTCAGCTGCCACAAAATCGCTACCGCGCGCCAAACGATCGGGCATGTTTTCGAGACGGCTACGTAACTCGGTGTGAGGCGCCAGCGCACCCCGTCTGATGGTTAACAAGAAATTAGAGCCAATCAGCATCTGGGTTTCGCCAAAGGTAGGCAAGCCGTCTGACGCCCTGACCTCAACCGTCATGGCCACTACGAGCACCACGCTGTCGTAATCCATCACCTTGGGCATGCGATGCTTGGCTTGCAGGTCGCTGAGCACGTGCGGATCAAGCCCCAGTTGCAAAGCTACGCGCGTCAGCAGGGCCTCGTCGGGCTCTTTCAAGCCCAGCCACAACAGCATCGCGGGCTCGGCGATGGTCTGGCTCAGATCCTCGATATCAACCGTGCGCGGGTCGCGGCCATTGAAGTAAGCGCGCGACGCCACGACCTCGGAAACGAGCGCTGAACTCATGACCGTTATGTTGTTTGCTGTTTCAACGGGTTCGCTCATTTTTCACCTGATGACCTTGTAGATCTAATGAAATCACTCAAATCGATTTCGCCTCTTTACCTTGTGGATCTTATGGAACGAACCAGTCCAAGCTAGCCGGCGAGCGGGCGTGATTTAATGGGAGTAACAACAGACTATATCTCAGCAGAGTTTACCCATGCACACTGAAATGCGCGATCCTGTGGCAAGCCACGTCCCCTTTGGCGAACCCAAGAGCCTCAAACCTCTCTATGTTGGCTGTGCCACCGGCTTTTCGGGCGACCGCACCGACGGCGCGGGGCCTGTGGTCGACACCTTAATCACATTGGGCGGCGGGGTCTTGAACTTTGAAACACTTGCCGAGCGCACACTGGCCTTAGCACAAGTCGAAAAGCGAAAAGATCCAGCCAAGGGCTATGAGCCCCTGCTTGATGATTTGGTAGGGCCCGTGCTCAAACGCTGCCTCGATCACAAGATTCAAATTGTCAGTAATTTTGGTGCAGCCAATCCACAGGCTTGCGCGCAGCGAATTTTTGCCTTAGCGCGTGCCCAGGGGTTGCGCACCCCACGTATCGCCGTCGTACACGGCGACGACCTGACCAAACCCGAGCAATTGACCTTCTTGCTGAAACGCTTAGGCAGCGATATTGACCCTAAGCGCGTAGTCAGCGCAAACGCGTATCTGGGCGCCGGTGAAATCGCGCAGGCACTTAAAGACGGAGCAGATATTGTGGTAACTGGGCGCGTCTCAGACCCCTCGCTCACACTGGGCCCTGCCATCGCACACTTTGGCTGGTCGATGCAAGACTGGCACCTGATGGGCTGTGGCACGATGGCGGGCCATATGCTTGAGTGCGGCACGCAGGTCACCGGCGGCTACTACAGCGTACCAGGGCAAAAATCAGTACCCGGTATGGATTGCATTGGGTTTCCGATTGCAGAGATTCGGGCAGATGGCACGTTTTCAGTCTTTAAAGCGGCCAATACGGGCGGACGTGTCGATGATCGCACCGGTCGCGAACAAATTTTGTATGAAGTGCATGACCCCGCGCGCTACCTCACACCCGATGTGGTGGCCGACATCAGTCAGGCTACCGTCACGCGAGAGGGTAAAGATCGGATCCTGATACAAGGCGTGACCGGACACCAGCGACCCGACGAACTCAAAGTGAATGTCTGCTATGACAATGGGTACTTTGCTGAGGCAGAGATCTCTTACGCAGGCTTTCAGGCTAAAGAACGTGCGGCGTTGGCGGGCGAAACTATTCGTAAACGCATCGGGCACTTGCTTCCCCTGCGTGTGGATTTAATCGGCGCGCTGAGTATTTTTGGTGACGATGCAGGTGAACTCATGGCGCAAGGCTATGCGGGTGCGTCGCGCGATGTGCGCTTGCGCGTCGCGGGTGTACACCTACAAAAAGAGATCGCTGAAAAAATTCTGCGTGAGGTGACTGCCCTGTATTGCTGCGGGCCTGCGGGCGGTGGTGGCGTTCGAACCTCTTTGCGGCCACGCTTAGACACCCTCTCGTGCACCATTCCTCGCGAAGCGGTGCCCTCTTGCTTTAGTTTTGTGCAGGAGCAACGAGCATGAATACTAACAACTCTTCAAACACCGTTGAATTGCCTCTGTATCAGTTGGCCCATGGGCGCGCAGGCGACAAAGGCAATACTTCTAATATCAGCGTCATCGCCTGGGATGCTGAATGCTTTGCCCTGCTGGCCGAGCAACTCACCGAAGCGAAGGTCGCGCAGTGGTTTAGCTATCGCCATCCAACTAAAGTCACGCGACATATATTGCCCAAACTCGAGGCGATGAACTTTGTTCTTGAAGGCGTACTGGATGGCGGCGTCAATGACGCGCTGAACCTCGATACACACGGCAAAGGCTTGTCTTTTTGGATGCTGGATTTGCCGATCACAGTACCCACTGTGTTAGCGGCAAAGCTTGAAGTCAAAGAGTACAGCTGATGCACTCAGAAAAGAGCCTGCAGGGCATTATCGTTGGCGCGGAGCAAACCAATCGAGTCAGCCCCAAAAAGCTCTTGCTCAGCAAGTGGACCGCGGTTCACCCTGAGCGCAAAGAAAAACATTTTTTGGTGACAAAGGTGTTTGAACCCGAAATCGAGGGACAGGCAATTGTCGAGATTGAACTTGAAGCAGCCATGACAGGCCGCAAATTTTGCATGCCCTGGCGTGAGCTAAAAAATCGCGAGCACTGGCTTCAAGGTTGGCAATAGGCATGATCGTGGCGCACGCGCAGCCATGGTTGCCTTACACCCGCTGTTTTGCTTGACGGTTAATTATCAGCCGCAAGGCAAAACTCACCACATACAACACGACAACGGTACCTAATAGATCGCCCAAAAGCAACGGCACCAAACCCTCTATCGGGCTAGCCATACGGCCTGACAAATAAAAATAAATGTTATGGGGTACTGCATTAAACACGGCCCCCATGATCGCGAACACTAGCAATTGTCTAGCCGTCAAACCCGTCAAATTCGATGGCAAACTAAGCAAACGCGTACAAAACCAAAACGCAACAAGCGGCCCGGTTGCAGATAAAAAGGCTAACGTCAACCCATCTGTCAGATCCCCTGCAGAGTCAGTTTGATGCGTGAATATTGCCCCCGCAAACAGCCCTAAAGCACCCGCCCAGTCGCAAGCCATCACAGCTAGCATGCGAATGGCCGCCGGCAAAAACACCCAAGTGATAAAAACTGTTACCTCAAAAGACGAAAAGGCCCATTGATTTAAACGAAACAACAACACCCAAAGTAGCGCGACAGCGATTGCCGAGGCTGCTATCGTCAGGGCGTTAGTTTGCGTTTTGGGTGCGGCGCCAGTCGGGGCGTCGTCGTGAGGGGCAAACACCATCGTTGGTTAGACCCCGTGCTGAGCTTTATCTAGGGCCTGACCAAGCGTTGTGAAATATTGCTTGGTCAGCGCCGTCGGCACGACGTATTTCACGCGGCTATCGGCTTGATCGGTGTCGAGATCGATCATTCCCTTCTTGCGTAGGGTCTTCAGGCGCCGATGCGCGGTCGTTGCTGAAATCTCAGTGGTCAGGCTCATGGCCTCTAGAACACTAATCTTTTTTTCATGATGCCAAACTGACGCCAATAGCGAAAGCAATCGCTCTTCAACCGGATCCATCACCGGAAAAGTAGGGATTTCGCGAATTGCCTGCACTAAGTTCACAAAACGAAGGTAGCTAGCAGAGTATTTAGATTGATTGACCATACCTGTAATATTAAGGTCTTATTCACATAATTGCTATCTAAGAATACATAACTGCTAAGTGAAAATATGGCAGATTGAACGTCGTTTAACATTTACACAAAAATAGCGATTCCAATCGTTTACCGCTTGTCAAAGCACCCAAGGAGACTCGTCATGAAAATTCGTACGCTGCTGAACCCTTTTTTTGCACGCACCCTGCATCGTCGGGCACTTATCCTGAGTGTCGTCAGCACATTGAGCCTTGGCCTTGGATTAAGCAGTCAAAACCTCTATGCTCAGCCCTACCCCAACAAACCGATCAAATTGATCATCCCCTTTAACGCGGGTGGCGCCTTAGATATCGTTGGCCGATTACTCGCCGGCGAGCTTTCAAAACAACTCAGCCAAAATGTGATCGTTGAAAACAAAGCAGGCGCTGGTGGCAATATTGCCGCTTCGTTTGTTGCCAAGTCAGAGGCAGATGGCTATACCCTCTTGATGGGCTCAACGGGTAACTCAGTCAACAAGGCCTTGTATGGCAATCTGAACTATGACCCTGACACCGATCTGACTCCGGTTGCCATCGTCGGTCAAATCCCAAATGTCCTGCTGGCACACAAATCCGTGGCGGCGACAACGATCAACGAGTTAATCGCCTTGTCAAAAACAAACTCTGCCGGTTTGAACTTTGCCTCGGGTGGCTCAGGCACATCTGAGCATTTAGCGGCTGCTTTGTTTAATCTGAAAGCCGGCACGTCAATTGCACATATCCCCTACAAAGGCGGGGCACCAGCCGCGACCGATCTCATGAGCGGTCAAGTACAGCTAATGTTTACCAATCAGATCACCGCGATTTCGGCCTTGCAAAGCGGCAACGTCAAGGTACTGGGTACTGCAAGCACCTCGCGCAACAAAACCTTGCCCGATGTGCCAACATTTGCCGAACAAGGCATGAGCGACTTTTTAGTGGCCGTGTGGTGGGGTGTCTTTGGCCCGGGTAACCTGCCGCCCGAGCTTGTCAATCGTTTAAACCAAGCGATCAACGCCTCGGTCAAAATGCCTGAGATGACTGTAAAACTTGAGAGCATGGGTGCCACACCCCTGTCACTCAGTGCGCCAGAATTCAAAGCCTTTTTTACCAAAGAATCTGCCCGCTGGTCAGAGGTCGTGAAGTCAGCAAAGATTAAAGTTGAATAGGCCCGTGCGGTTATGATGGCGCATGACGATTCAACTCTCTGACTTAAGTGGCCCACTTCATATCGATTATCTTGCCACCTCGCTAGGCGGCAAGATTGCCATGACGCACTGCCCAGGTCGTAATGCCATTGACGCTCGCGGCCTTCAGTGGCAACGCGCACTCAGCGATGACTTAGACGCCATACGCTCTGCAAACATTAGCACTGTGGTGTCGTTGATCAGCTTATCTGAAATGAAAAAACTCGGCGTACCTGACTTACCTACCCAAGTTGTGCAACACAATTTGCAATGGCTGCAGTTAGTCATTGAAGACTTCGGCACACCCGATCTGAATGCCCTTGAAAGTTGGCAGCAGATCAAAGAGAGTATCCTTGCCGCATTAGCGCGACGCGAAACCGTACTGCTGCACTGCGCTGCCGGACTCGGCCGCACAGGCATGATGGCCGCTTGCCTACTAGTTGCCTGCGGTCAAACACCTGCAGCTGCGATTGCACAAGTACGTGCCGCTCGACCGGGCACCATCGAAACTGAGGCCCAAGCAGCGTTTGTTCAAGACGTGCGCCAAGGCTGAAATTTACGCAGTATTTTTTGTGCAATCAGGTGATGTGCCAACCGTACGGCCAGGCATACATAGACCAGCAGCATCGCCATCGCTGCGGCTGAGGCGACCCTGCCCGTTTCATCGATATGAATCACAGCGACCGACGCGAGCTTGGTATCAGACGCGTATAAAAAAATCACTGCCGAGAGTGTCGTCATGGCACATAAAAAAATATACAGCCAAACATCTAACAGTGCAGCCAAGCAGACGGGCAACGTGACTTGCGTCAGCATGCGTGTGACAGAGGTATTGAGCGACAAGCCAACCGATTCGATTTCGCGATCAAGCCCTTTCAAGGCGGTCAGGCAGGTTAGATGTGGCACGCTGTACAAGTGCGTGACCGTACTGATCACCAAAATCGTCATCCCACCATACAACCAGCCCGCCGGGTTACCGGGCGTATTGATAAAAATAAGATACGCCAGCCCCAGTACCAAACCCGGGATCGCCATCGGCAACAACATCAACATCTGCAGCGTTTTTCGAAGCCCAATGTCGCGTCGCGCTTTTTCAACAACATAGGCGCCAATAAAAATAATCAAAGTACCAAAACTCGCCGCAAGCGTGGCCATCCAAAGCGAATTCGAGAAATTCATCCAACCCACACCCTCGATTTCAAACGAATAATGGGCAAAAGTCAGGCTCAAGTTGTAGGGCCAAAATTTAACCAATGAGGCAAACTGCGCCATCCCCAACACGCTTGCAATAAAAACCGTGACGGCGATACACCAACCCAGAAATACACTATCGCGCCAAGCTGAGGGCGTAGGCGTATAGGGCAACGAGCGCCCTGTGAGCTGCGCCACCTGTTTGCTGGCCACTCGCCGCTCTAACAAAAATACCAGAATAGCGGGGATTAACAACATCACCGAAATGACTGCACCCATCTCAAAGTTTTGTTGCCCCACGACCTCTTTATAAATATCGGTCGCCAGCACACGAAAATCGCCACCGATCACCTTGGCGATACCGAAATCGGTAAAGACACTTACCGTCACCACTAAAAAAGCTGTTGTCACTCCATACCGACACGAGGGCCAGGTCACATGCAAAAAGGTGCGCCAGGCACTCGTTTTTAAGACGGCCGCTGCGTGATACAGACGCTGGTCCACATGCTGCAGTGCCGTGAGCATAATCAGCACCGCAAACGGAAACGTCCAGATCACTGACGCGCCCACAATACCAATCGGCCCATACAAAGGATGCCCAAACAGCCATTCACGCAACAGCCCTTGATTACCAAAGAGATACACCAGCGCAATGGCCTTGAGCACGCCCGGTATTAACAATGGGATGAGTGCAACCCCACGAAAGAAGGACTTGAACGGCATGCGCGTGCGCAACAAACCATAGGCATACGCAAAGGCCATGGGCACCACAATCGTTGCCGTCACCAGCGATACCAACAGGCTGTTCAAAAATGAATCAAACAGTGCAGAGGTACCGAAGTAGGTCAGATAATTTTGCAGGCCAACATAGACACCAGCTGCATTGTTTAGGCTACGTAAAAACAAAGCGCCTACCGGCAAAACGATTGTACAGAGGGCCGCGACGCTATACGCCACGCACACCCAACGAACCAACCAGTCGCTGCGCTCCATAATCTGAGGCTTGCCGCGGGTAAACCGACCCATGCCCGCAGCATTCAACGATTGAGTACTCATTGCACGAACAGACGGATATCGTTAGTCGTAATCGTCAAACCGAGCGCTTGCGACACGCCATGCAAAGCGGGATCAAAGTCGCGTTTAGAAATATCCACTTTTAACGTTAGCCCATTCGCGCTGACGGCGTGCGCACGCACCACGGCGCCCAGATGCTCAACCTTGACAATTGTTGCTTGCAGCAGATTGACAGAGGAATGTTTTTGCATATTTGTTCGCGCGACCACTGCAATATCTTCAGGGCGCAGCAAGAGCTGCACCTTCGTGCCAACAGGATAATGTTGAGTGTTGCAGTGCAGTGCAAACTGATCACAAGCAACTTCATCTTGCGCGCTCACAACACCCTGAATCAAATTACTCACACCCATAAAATCTGCCACAAACGGCGTAGCGGGTTCGTTATAAATTTGCCAAGGTGTGCCGATCTGCTCAATGCGCCCTGCGTTCATCAACACAATTCGATCAGCTAGGGTCTGCGCCTCTTCTTGGTCATGTGTCACCATCACTGTCGTGATTTTGAGTCGTTGCTGCAGGTCTCGGATCTCACCACGCAAGCGGGCGCGAACTTGTGCGTCGAGTGCAGACAGAGGTTCGTCTAGCAACAGCAAAGACGGCGATACAGCCAAAGCACGGGCTAAGGCGACGCGTTGCTGCTGCCCGCCTGATAGCTGACTTGGATACTTATTCTCGTGGCTCTCGAGCGACAACAAGCTCACTAAGGCACCCACCGCTTCACGTATCTTGTCTTTAGCCCACTTCAAATTCACCAAACCAAAAGCAATATTGTCGTAAACGCTTAGGTTGGGAAACAATGCATAAGACTGAAATACGATACCGACATCGCGTTGTGAGGGCGGAGCCATGGTGATGACTTGGCCATTTTTGTAAATCTCGCCAGAGTCTGGAGACTCAAGCCCGGCAAGGCATAACAACAACGTGGTTTTGCCGCAACCCGACGGGCCTAAAAAACAAACAAACTCGCCCTCTTCGATTCCAAACGAGATGTCTTTTAAAATTGTGGTCGTACCAAAACTCTTGTTTAGGTTTTCGACGACGAGATTGCGGCCGCCGGACCCCTTGGGGTCGCTAACAAGAGCCGACACGTCGCTGTCGTGAAAACTACCCTGTTCGGCGGGTAGGCGCGCCGTGTCAGCTGCAATCACACTATTTCTTTGGCTCGGTTTTGCTGTCATAGCGCTTGCGCCATTCAGCCAAAATCGCAGGTTGATTTTCTGAGGCCCAGGCAAAATCATTTTTGATCATGCGACTCGCTAATTCAGGTGGCAAGTTTTGGGCCTTAGGCGTTTTGACTGGGTACGCAACAACTTCTGCGCGCGCCGCATAGGCATCCATCGCCGACTCTGACACCGCCCAATTCACAAAGGTCTGTGCATCTTTTAGATTTTTAGTGGTCTTCATGATTGCCACGCCTTGCATTTCCCAACCAATGCCATCAGTGGGGATAATCACATCAATCGGCGCACCCATGGTCTTTAAGTTCGCGCCGCGCAAGGGCAACGAAATCCCGATCACATACTCACCGGCAGCCGCTTGCTCGCAAGGCTTAGAGCCCGAATGCGAGTAAGAAGCGATATTTTGGTGAAGCCCATCCATGAAGGCCCACGCCTTGTCTTTACCCATGATCTGCAGCCAACCGGAGACATTCAAAAAGCCAGTGCCTGAAGATACGGGGTTAGGCATCACAACCTGTCCTTTGTAAATCGGATTGGTTAGATCAGCCCATTTTTCTGGCTTTGGTAAATTTCTCTTTTTTGCTTCGATCGTGTTGAAACAAATCGCGGCACCGAACCCCCACAAACCAGTCCAGTTTGGTGGATCGCGCTTATCGCGAAATTTTTCGTCAAGTTTTTCGACACCAACAGGGCGATACGGCAAGAACAAGTTCATCGCATCAAGTGTCATCAGGTTTGAAGCGGCATGACCAAAAAAAAGATCGTGACGGGGATTGTCTTTTTCAGCCATCGCACGCGCTTGAATCACGCCTGTTGAATCGCGCACCCAATTCACTTTAATGTCGGGGTGGGCTTTACTAAATAGCGAGGCAAAGTTCTTTAAATTGTCGCCCTCAACCGAACTGTAAATTGTTAATTCACCTGCACCCGCCAAGGCACTGGTCATCACACAGGCGAGCGCCAGAGATATTCTTAATTTGAAAGATTGACCCATCTTTAATAAATATTGTGCAGTCATGATACGAAGCCCCTTAATTGATATCAATATTAAACTCGACCGACGTTAACCACCTAATGTGACTGACGGATGACGCTTATCTTTGCGCACGGGCATGCGCCAAAACGCATAACAGCTCAAACATCATGGTCATCCCCACCAACGCCGTATTGCCAGAGGGATCGAACGGAGGGGATACCTCAACCACGTCGCCGCCAATGAGATTCAACCCCTGCAAGCCACGAAGCAATTGTTGTGCCTGATAGGTGGTCGCACCACCAATCTCAGGAGTACCCGTGCCAGGCGCGTACACCGGATCCAGAAAGTCCACATCAAAACTCACGTAGGTGGGGCCCGTGCCCACCACTTGACGCGCGAGGTCGATCACCCTTTGGGTGCCAAGCGCGTGATATTCGTCAATGTCAACGACCCGAATGCCTTGCTCGATACCCCAGTTATTTTCACTGTCGTTATACAAAGCACCTCGAATGCCAATCTGGATTGTACGCTTCGGATCGAGCAAGCCCTCTTCGATCGCTCTACGAAAGGGCGTGCCATGCGTATATTTGCTGCCACCAAAGTAGCGATCCCATGTGTCAGTGTGCGCATCAAAGTGCACCATCCCAACAGGGTGATCTTTTGCGATCGCACGCATGACGGGCAACGTCACTAAGTGATCCCCACCAGCAGCCAAGGGGATCATGTTTTTTTTATGCAGTTGTTCGACAAAACGCTGCACACGCTCTAGAGTATCTTCAAGATCTACTGGGTTGACTGGCGTATCACCTAAATCAGCACAGTTGCATAACTCAAACGGGTTAATACCCGAAGCACGATTCACGTTACGGGCGAGCGTTGACAAATCACGGATTTGACGCGGCCCGTGCCGTGCCCCTGCGCGATTGGTGGTGCCCCCATCCCAGGGGATTCCGAACAAACCAATATCAACCTCATCGATACTTGGGTGATCGAACTCTAAAAAGGGCAAGCGCATAAACGTGGCAATGCCCGCAAAACGCGGCAT
>CANKOW010000024.1 GCA_947484295.1 Alcaligenaceae bacterium | reverse complement strand
TTGCGGTGTTGTCAGAACGGTCAGAGCTCAAGATGCAGATCCCGGGGTCGAAGAGGCGACCGAGGTCTTGTTAGGCGCATGGGCCGCAGCGAGAGCTGGCGCTGCTGTGGATGCCGATGCTGGAGCTAGAGCTGGAGTCGCTGCTGGTACGGGCGCCAGAACACCGAGCTCGAGCTGGGTCGGAGCCGCCGAAACGGGTTCTGGTGCGTGCACGGGTACCTGAGCTATCTCGGGCCAGGGTATGGAAACTGGCTCGGGCGTTTTTGGGATCTCGGGGTTAACCGGCTCGACAAGATATGAGCTGGTATGTGACAGAGATTCTTTTATTGCTGAGACGTCTTGTTCGAGTGACTCGAGCGGCTTGCGCAGCGAGGCTTCGGTGTTTTGTAAGCTGGACTGCACACTTTGTGCCGCGTCTTGCATTTGGTCTTTTAACTTGCGCAGCTCGTCGAGTTCGACCTCGCGCTGAATGTCTGTTTTGACATCGTTGACATAGCGCTGCGCACGCCCCACCAAGTGGCCGAGCGTACGCGCCACCTTGGGCAGACGCTCGGGGCCAATGACGACCAGAGCGACAACCCCGATTACGAGTAGTTCGGTAAAGCTGACGTCAAACATGGTGTGTGATGTGCCAAAAAGACTCAGCTAGAAAAGCTAGCGGAAAGGGTTAACGCGGACCAGGCTGAGTATTTGATTTCTCTGTTGCTTGCACGTCTATGGTCTCGGCCGTGGCAACGCGCTGCACCGGTGCCGCCTCAGCTGCTGCTGTCGTGGCCTCGCCTTCTTTCGCGTTGGGGTCTTTCATGCCTTCTTTGAAGCCTTTCACCGCGCCACCTAAATCGGCACCAATATTTCTGATCTTTTTAGTGCCAAAAACCAGTGCAACGATAACTAAAACAATAAGCCAGTGCCAAATACTAAAACTACCCATGATCGCTCTCCGGATTAATTCTTGATGGGGGTGAAGCCCTGCCAAGGGCGCTTGCCACCAAGGATATGAAAATGCAGGTGTTTAATTTCTTGACCACCCTCAAGGCCTGAATTCGTGGTGAGACGAAAACCGCCTTCAGGCCCTGGGTTGCAGCCGTTCGTTAATGCAATATCTTGAACCTTAGTGAGTATTCTACCTAACCAGCCAGCATCTTTGGGTTGGATATCTTGCATCGATACGACATGGTGGCGCGGCACCATGAGCAAATGTACTGGAGCCGCGGGATGGATATCATGAAAAACCACACAATCGTCATCGGTGTAGACGATTTTTGCAGGGATTTCACCTTTCACAATTTTGCAAAATAAGCAGTTTTCGCTCATGGTAGGCCGTTTAAGGGTGACGGGAAGCTTTTTCTTGAAGACCGGACACGCCTTCACGCCGAGCCAGTTCAGCCAACACTTGTTCGGGGCGCAGACCATGTTCGGTTAATACAACCAAGCAATGAAACCACAAATCGGCGGTTTCTGCCACGATTCGTTCGGGCTGTTGGTCTTTGACGGCCATCACCAGTTCGGTGGCTTCTTCGCCAATCTTTTTTAGGGCAGCGTCGGGCCCTTTCGAAAATAACTTTGCCACATATGAGGTCGCGGGATCGCCTCCGCGCGCGGGCAAACGCGTGGCTAGTGTGTCAGCGATTCTGGCTAGAATGACATCGGAGGCGGCGGTCGGCGAGGCTTCAGAGGTAGGGGCTGTCATATTTAGGGCGTTCACTTATAAATGAGCTCGGGGTCTTTGAGAACTGGATCAACGCTTACCCATTTTGAGGATAGTGGATCAGCACTTTGTTCAAGTCGCCGATAGAAACAACTTGCGCGTCCGGTATGACAGGCGATTTCGCCAATTTGTTCGACCTTTAGCAGCAGAACATCGCCATCGCAATCTAGCCTGAGCTCAATGAGCTGTTGCACATGGCCCGATTCTTCGCCTTTGCGCCAGAGTCGGTTGCGAGAACGCGACCAAAACACCGCACGACCTGTTTGCACCGTCTCGGCCAGCGACTCGGCGTTCATCCACGCAACCATTAACACCTGCCCGGTTGTCGCATCTTGCGAAATGGCCGGAATCAAACCCTTTTCGTCAAACTTGACGTCAGCAAGCCAGGCAGGAGGCGCCGCGGGCATCATTTACTGCGCCTGACGGCAATACCCTGATTGGCCATAAAGTCTTTGGCCTGACCCACGGTGAATTCACCATAGTGAAAAATACTGGCGGCGAGCACTGCGCTGGCGCCACCCAAGGTGACGCCGTCGGCCAAGTGCTGAAGATTGCCGACACCGCCCGAGGCGATGACAGGGATTGCGACCGCGTCGGCGACCAGCCGCGTGAGCTCAAGGTCAAAGCCGGCTTTGGTGCCGTCGCGATCCATGCTGGTTAATAACAGTTCGCCGGCGCCAAAATCAGCCATTTGACGCGCCCAAGCCACGACGTCTAAGCCCGTGCCGCGGCGCCCACCGTGGGTAAAGACCTCCCAGGCTGGGGTCGCGCTGTTTGCGACGCGTCGCGCGTCAATGGCGACGACGATGCATTGAGAGCCGTGATAGTTTGAGGCGGCACGCACCAGTTCGGGGTTTGCCACAGCGGCACTGTTGATTGAGACTTTGTCGGCACCCGCATTGAGCAGGCGCTGCACATCGCTCACCTGACGCACACCACCGCCTACCGTCAGGGGGATAAAAACTTGCGAGGCCACCTGCTCGATAATTGAGAGGATCAAATCACGCCCGTCACTGGTAGCCGTGATGTCTAAAAAGGTGAGTTCGTCTGCGCCTTGTTCGTTGTAGCGCTGTGCAATTTCAACAGGGTCGCCTGCATCGACGAGGTCGACAAAGTTGACGCCTTTCACAACACGGCCTGCGGTGACATCCAGACAAGGAATGATTCGACGCGTCAGGCCGCTAAAGGTGCTTGGCGCGACTAATTGACTCATGGTGCGAGTTCGTCAGCACGTAGCTGCGCGGCTTCAAAATCCAGCGTGCCCTCATAGATGCTGCGGCCCAAGATCGCGCCCTCAATACCTTCGGCTTCAACGGCACAGAGCGCTTCGATGTCGCGCATGTCTGTCACGCCGCCCGAAGCGATGACGGGGATTCGGACATGTTGCGCGAGCCGCACTGTTGCCTCGATATTGACACCCGTCAGCATGCCATCCCGACCGATATCAGTATAGATAATGGCTTCGCAGCCATAATCTTCAAATTTCTTGGCCATGTCTAGCACATCGTGTTTGGTGAGTTTGCTCCAGCCATCAGTGGCAACTTTGCCATCGCGCGCATCAAGCCCCACGATAATGCTGCCCGGAAAGGCACCACATGCGTCGTGCAAAAACCCAGGGTTTTTAACTGCAGCGGTGCCAATAATGACGTAGGTGATCCCAAAATCAAGGTAGCGCTCAATCGTATCGAGGTCGCGAATCCCACCGCCAATCTGGACCGGAATATCCGCACCGACTGAGTCGACAATTGCGCGAATGACAGATTCGTTTTTAGGTTTGCCGGCAACAGCGCCATTGAGGTCGATCAAATGCAGGCGCCGTGCGCCTCGGTCAAGCCAGAGGTTAGACATGGCGGTTGGGTCTTCAGAGAATACCGTTGCGTCGTCAAGGTCGCCTTGGCGGAGCCGGACGCAGCGCCCATCTTTGAGATCGATTGCGGGGATCAGCAGCATGTGAGTAGTTGAGTGGTCACGTAAAGTTCAGAGTACTCGCGGTAGGCGAGTGTGGATAAGAAATTAGTGTAACGGAATGCGCAGTAATCCTGTTGGTTCAGCGTGAAGATGTCAAGGCTTCCAGTCTACAAAATTACGGTAAAGACGCAAACCATATTCGGCACTTTTTTCTGGATGAAACTGTACGGCAAAGATATTGCCGGCCGCAACCGCGCAGGCAAACAGGCCGCCGTAGTTGCTTTGTCCAACGGTGAGTTCAGTTTGGGCGGGCACGGCATAGTAGCTATGCACGAAATAAAAGGGGGTCATATCGGGGATACCCTGCCAAAGCGCATGTTCACGGTTTTGTTTGACTGGACTCCAGCCCATGTGCGGCACCTTAAGCTGTTGCGCGCCGGCCGCGAAGGCGGGGCCTTGAAAGCGCCTGACCTCGCCTTTGAAGAGACCCAAGCTAGTCGTGTTGCCTTCTTCGCTGCGTTCGAACAACATTTGTTCGCCCACGCAAACGCCCAGTAAGGGCTTACTTTTAGCCGCAGTGAGCACGGCCTCACGTAAGCCCGCCTCATCGAGCGTGCGGATGCAGTCGGCCATTGCGCCCTGCCCCGGAAACACGACGCGGTCAGCGGCCAAAATGTCGCGTGCTTCGCTGCACAAGCGGATGTCCGCTTCGGGTGCGGCATGGCGCAACGCCCGCTCGACCGAGTGGATGTTGCCCATGCCATAGTCAACGATGGCAATTAGCGCCATGGTTTACAGCACACCTTTTGTCGAGGGCACGATGCCCGCGCTGCGCGGATCGAGTTCGAGCGCCATGCGTAGCGCTCGACCGGTAGCTTTGAAAATAGTTTCGCACTGGTGATGCGCGTTGACGCCGCGCAAGTTATCGATATGCAGGGTACACAGGGCATGGTTGACCAAGCCTTGAAAAAACTCAATGGTCAAGTCGACATCGAAATTGCCAACGCGCGCGCGCGTGAAAGGCACATGAAATTGCAGGCCGGGCCTGCCTGAAAAGTCAACAACTACGCGTGACAGGGCTTCGTCGAGCGGCACATATGCGTGGCCGTAACGGCGAATACCGGCTTTATCGCCCACGGCTTTTGCAATGGCTTGTCCGATGGTGATTCCAACGTCTTCAACAGTGTGGTGCGCGTCAATATCTAAATCGCCCTGCGCGTGTACTTCAAGGTCAATTAACCCATGCCGAGCGATTTGATCCAGCATATGGTCTAAGAAGGGCACGCCTGTATCGAGCTTTTGGCGGCCGGTGCCATCTAGGTTGATTGCGACACGAATTTTAGTTTCGTTGGTGTTACGGATTATTTCGGCGGTACGCATGGCTTGGGCTCTTATCGTCAGAATGCGTATTGTAGGGCGGTCTGAGCGAATTGTTGCAGTGAATCTTGTTTGACCGCTACGCTTACTTGGTGCTTGATGGGGTGAGCCGGTAGGTTGCGCTTGCCGCATGGGCTTGCAAACCCTCGCCAAGCGCGAGCTCAGCGGCAATTTTGCCCAAGGTTTGCGCACCTGCCTGTGAGACATGAATCAAACTTGAGCGTTTTTGAAAGTCATATACGCCCAGAGGTGAAGAAAACCGAGCGGTGCGCGAGGTGGGCAACACGTGGTTGGGGCCTGCGCAGTAGTCACCTAGCGATTCAGAACTGTGTGGCCCCATGAAAATCGCACCTGCATGACGCAAGTGAGGCAGCCAAGCCTCGGGATCTTCGATTGATACTTCAAGATGCTCGGGTGAGATTTGGTTGCTAATCGTGCACGCTTCACCCAAACTCTGCACCAAAATCAGTGCACCGCGGTTGCGCAAGCTGGTGCGGATGATGTCAGCGCGCGGCATGGTGGGCAGGAGTTTTTCAATCGAGTGCTCGACGGCGTCGAGATAAGACGCATCGGGGCATAACAAGATCGCTTGAGCGAGCTCATCGTGTTCGGCCTGCGAGAACAGATCCATCGCAATCCAGTCGGGCGAGGTTTGACCGTCGCAGATAATCAGGATTTCGCTTGGGCCCGCAATCATATCGATGCCGACTGTGCCAAAGACGCGGCGTTTTGCTGCAGCCACGTAGGCGTTGCCTGGCCCCACAATCTTATCGACGGCGGGTACCGTTGCCGTGCCGAAGGCAAGTGCCCCAATGGCCTGCGCACCGCCTATCGCAAAGCAGCGGTCAACGCCCGCAATCGCGGCTGCGGCCAACACCATGGCGTTACGATGTCCGCCGGGGGTTGGTGTCACCATGATCACTTCAGGAACGCCCGCAACTTTTGCGGGAATCGCGTTCATTAAGACAGACGAGGGGTAAGCGGCTTTGCCACCAGGCACATAGACCCCTACGCGGTCGAGGGAGGTAATCTGTTGCCCTAAACGCGTGCCGTCAGCCTCAGTGTAAGACCAGCTCGTTTGCACTTGATGCGCGTGATAGGCGCGCACACGTTCGGCTGCAGCTTCAAGTGCCTGGCGTTGTACGGTGGGGAGCCCAGCCAGGGCCTTCAGCCACTCGCTACGCGGAATCTCTAACTCAGCGGCTTGCTGGATTTGCACACGATCAAACTCGCGCGTCAGACGTACAAGCGCTGCGTCGCCCTCGGCGCGCACTTGCTTAAGAATACGCGCCGCAGCGCTGTCGATTGCTTCATCTTGTTCGGCATCGAACGCCAGCAACGTTGTGAGCTTTGCATCAAAGTCTGGATCGCGCGAGTCGAGGCGTGAAATGGTTGCCATGTTGTCAATCTCGGGGGGCGTTAGGCTGTCACGGCTGCGTGACTAGCTTGTTCAAAGGCATCTAAAAGAGGTTGCAGTTGTGCATGACGTGTTTTAAGTGAGGCGCGGTTCACCACGAGCCGCGACGAGATCGGCATGATGTCTTCAACGGCGACCAAGTCGTTTGCCTTGAGTGTGTTGCCTGTTGAAACCAAGTCGACAATTGCATCAGCTAAACCCACTAAAGGAGCGAGTTCCATTGAGCCATACAGCTTGATCAGATCAACGTATACCCCTTTTGCGGCAAAGTGTTCGCGCGCGGCTTGGGTGTACTTGGTGGCCACACGCAAGCGCGCACCTTGGCGCACTGCGGCCTCGTAATCGAATCCTTTGCGCACGGCGACCGCCAGACGGCAGCGGGCGATATTCAGGTCAATCGGTTGATACAGCCCGCCTGGGTGCTGAGCCGCGTGCTCGATGAGTACATCTTTACCCGCAATGCCTAAATCAGCCGCGCCGTATTCAACGTAGGTGGGTACATCTGAAGCGCGCACGATAATCAACCGCAAGCCGGGGTTGCTGGTGGCGATGATGAGTTTGCGCGATTGCTCAGGGTTTTCAGAAACCTGAATGCCTGCAGCCTTGAGAAGCGGCAGCGTTTCTTCAAAAATGCGCCCTTTCGAAAGGGCCATCGTGAGGGGCCGAAATGGCTCAGGAGCGCTCATGAAAGATCCTTGCTAGAAAGGCGTTCGATATTGGCGCCGAGCTGCCTAAGCTTGTGCTCCATGCGTTCGTAGCCTCGATCAAGATGATAGATACGTTCGACGATTGTCTCGCCCTCAGCCGCGAGGCCAGCAATCACTAAGCTTGCCGAGGCACGCAGATCGGTCGCCATCACCGCGGCCCCCGATAGCTTTGCGACGCCGCGCACCACTGCCGTATGGCCGTCGATATCGATGCGTGCGCCCAAGCGCAAAAGCTCTTGCACATGCATGTAGCGATTTTCAAAAATCGTCTCAGCGATCACTGAGGTGCCGTCGGCCAGGGCGCTAAGCGCCATGACTTGCGCTTGCATATCGGTGGCAAAGCCTGGGTATTCGTGTGTACGAAAGTCGACGGGCTTGGGCCGTTGATGCATACTGGCGCGGATCCAGTCTGGGCCGCACGTCAGCGTCACCCCAGCCTCTTGAAGCTTAGAGAGTGTGGCACCCATCGTGTCAGGCGCGACTTGGCGCAAGGTGATGTCGCCACCGGCGGCGCCTACGGCGCACAAAAAACTGCCAGCTTCGATACGATCAGGAATCACCCGATGTGTGGCACCGTGCAGGCTTTTGACGCCCCCAATGACGATACGATCGGTGCCATGGCCTTGTATCTTTGCGCCCATCTTGATTAATAATTCGGCCAGATCAACGACCTCGGGTTCGCGGGCGGCATTTTCTAAAACGGTTTGACCCTCTGCCAAAACAGCGGCCATTAGCAGGTTCTCGGTGCCGGTGACTGTGACCATGTCGGTGCGAATGACGGCGCCTTTGAGGCGCTGGGCACGTGCCACGACAAAGCCGTGTTCGATGCGGATGTCGGCCCCTAGTGCCGCCAAGCCGTGAATGTGTTGGTCAATCGGGCGCTGCCCAATCGCGCAGCCACCTGGCAGGCTGACGCGCGCCTGCCCAAAGCGTGCAAGCAGAGGGCCCAGCACCAAAATCGAGGCGCGCATGGTTTTCACCAGCTCGTAGGGCGCCTCAAGCGCTGTAACGTCGCTGGCTGTAATGCTAACTGTGCCATCGCTATCGCGCGCGCAACGTACTCCCATCTGACCTAATAATTTAAGCGTGGTCGCAATGTCGTTTAGCTGGGGCACATTGGTGAGTGTGAGCGTATCGGCGGTCAACAAACCGGCACACAAAATGGGTAGTGCCGCATTTTTTGCGCCTGAAATACTGACTTCACCCTGCAGGGGAGTGCCACCCGTGATGCGTAAAATATCCATCAGACGGGCTTATTAAACTCGTCGGGGGTTAAGGTGCGCATCGAAAGTGCATGGATCTCTTGTTTCATGCGATCACCTAAGGCTGCGTACACCAACTGATGACGGGCGATTAATCGCTTACCGGCAAAAGCGTTGCTAACAATGACGGCTTCAAAATGTGCGCCATCGCCACTCACCTCAAGGTGCTCACAGGCCAAGCCTGCGGCGATGTAAGCGCGGATATCTTCGGGGGTAGGCAACATAATTTGCAAGATCCTTGAGGGGCAACAATTCTAGAATATTCTCTATTTTAGCGAGAAGTGGAAAAAGCTAATCTGCCTGAGCCGTCAACTACGGTGGTAATCGCTATCCAGCCCACTTTGCCCGCGCTGTAAGCTTTAGTCTGGCAGCGTCAGCCGCTTCATTTGATAAGTGGTGCGAGGCAAAATATTAAGTGCGCAGTTTGTAGCCTTGGCCCAACAGGCGTAGCGCAAAGGTCGCCAAAACGGAGAAGACCCCGGCCACAACCGCTACGCTGTGCCAGGGTGACACATCGGCAACGCCAAAGAATCCATAGCGAAACCCATCAATGGTGTAAAAGAGGGGATTCCAGTGCGACACCGTCTGCCAAAAGGCGGGCAGAGTGTGCACTGAGTAAAAAACGCCTGATAAAAAGGTGGCTGGCATGATTAGAAAATTTTGAAAGGCGGCCAGCTGATCAAACTTTTCGGAGGTGAGGCCTGCAATTAACCCTAGAATCGCCATAATCCCGCACGACAGAATCGCAAAGACGAGCGCCCAAAGCGGATGTTTGAGCGGCATTGAACTGAAATACTGAGAGACCAGCCACACGCAGCTACCGACGGCCAGACCGCGCACGATAGCGGCCAGCACGTAAGCGCTAAAAAATTCGCGGTGCGAAATGGGGGGCAACAATACAAACACCAAATTACCTGTGACGCGGCTTTGAATGAGCGACGAGGAGGGGTTGGCGAAGGCGTTTTGCAGCATGCTCATCATCATGAGCCCTGGGATCAAAAAAGCCGTGTAAGGGACGCTGCCATACACTTGGATCCGATCTTGCAGCACCTGCGCAAAAATCACTAGGTACAGCAGCGCTGTGATGACGGGTGCGGCAATCGTTTGAAAGCTGACTTTCCAGAAGCGCAGCAATTCTTTGCCAAGCAAGGTTGGGAACCCTGAGCCGGCGCCCGAGCGAGCGGTCAAAATTGGGGCGCTCACGCTTGAGCCTCAGAAAACTTAGACGGTTGAGTGTTCATGATTTGTACAAATGCCTGTTCGAGATTGCCGCCACCGTGCGCGATTAGATTTTTGGTGGTGTCGAGCGCAACAATGCGTCCACCTTTAAGCATGGCGGTGCGATGACACAGCATCTCGGCTTCTTCTAAATAGTGCGTGGTCAGGATGATCGTGTGGCCTTGCGTGTTGAGGCGAGAGATAAACTCCCAGAGGCTGCGGCGCAAGTCAACATCGACCCCAGCTGTGGGTTCGTCAAGCACAATGACCGGTGGGCGATGCACCAGTGCTTGCGCCACCAGCACGCGACGCTTCATCCCGCCCGACAAAGCGCGCATATTTTCGTCGGCCTTATCGGTCAGGCCTAAGTTGGCCAAAATTTCATCGATCCAGTCGTCGTTGTGACGAAAGCCAAAATAGCCCGACTGAATGCGTAAGGTTTCGCGGACGGTAAAAAACGGGTCGTACACCAGCTCTTGCGGGACAACGCCTAAAGAGCGCCGGGCTGCCTGATAATCGGTGACCACATCATGGCCGCAAACCGTGGCACGCCCTTGCGTGGCCAGACACAGCCCAGCTAAAACCGAAATTAGCGTCGTTTTTCCGGCGCCATTGGGCCCGAGCAAGGCAAAAAACTCGCCGTGCTCAATGGTTAAGGACACGTCGTCGAGCGCCTGAAAGCCAGGCCCTGAAGGCGCGCGTAACAAGCCGCGCCAGCCTACGGCGCGAGGCGCGAAAACTTTAGAAACATGCTCAAACGAAACGGCAGACATGACGACCTTGTGATTGGACGGTGCGTCCGAGCGACCACAGGCCTTGTGGCACCGGGTACGGCTCGGTTATTGTTGTGCGCGTTGATTGAGCGCTTGAATCAAGCCGTCGATACCGTTTTGACTAATTTGCTGAGCAAACTGACTGCGGTAGTTTTCAATCAGCCAGATATTTTCAACGTTGAGGTCGTAGATTTTCCAGCCTTGCGGTGTTTTTTCAAGCCGATAATCTAACCCGATCGGTTGGGTATTGGCGCGCTGCGTGACCTGCGACTTGACGACGACGTCGGTGGCATCTGTTTCGCCTCGCATCGGCAAGACCTTCACATTGGTCGCGTCATCGACGCGGGTGAAGGCGCCGCTGTACGAACGACCTAAAGTGCCCCGAAATGCTTTGACCAAGGCAGCCTGTTGCTCGGGCGTTGCCTGACGCCAATACCGACCTGCCGCGAGGCGCGTTGTTTTTTCAAAATTGACATTAGGCAAAATTAAGTCGTCAACGATCTGGTTGACGCGCGCGGTGTCGCCCGCACGCACCTTGCTGTCGGCCTTCAGTACCGTTAATACTTGATCGGCGACCTGTTGCACGAAGTCGTTCGGTGCGGCGTTTGGATTGGGTGTGACCTGGGCGCGGGCAACATGACTCAAACCCAGAACGCAATACATAAACAGCAACTTAAAAAATAAATTAGTGCGAGACTTCATGAAACGTATCCTTGCGATGGGCTAACTATTTACTGGCAGGCACTCAATGTGAATCCTTATTTTTTGGGGGATAGCCCAAGCGCCTTTTCGTCAGCGGGTGCGGCCCCAAAGTCTTCGTAGTTTGGTAGCTTTTGGGCCTCGGCGGTCGCCCCTTCGACCTGAGCTTGGCGGCGCTTGAGGTAAGCGTCGCGAATGAAACTGTAGCGATCTAAAGCGGTACGGTCAATGGTGTTTGTGATTTCGAGCAGGGCTTCTCGGCGCGCGACCACCTCTAGACCATAAATCGAATTACGTACATCGATGTCATGGATTAGGGAACCATACCCAAACTGGTTCACGTAGATGTCAGCGGCTCGGCCTGCGCCGTCTCTGAGGGTGGAAGAGCCAATAATGGGTAGGACCACGTAGGGGCCAGAGCTGAGTCCCCAAACTCCGAGCGTGACGCCAAAATCATTCGGGATGCGTTTGGCGCCAGTTTGACTCGCTAAGTCCAAACAGCCTCCGAGCCCCATCGTCGAGTTGAGTAAGAAACGGCCGAAGGTGTTGAGTGCGTCGACCTGACGGCCTTGCAACGTACTGTTAAACCAAGACCACACTTCGCCGAGGTTTAGAAAAATATTATTGACACAAGTGCGGACAGGTTGTGGCACTACAAAAGAGTAGGCCTGCGCGACTGGCTTGAGCACTGCGCGGTCGACCGCATCGTTGAACTCGAAGACCGCGCGGTTTGAAGCCTCGAGGGGGTCTGCGGGGTTAGCGGGGCCCATTGACTGGGTTGCACATCCCGAGAGCAGTGCTAAGGCGAGTGCGCAAAACGCTAAACCAAGCTGTTGAGCAAAAGAACGAGAAGGCATGACGCTTGACCGTTATTGTGAGACTTTGGGTGATTTAGGTGCAGAAGGTGACTCGGTGCCCTGGGGCGTGCCTTGTTTTTCTGCAGAGGAGTATAGAAACTGACTGATCAGACTTTCAAGGACGATTGCGCTTTGTGTGAACTGGATCGTTGCGCCGCCAACAAAATTGGCTTCATCACCACCCGCTTCAAGGCCGATGTACTGCTCGCCGAGCAGGCCCGACGTCAAAATTCGCGCCGAAGAATCTTTCGGAAACAAGTAGCCCTTTTCAATTTGAACAGTGACGACCGCTTGAAAGGTTTTTTCATCTAAGGCGATACCGGCCACGCGCCCAACGACAACGCCCGCGCTTTTTACCGGAGCACGCACTTTGAGTCCGCCGATATTGTCGAATTTGGCCGACAGGGTGTAGGTGGGTGAAAAAGAGAAGCTACTAAGGTTGCCCGCGCGCAGTGCTAAGAAAGAGAGTGCGATTGCGCCCAACAAGATAAAGAGCCCCACCCACCAATCTGTTTTTTCGTTTGACATTATTTGGCCCTTTAGTTGCTGAACATCAGCGCAGTCAGTAGAAAATCAAGCCCTAAGACCGCTAAAGAGCCGGTCACAACGGTGCGGGTGGTTGCGCGGGCCACACCCTCAGGGGTGGGGCGTGCTTGCCAGCCTTCGTACAGGGAGATGAGTGTAACGGCGATTCCGAAGATGATACTTTTAATGACGCCGTTCAATATGTCTTTGTAAAGGTCGACGCCGTTTTGCATTTGTGACCAAAAGGCGCCGGTATCAATACCAATGAGCAGCACGCCAACCACCCAGCCGCCAATAATGCCCACCATCGAGAACACGGCGGCTAAAACAGGCATCGCGATGACCCCACCCCAAAAGCGGGGCACAAAGACCCGACGAATGGGGTCGACGGCCATGACTTCCATGGCGGCAAGCTGCTCACCAGCTTTCATCAGCCCGATCTCGGCAGTGAGTGAGGTGCCCGCCCGCCCGGCAAAGAGCAGGGCCGTAATGACGGGGCCTAATTCTCGGGTCAGCGAGAGGGCGACCAGTAAGCCCAATGCCTCTTCAGAGCCGTAGCGGTTTAGGGTGTAATAGCCTTGCAAGCCTAAAACAAAACCTACAAATAAACCCGAGACAATGATGATGAGTAGGGAGAAGTTGCCGATGAAGTGCACCTGCTGAGAGACCAGGCGCGGGCGTTTTAAAACGATGCCGCTGCGCTGCAACAGCATCAAAAAGAAACGAGTAAAGAGCCCAAGCCCGGTTAGGCGCAAGCGCACACTTTTACCTAGCAGCGTCAAAAATTTAAGTTGGCTCATGGTGGTGTGCCTGCACGCGCAAGCCAGGCTTCAAAGGCTGGGGTCACCGGGTAGTCGAAGGCAACCGGGCCGTCTGCGTGCCCGTGTAAAAATTGCTGCACGTAGGGATCAGGCGAAGCCCCGAGTGTGGCGGGAGTGCCTTGCGCTTTAAGCTCGCCTTGACCGACCAAGTAGACGTGATCGGCGATGGCAAAGGATTCGGCGATGTCGTGTGTAATGACCACGGAGGCGCAGCCTAGCCGATCAGACAGGTTGCGAATCAAACGCGCGGTAATGCCCAGTGAGATGGGGTCAAGACCCGCAAACGGCTCGTCGTAAAGCACGAGCTCTGGTTCTAAGACCACCGCACGCGCTAGCGCGACGCGCCGCGCCATGCCACCTGAAATTTCAGAGACCTTCAAATGTGCGGCAGCACGTAAACCCACAGCGCTCAATTTTTCGAGCACACGCTCGGTGAGTTGCGTCGCAGGCAGGTTGAGATGTTCGCGCAGTGGAAAAGCAACGTTTTCGAATACATTCAGGTCGGTGAAAAGCGCGCCCTGTTGAAACAGAACCCCCATGCGTTGGCGAAGCGATTGCAGCATGGGGCGATCAGCGTGCGCCAGATTTTGTCCGAAGAGGGTGACGGTGCCGTGGCGTGCGACGAGTTGGCCGGTGGCCGCACGCAGCAAAGTGGTTTTGCCTGATCCTGAACCGCCCATCATGGCCACGACTTGCCCAGGTAAGACCTCGAGCGAGATCTCACGTAAGACGGTGAAGTCGCCATACCCAAGCGAAACACCTGAGAGGCGCAGCACGGGTTGGTTTGATTTCTGAGGGGGCGTAAGCATGTCGAACCAAAAGGATCAGAGCACAACCTAGCGACTGACAACTTGGAGCAGCGCTGGGCAGGCAGGCTCAGGCTGCTGATTGTAACGCCCCCACTGAAGTTGTAACACTCCCTAATTAGTAGGGGAGGCCATTCAGACGCTTACTGGGGTTGAATATTGGCTGACTTGATGACTTTGGCCCATTTAGCGGTCTCTGAGGCAATAAACTGGGCAAAGTCTTCAGGTGAGCCCCCGCCGGCCTGGCTGGCGGCGTCAGAAATTTGTCTGATGACCTCAGGGTCGCGCAGCACTTCGTTGAGCGCAACGTTAAGCTTAGTGATGATGGCCTTTGGCGTGCCCGCGGGCGCGATGATGCCTTGCCAGTTATAGGACTCGAAACCAGCAACACCCAGCTCGGCCATTGTCGGGACGTCGGGCAACAGAGCAAGCCGCTTGGTTGAGGTCACGGCGAGAGGGCGTATTTTTTGGCCCTTGATGGCGGGTAGGGCGGCATAGCCCATTTCAAACATCATGCTCAGATGGCCGGCCATCAGGTCTGTTGAGGCGGGCGCGCCACCTTTGTACGGCACATGGACAATGTCAATCTTAGCGAGGTCGCGAAACATCTCGCCCGACAGATGGTGCGCACCGCCGATGCCCGATGAGCCAAAGGTTAGCTTGCCGGGCTCTTTTTTGGCCAACGCAATGAGCTCAGCCAAATTGTTCGCGGGCAGGCTATTGGCCGCACTGAGCACCAAGGGGCTGTTTTCAATCAAAATGACCGGTGCAATATCCTTTTGGGGGTTATAGGGAAGCATCGTCATCAGGGTGGGGTTCACGGCCAAGGGGGCCAGATTGCCCGAACCGATCGTGTAACCATCAGGCACCGCCTTAGCGATTAAGGCGGTGCCGATGACGCCACCGGCACCACTTTTATTTTCAACCACAACAGGCTGACCAAACTTGTCAGTGAGCTTGCGTGCCAGCAGTCGCATGCGCGTGTCAGAGAAGCCGCCGGCGGCATAGGGCACGATGAGGGTAATGTTTTTTACTGGCCAGGCTTGTGCGCTTGCCGAACTTGCGGGTGCTTGCGCCGCAGCAGGTGACAAACCAGAGATGGCTAACAAGGTCGCCGCAATTGAACAGAGGCGTTTAAGAGGGTGCGTCATGGATAGTCTCTGGTTGGTTTGGCTTAGCGAGGCAAGTCGCTTGCACCCATTAAAAACGCATCGACAGCGCGCGCGCACTGGCGACCTTCACGGATTGCCCACACCACTAGCGATTGACCGCGTCGCATGTCACCGGCCGCAAAGACTTTCGCGAGATTGGTGCGGTAGTCGTCGGTGTTGGCGCGCACGTTGCCGCGCGCGTCTTGATCCACCCCAAAGGCGGTCAACACGTTACCGACGGGGGCGACAAAACCCATTGCCAGCAAAACGAGATCTGCCTGGATGTCGAACTCAGAGCCTTTAACTTCCTGCATTTTGAGTTGTCCCGAGGTTTCGTCTTTCACCCACTCGACGCGTGCAGCGACAAGCTTTTCGACTTTGCCACCTTTGCCCGCCAATGATTTGCTGGTGATGGCCCAGTCGCGTTCGGCGCCTTCTTCGTGCGACGACGAGGTGCGCAATTTTGCCGGCCAGTAAGGCCAGGTCATCGCTTTGTTTTCGCTTTCGGGGGGGCGTGGCATCAACTCAATTTGGGTAACCGAGAGGGCGCCGTGACGGTTGCTGGTACCAACGCAATCTGAGCCCGTATCACCGCCACCAATCACTACAACGTGCTTACCCTTGGCCAGTACTTGTGCAGTGAGCTTGTCGCCGGCGACCACTTTATTTTGGGGACGCAAGAAATCCATGGCGTACATGACGCCGTCGAGTTCGCGGCCCGCAATCGGCAAATCACGCGGCGTTTCACAGCCGCCTGTGAGCACCACGGCATCAAATTCTTTTTCTAAAGCTTCGGGCGTTTTGACGGTGAGGCCTTTGTCAGAGGCTTGAGCTGCGTCCCCAATGTAATGCGAGGTTTTAAACGTGACGCCTTCAGCCTGCATTTGAGTCATGCGCTGATCGATTAAGGTCTTTTCAAGTTTGAAATCAGGGATGCCGTAACGCAGCAAGCCGCCGATACGATCGCTCTTCTCAAACACGGTCACCGAATGACCGACGCGCGCCAATTGCTGCGCGCAGGCCAAACCCGCGGGCCCCGAGCCAATCACTGCAACGGTTTTGCCCGTTTTATTTTCAGGTGGCTGTGGTACGACCCAGCCCTCAGCCCACCCCTTGTCAATGATGGCGTGCTCAATAGATTTGATGCCGACGGCATCGTCATTGATGTTGAGCGTGCATGATGATTCGCAGGGCGCGGGGCAAATCCGCCCCGTAAACTCAGGGAAATTGTTCGTCGAATGCAACACATCTAGTGCACCACGCCAGTTTTGGCGATACACCAACTCGTTCCAGTCGGGGATGATGTTGTTGACGGGGCAACCATTATTACAAAACGGGACCCCGCAATCCATGCAGCGTGCTGCTTGTTTACCGGCCTGTTCATCAGACAAGTGCAACACGAATTCGCGCCAATGTTTGAGACGACTCGCAGGCGCCTCAGAGGCCTCTTGCAGACGATCAAGCTCTAAAAAACCAGTGATTTTTCCCATGATGATTCCTTATGCGGCCTTGTGTAAGGGGTTAGCTGCGCGCCACATTTCGCCTAAGGCGCGCTTGTAATCCACAGGCATGATTTTGATAAATTTACCGCGTGCGCTTTCCCAGTGGCTGACCAAATCGCGTGCGCCAAAACTACCGGTGTAGCGGAAGTGGTTTTCAACCAGTCGTTTGAGGATGGCTTCGTCGGTTTCGCGTGCATCGCCACGACCCAGGCTGTGCCAGATGTCGATCCCTTGCGCTTTTTCTTGTTCTGCAGAGGACAGCACCGGTTCGATCGCCACCATCGTCATATTGCAGCGCTCAACGAAGGTACGCTCAGGGTCCCAGACATACGCCACACCGCCCGACATGCCGGCAGCGAAGTTGCGCCCGGTCGCGCCCAGCACAACAACGGTACCGCCGGTCATGTATTCGCAACCGTGGTCACCTGTGCCTTCGACGACTGCTGCCGCACCTGAGTTACGTACGGCAAAGCGTTCGCCGGCTACACCGTTGAAATAGGCCTCGCCACCCGTAGCGCCGTATAGCACTGTGTTGCCAACAATAATGTGATCGGTCCCTAGGCCACGAAAATCGTTGGGTGAGCGCACGATGATGCGCCCGCCCGACAAACCTTTGCCGACATAGTCATTACCTTCGCCGACTAAGTCGAGGGTCACGCCACGCGCCAAGAAAGCGCCAAAGCTTTGACCAGCCGTGCCGTTACATTGGATATGAATGGTGTCATCGGGCAGCCCTTCGTCACCGTAGCGGGTGGCGATTCGGCCCGAGAGCATTGCGCCAATCGTACGGTTACGGTTGCGTACCGGTACGATAAACGACACTTTTTCACCACGCTCAAGCGCGGGCTTGCTGCGTTCGATTAATTCGTGATCAAGTGCTGACTCAAGACCGTGATCTTGCGTTTCGATTTGGCGACGTGGGCTGTCGTTAGTGGGTTGGTAAAACACGCGTCCGAAATCCAGGCCGTGAGCTTTCCAGTGCTCGATGCCTGAGCGGGTGTCGAGCAAATCGACACGTCCGACCAAATCATCAAAATTGCGGATACCCAATTGCGCCATGATTTCGCGAACCTCTTCTGCCACAAAGAAGAAGTAGTTCACGACGTTTTCGGGCTTGCCTTGAAATTTTTGACGTAAGACAGGATCTTGCGTAGCCACGCCAACTGGGCAAGTGTTGAGATGGCATTTGCGCATCATGATGCAACCCTCAACCACCAAAGGGGCTGTGGCAAAACCAAATTCGTCGGCACCCAACAGTGCGCCAATCGCCACGTCGCGACCGGTTTTCATTTGACCGTCGGCCTGCACGCGAATACGACTGCGCAGTTTGTTAAGCATCAGTGTTTGTTGTGTTTCGGCCAGGCCAAGCTCCCAGGGGGTGCCAGCGTGTTTGATCGAGGACACAGGCGAGGCGCCGGTGCCGCCGTCGTGGCCAGAAATCGTGACGTGATCTGCCTTAGCCTTGGCCACACCTGCTGCAACTGTACCAACACCAACTTCAGACACGAGCTTGACCGAAATCGAAGCGCGTGCGTTGACGTTTTTAAGGTCGTGAATCAGTTGTGCCAAATCTTCGATCGAGTAAATGTCGTGATGCGGCGGTGGTGAAATTAAGCCTACGCCGGGTACCGAGCAGCGTAACTTGGCGATGTACTCAGAGACCTTGTGGCCAGGCAATTGACCGCCCTCTCCGGGCTTCGCACCCTGTGCCATTTTGATTTGGATTTGATCAGCGCTTGAGAGGTACTCGGCACTGACGCCAAAGCGCCCAGAGGCAACTTGTTTGATCTTCGAGCGCATCGAGTCGCCGGCTTGCAAGGGCACGTCAGCGGCAATGCGATCAACGCCAAGTTCAGAGGCGAGGGTGGCGCCCGCGAGAATGCCGCTGCTGCCTGTGCGCAATTCGTTGCGATAGCGTAGCTCGTCTTCGCCGCCTTCACCGGTGTTTGATTTTCCGCCGATCCGGTTCATGGCAACGGCAAGTACTGAGTGGGCTTCTGTCGAAATCGAGCCAAGCGACATCGCGCCGGTTGCAAAGCGTTTGACGATCTCTTTAGCGGATTCGACTTCGTCGATCGCGATGGCACGGGCCGGATCAACCTTGAATTCAAAGAGCCCGCGCAGGGTCATGTGGCGCTTGCTTTGATCATTGATCAGCTGCGCGTATTCTTTGTAAGTACGGTAGTTGTTTGAGCGGGTGGCGTGTTGCAACTTGGCGATCGAATCCGGGGTCCACATGTGGTCTTCGCCGCGTACGCGGTAGGCGTATTCGCCACCCGCGTCTAAGGCGTTTGCTAGCACGGGGTCGTTACCAAAGGCGGCGCGATGGGTGCGCAAGGCCTCTTCGGCCACTTCAAAGATGCCGATCCCTTCGATCGTGCTGGCGGTGCCTGAAAAATACTTATTGACCAAGGCTGTACGTAAGCCAACTGCTTCAAAAATTTGCGCACCACAGTAAGACATGTAAGTCGAGATGCCCATTTTGGACATCACTTTATTGAGACCTTTGCCGATTGCTTTGACATAATTTTTTTCTGCTTTGTCAGGCGTCGCAGACATGTTTTTCAAGCTTTCGAGAGCGAGAAAAGGATGAATGGCTTCGGCGCCGTAACCACCGAGCAAGGCAAAGTGATGCACCTCGCGTGCCGAGCCAGTTTCAACGACTAAACCCGTGTTGGTACGTAGGCCTTCGCGGATCAGGTGTTGGTGCACTGCAGAGGTGGCAAGCAACGCTGGGATGGCAACGCGCTCGTGATCGACAGCGCGGTCGGTCAGAATAAGAACAGTAAAGCCGTTGTTGACGGCGTCGACGGCTTTGGCACAAAGTGCTGCTAAGCGCGCTTCGATGCCCTGTGCCCCCCAGGCCGCGGGGTAGGTGATATCTAATGCAAAGCTGCGAAACTTGCCACCGGTGATTTCAGCAATTGAACGTAGTTGCGCCATTCCGGTCACGTCGAGCACAGGTTGCGTCACTTCAAGGCGCAGCGGCGGGTTGACGTTGTTAATGTCTAGCAGGTTGGGCTTAGGCCCAATAAACGAGACCAGCGACATCACCATTTGTTCGCGGATCGGGTCAATCGGCGGGTTGGTCACTTGCGCAAACAGTTGGCGAAAATAATTATAAAAAGGCTTTGCTCGGGTCGATAAAATCGCCAGCGGGGCATCGTTGCCCATTGAGCCAATCAACTCTTCGCCGGTATCGGCCATCACTTCAAGAATAAACTTGTAATCTTCTTGGGTCCAACCAAAGGCTTGTTGGCGATCTAGCAAGGATTCGTTTGGCTTAATAAGCGTGGCACTTTGTGGTGCAGGCAACGATTCAAGCTTGAGGCGCAGGCGGTCGATCCACTGCCGATAGGGCCGTGAGTTTGCAAGCTGCGATTTGATTTCAGCGTCGTCAATGATCCGACCTTGTTCAAGGTCGATTAAAAACATTTTGCCAGGCTGCAAGCGCCATTTTTTGACAATGCGATTTTCGGGGATGGGCAGTGTGCCCGCTTCGGAAGCCATGATCACCATGTCGTCGTCTGTTATCAAATAGCGTGCTGGGCGCAGGCCGTTGCGGTCAAGCGTTGCGCCAATCTGGCGACCGTCGGTAAAGGCGACGGCGGCAGGGCCATCCCAGGGCTCCATCATTGCAGCGTGATATTCATAAAACGCACGACGGCTAGCGTCCATGTGGGTGTGTTGCTCCCAGGCCTCTGGAATCATCATCATCATGGCGTGGGCCAGCGAGTAACCAGACATCACTAATAACTCAAGACAGTTATCGAACGTGGCAGTGTCGGACTGGCCTTCGTAGACAATTGGGTAAAGTTTTTGCAGGTCTTCGCCGAGTACGGCGGATTGCATCACGCCCTCGCGCGCGCGTAACCAGTTGAAGTTGCCCTTGACGGTGTTGATTTCGCCATTGTGCGCAATCATGCGGTACGGGTGTGCGAGTGGCCAAGCTGGGAAGGTGTTGGTGGAGAAACGCTGATGCACCAACGCGACGGCGGATACCGTTAACGGATCGGCTAAGTCGCGATAGTAACTGCCCACTTGATCTGCCAGCAACAAGCCTTTGTAGACGATTGTGCGTACCGAAGCCGACGGTACAAAGTACTCTTGGCCATGCACCAAGCCCATGGCCTGGATCGCGTGGCTGGCGGTTTTACGAATGACGTAGAGTTTGCGTTCTAGCGCGTCAGGCACCATGACATCGGCTCCGCGACCAATGAACAGCTGACGAATCACGGGTTCGCAGGCGCGTACGGTGGGCGACATCGGCATGTCGGCATCAACCGGCACATCACGCCAGCCCAGCACGACTTGTTTTTCGGCGCGTACCGCGCGCTCGAGCTCTTGTTCACAGGCCAGGCGTGAGGCGATTTCTTTGGGTAAAAATACCATGGCGACGCCGTACTCGCCTGGCGCGGGTAAGGCCACGCCTTGACGCGCGAGTTCTTGGCGAAAGAACGCATCAGGAATCTGGATCAGGATGCCCGCGCCGTCGCCCATGAGCTTGTCAGCGCCCACGGCGCCGCGATGGTCAAGGTTTTCAAGGATTTTTAGGCCTTGTTGCACAATAGAGTGGCTTTTAAGCCCTTTAATATGTGCGACAAAGCCAACACCGCATGCGTCGTGTTCGTGGGTGGGCGAGTAAAGGCCCTGGGCTTGGGGCAAGCCACCGCGAGGAGAGACCGCCGCCTGATTAGGGGTTGCGGGTTGAAACTTTAAGGGAAACGTTTGCATAAGGTGCTCCTGAACCACTACGGGCATGTTGCAGCGCGAGGAAGAGACGATACGCCTGAAAATACGGCACTGCAAGAGGATTTAATTGGGGTGCGTCCCTATTTCGGTGTGAAGCGCCGTGTGACCAATAATAATTGGGGACGCATCCTGCGCGGATGCTTAGATCCGTTTAGGTCTGCCGCGCAGCCCTGGACTGACGCGGCGGTTGGCGCACACGGCGAGTTCGGCTAAAAAAGGCGCGTCTCCCAGGCCCCATTGCCCCTTTAAGGCGGCTTCGATTGCCTGGTCGACTGCGGCGCTGTTGCCCGCGCCCAACTGGTCGCGATACCCAGCTTGTCGGGCAAAGGGTGTATTGCCGCACTGCCAATAGTCGGGGTGTGGTTGTAGCCAAGGCGCCCGTTTGTCAATGCCCTCTGTATGGGCGTGGGCGGACGACCAAAGCCATTGCGCCGCTTCGTCAACCAAGCCTTCTCGCGCAGCGCTGCGTTCTAACCAAATGACGCATGGCAATACCCAGCGCGTGGGTTGCGGAATGGTTGAGCGATAACGCCCGTTAAACACGCTCCCCATTTTTAAATGTGCGGCCAATCGTCGCCCAAGGTCTTGAACCAGACGAGACACGCCAAGCGTATCGCTTGGCGTCGCGAGTAGATACAGCCCTTTTGAGGCAAGGCACCAGCCGTGCACCGAGACACGATGGAGGTGCGCACTCTGCCCAAGCCAGCCCAACAGCAGCTCGAACGTGCCCCCCGGGGAGGCGCTGATCAAGCTAGCTGTTGCGGGAGCGAACTGCACCGTCACCAATTGCGCCAAATCCGGTGCAAAAAGCCTAGGTAATCGAGCCATCGCTAGAGCGCTTTCATGCCCGACGCCGCCCTTAGGGCTTGCGAAGGCGATAGAACAAGTTTGGGGCGCTCACGATGTACAAGCTGCCGGCCTCGTCCGCTGCCACGCCCTCTGGGCGGGGCATTGGGGTCGAACCCTTAGAGGATAAAGACAACATGCCACGCCCTTCGCCGCTATCGCCGTCGAGTTGCACCACCATCTGAGACTCTTCGCTTAACAAAAATATGCGCCCAGTCGAGGGGTCGACTTCGACCGATGAAAGGTCGGTGGCAAAGGGGACTTCGTCGAGCCAACGGCTCACGTTTTCAATACGCAGGCCGCGTGAATCTGCCGTCTGCAGATAATTTAAACCACTGACCCGATACAGTGCGCGCGGGCTGTGTTCTTTTGCGATGTACATGCGGTCACGTTTAAGGTCGTAGCCCAAGCCTTGAAGGCCGTGATTGCTATCTTCTGACTCGCCAAATCTAAGCACCAACGAAAAGCTGCGGGCGGTGTCGATGCTTTGCACCGATGTCGGGATCTCGACCAGCGCAATGCGGTTACGCGCACCATTCACTAAAGCAACGCGGTTACCACCCATCCAAGCGACCCCGTCGACGTCTGACATGCCTTTGATGGGGTAAGTGGCCAGCAGTTGACCATCAATCGACAGGGCGATCAGTGCAGTAGGCTTGTTAGAAACCGCCCACAGGCGCTTTTGGAGCGCATCATAAGTGAGCCCAGAGAGATTGCCCTCAATACCTTCGATCACTTTAGCGCGATCTGGCGTGGCATAGCCGATCAGCGTGTTGCCACCGCTGCTGGCGATCTTTTTCTCAAACTGAGCTTCTTTGGCTGCTAAGCCCGAGATCCACCGGTAAGCCACTTGTTCGGCATGATAAAAGCGCACGCCGATGTAGGTTGCCCAGCCCACGGCTATGACAAGCAGACACGCTAACAAAATTTTTGATAAAAACTTAACTAAATCGGACATACCCAAACCAAAAGTGAATCAGCAAACCTAGGATCCGCTGGTCGCCGACCGCAGCCCCTTGAGATTAACACCCCAAGAAGAAATGCGGAACTTTCTGATCAAACTCCCGTCCTATTAGCACTCGGGCACCGAGAGTGCTAAAATCTGGTTATACATAGTGCCCGAATTTGGGAGCGATTCATTCATGACAAACTCTGACGCTTTGACTTTACAACCCTCACAACTTGCAATGGCCATCTCAAACCCTGGTTCGCTGGGGACGATTGAGGCCTACATTACGACGGTCAACCGCTTGCCGGTGCTCTCGGCCGAGCGAGAACTCACGCTCGCACGCCGACTGCGCGACCAAGAGGATATCGCCGCAGCCCGCGAGCTTGTGCTGTCGCACTTGCGCCTAGTGGTGTCAGTCGCGCGTCAATATTTAGGCTACGGCCTGCCTCATGCCGATTTGATCCAAGAAGGCAATGTTGGGCTCATGAAGGCGGTAAAACGCTTTGATCCCGAGCGCGGCGTACGTCTTGTGTCTTTTGCAGTGCACTGGATTAAAGCCGAAATTCATGAGTATGTGGTGCGCAATTGGCGCATGGTGAAGGTTGCTACGACCAAGGCCCAGCGCAAGCTATTTTTTAATTTGCGCAGCATGCGCCCTGATGGCCAAACGCTCGACACGCACCAAGTCGCAGAGATTGCGGCCACGCTCAAGGTGAGCCCCGAAGAGGTGCGTGAAATGGAAGTCCGGATGTCGGGACGCGAATTGCCGCTCGAAAATCAGGACGACGATGACGAGCCCTATGCACCGATTGCCTACCTATCAGACGAGGGTCGCTCAGATCCAACCCAAGTAATCGAGCGCCAGGCCGCCGACGACAGGCAAGGCAATGGCTTGACACAAGCGCTCGACATACTCGATGCGCGCTCAAGGCGCATTGTAGAGTCGCGCTGGTTACAAGACGATGGCGGGGCTACACTGCATGACTTAGCGGCTGAGTTTGGCGTCTCTGCCGAGCGTATCCGCCAGATCGAAGCTGCAGCCATGAAAAAAATGCGCGCCCATCTGAGCTAAAATTTGAGTACCGGCGAGGTCGTCTTCGGGTTCGCTGGGCTCTTGGCATTGATCTGCTTCATGCCCCCACTCGC
>CANKOW010000023.1 GCA_947484295.1 Alcaligenaceae bacterium | reverse complement strand
CGGCGCGGCGGCGATCTGTCAGGCGGCCAACAACAACAGCTGGCCATCGCACGTGCGCTCGTCGCCGAGCCCAAACTCATCATCTTTGACGAACCCACTGAAGGCATCCAGCCCTCAATCATTAAAGACATCGGCCGCGTCATCCACCTACTGCGCGACCGCGGCGACATCGCCATTTTGCTGTGCGAACAATACTTCGACTTCGCCCGCGAATTAGCCGACCGCTTCGTCGTCTTGTCACGCGGCGAAGTCGTCGCCCAAGGCGACCAAACCCAAATGGACAGCGAAGACGTCAAAAAACACCTGTCAGTGTAAATAAACCAACCTTCGTCCAGCCCAAGACCCCCAAACGCCAACCGTCCACCTCAACCTCAGCCACGGCGTCCAGCGTAAGCGAAGAAGCCGCGTATTTTTTGCTCAGCACAAAAATACCGGTTCGCAGCGCACGCAATACGGCGTGGCGTGCGCCAAACGACAACGCAGCCGTCAGAATACCCCCACGCCGCCCACACCCGCGCCCTAGCGCAAACCCCCGCCATCTGATTACACTTAATCACTTATTTAAAATTAACGCGCAGCAACACGCGAGGCAAGAACCATGTGGGATGTAATCGTAGTGGGCGGCGGCAACGCAGCCCTTTGTAGCGCCCTAACGGCGCGAGAAGCCGGCGCCAGCGTCCTGATCCTCGAGGCCTCGCCCAAAGAATGGCGCGGCGGCAACTCGCAGCACACCCGCAACCTGCGCTGCATGCACGATGCCCCCCAAGATGTTTTAGTCGATGCCTACACCGAAGAAGAATACTGGCAAGATCTTTTAAAAGTTACCGGCGGCCAAACCAACGAAGCACTTGCGCGCATGGTGATTCGCGAATCATCGTCATGCCGCGACTGGATGCGCAAGCACGGCGTGCATTTTCAACCGCCCCTGTCGGGCACACTGCACGTCGCCCGCACCAACGCCTTTTTTATGGGTGGCGGCAAAGCCTTGGTCAACGCCTACTTCGCCAGCGCCGAGAAACTTGGCATCGATATTTTGTACGACTCACCCGTTGACGACCTCGAGATCGAAGGCGGCAGGTTTATCGCCGCCAAAGTGGGCGACAAACGCTACGCTGGCAACGCCTGTGTCTTAGGCTGCGGTGGCTTTGAATCCGACCGCGCCTGGCTGCGCGAGGCCTGGGGCCAAAACGAGCTGGGCGAATGGCCGGCCGATAACTTCTTGATTCGCGGTACACGCTACAACATGGGTGTTGTCCTCAAAGTCATGATGCGCGCAGGCGCCGACACCATGGGCGACCCGACTCAAGCACACTGCGTGGCCATTGATGCGCGCTCGCCGCTGTACGACGGCGGCATCTGCACACGTATCGATGCTGTTTCGCTGGGGATTGTGGTCAATCGCGAAGCCAAACGCTTTTACGATGAAGGCGAAGACTTCTGGCCCAAGCGCTATGCCTTGTGGGGCCGCTTGGTCGCCTTGCAACCAGGCCAAATCGCCTACTCAATTATCGATGTCAAATCGGTCGGCCGTTTTATGCCAGCGGTATTTGAAAACATCAAAGCTGACACCTTGCCCGAACTTGCGGGCAAACTCGGGCTCGACCCAGAAGTCTTTGTGCAAACCATCAACGCGTTCAATGCGGCCTGCCAGCCCGGCACGTTCAATCATGCGATTCAAGATGATTGCCATACCCAGGGTCTGACACCAGAAAAAACCCACTGGGCCTTGCCGATCGAAAAAGGTCCGTTCTTTGGCTACCCCGTGCGGCCAGGCGTGACCTTCACTTATTTCGGTTTAACAACTGACGAAAAGGCTAGTGTCTTTTTTGACGGTCAAGCCAGTCCCAACCTGTTTGCTGCGGGCGAGATCAATGCCGGCAACGTTTTAGGCAAGGGTTATACCGCAGGCGTCGGGATGTCGATCGGCACAGCCTTCGGTCGCATCGCCGGCACACAAGCTGCCTTAGCCGCACAAAAAATCAAAGAAGGATCCTCACATGCAATCGCTTGAATCCCTAACCCGCGAGGCGCAAGGCCTGGCAGGCGCTTCTGAACACTCAATTACCTGGCACAGCAAGGGCCTAAGCGCCAACGAGGCCGAGGTTGCGCGTCAGATGCAGATCTGTAACGCCTGTCGCTACTGCGAAGGCTTTTGCGCCGTATTTCCGGCCATGGCGCGTCGTCTTCAGTTCGACAGCAAGGCGGATCTGAATTATTTAGCCAACCTTTGCCACAACTGCGGCGCGTGCTTGCACGCCTGTCAATACGCGCCTCCACATGAGTTTGCTGTCAACGTACCGCAAGCGATGGCCAAGGTGCGTTTAGAAACCTATACGGATTTTGCCTGGCCTGCGGCCATGGGTACGCTTTACAAAAACAATGGGTTAACCGTGGCCTTAGCAACCGCCTTCGGCTTGGCACTATTTTTGGTCTTAACGCTGTTATTGACGGGCAAGCTCATACACGAGCCACTTGCGGGTAACTTCTACGCGGTGTTTCCGCACAACACCCTGGCCTTGATGTTCGGTGCCGTTTTTGGCTTTGCCATCTTGGCGCTAGGGATCGGTGTGACGCGCTTCTGGAAAGAAATCACCCCGGGTGCAGCCAGTGCAGCTGCATTGGGTGAAGCCACTCACAACGTTTTAGGCATGAAGTACCTTGACGGTGGCCACGGCCAAGGCTGTAACGACGAAGATGATCGCTTTACACTGCGCCGCAGGTATTTTCATCATCTGACCTTCTACGGTTTTATGCTCTGCTTTGCGGCAACCTCGGTGGCCACGCTTTACCACTATGTGCTTGGACTGCAAGCGCCCTACGCCTATACGAGCCTGCCCGTGATTCTAGGTACCGTCGGCGGCATTGGTTTGCTCATTGGGCCCGCCGGCTTGCTCTGGCTGAATCTGCGACGCTCACCGCTACACGGCGATGCGGCACAAAAACCGATGGATCGCGCTTTTATTTTGTTGCTGTTTACCGTTAGCCTGACTGGGCTTGCCTTACTCATCTGGCGCGACACCAGCTACATGGCGCTTTGGCTGGCCATTCATTTGGGTTTCGTGATGGCGCTGTTTTTTACCCTGCCCTACGGTAAGTTTGCCCATGGTATCTATCGCACCGCAGCTTTATTGAAATGGTCGATAGAAAAGCGCCAGCCTAATAAACTGGCGGTTGGCGGCGAATAAAACGCCTTACGACGACTTGATGCTATCTCGCACCCTGCAAAAGGGTGTCAGACCTTCGAGGTGCTTACTTTTTTAAGTGGTTTCTTTTCGTTTGAAACCAGCTGTTTTTGATCCCAACATTCGCTGAAGCCCCAGCTTTTGTTGGGCCCAAAAGCCTCGGCCATAGTCGCGTCCGCCAGCTTCTGGTTGTTGATCGTGCACTCCGGTTGGCACGTATCCCGTATCAAACTTCGCCGTTCTGAACACAATATCCCAAATCGGAAACAACACAGAAAAGTTGTGACCCTTGGCAGGGCCCGCCGTGGACTCATCGTATGCCAACGAATGGTGAAACCGGTGAAACTTAGGACTGACCAGTAGGCGATCGCCCCAGCTGCCAAAGCACAGGCGAACGTTCGCGTGCGAAAAGCTTTCAACTAACTGTGTGAAGACCACAATCAAGACAAACTGCCCTGGCTTGACGCCAATCAACTGCGCGACCAGCACTAACACCGTATCGCGCAACAAGCTATCCAGCAAATGGTTACGGTTATCGCTCCACATCGTCATTTGACGCTGGCTGTGATGCACCGAGTGCAAGCCCCAAAACCAGTTAAAGCGATGTTGCGCACGATGATAAAAATAGTCAACGGCATCAAAGACCAACAAATACAACAGCAGGCTCGCGAGCGCGCCGTCGGTGACGCCAGGCCAGATCCCATCCAGATGCCAGGGCGTAAAACCCATTAAGCGCGCCTGACCAGAGAGCTCGTCCCACAGAGGATCGATCATAAAAAACAGACCGAGTCTAAACACCCCTAGACGATGAATCAGCGTATACAAAAAATCGATGCGAATCTGCTGACGATCACGCACGGGCTCGGCGGGCCACACGCGTTGCAGGGTGCCAAACACAACGACCAGCAAAGCAATTTGCAATAAACCAATCAACAGCCACATTGTTCCGTCGTAAGCGTCTTCAATGATGCTGCCCATACCCGTGTGAAATAACAGCGGCTGCACCAATGACTCAAAGAGCCACTGTTGTGTTTGATCAAAAAGTTCAATAAGTTGAATCATCGCCTTTGTATATCCTTTGTCTCGCCAACAGCCGAAGACTCAATTATCGAGGCACCAGCGCTTGGCAGGCTCGAGAGACCCTCAGGTTGCTCGGCAAGCCTTGCTCGCGAGTCAATCACGTTCGCAGCACCTGCACAGGTGCCAGACGCATCGCCACCGCGCTTAGCGGGGCTTGCACACACATCAACTTTCAATTTGAGCGCCTGAATTTTCTCACGATAGGCTGGGTGCGAATCCATGGTCGCAAAACAAAAGCCCTTTTTTTTCAATCCCTCGACTAAAGGCTCAAGCACCGCCGGCGCCCAAGGATCTTGCCGCGACCAAATCCCTAAATGCGCGACCAAAATATCTCCACTACGAATATTACGCAAGGCACGCTCGAGCAACATCGTATTGGGATACTGATCGCTTGGTAATTCATCACCCAAAAAACCTGCGGGCGCCCAACCAACGTGCTCGTACCCGCAGGCTTGCGCGGCACGCAGTAAGGCCGGTGAAGTTTTGCCGCCTGCTGCACGAAACAGTGGCAAGATTTTTTGACCGGTCATGTCTTCAAAGCGCTTTGCCGGGCGACCCAACTCTTCGCAATACTGAGCGCCTGTCCAAGTAAAACTTTTTCCTGGCTGTGGCCCAGCGCTGGGCCGCATTAAAAATCGACCATCTGCTGTGTCGCTTAACCAGTACACGTGGTCAAACGTATGTGAGCCAAAAGCATGGCCTTGCTCGGCTAGTGTCCTCCACCAGGGTGCCCAAACCTCATCCAGGCTTGTGCCACCCGTGCGTGTGGGTTCATTGGCCAAAAAGAAAGTCGCCCGTACTTGTTGCCGCGCCAGTACCTCAGCCACTAAGGGGGCAACTTGCATGTGTCCGGTGTCAAACGTCAGATAAACCGGCCGCTCGCAAGCTGGGGCTGTAGTCGACAAGGCCGGCGAACCTAACAGGGCGGTCGCGCAAGACGACAACCCCAAGCCCAACAAAGTCTTATAGACGGCTCGCATGATTCAGCGTCCAAACCCCATGCGGTGACTTGCCCACCTGCACTTGTTGGGTAATGGTTTTTTTCTCGATATCAAGCGCCACAAGTTTGCCAGCCCAACGTGCCGTAAATAACAAGGTCTTGCCATCGGCAAGCATTTCCATGCAATCAGGGCCTGCCGGGGTTTTGTACGTGTCGACCACACTCAGGGTAGAGACATCAATGCGACTAATCGTATTGGCGCTGCGATTACTGACAAATACATGCCGCTTGTCGCCTTGCGAGCGAAACGCGTGCGCGCCCTCGCCAGTCGGGATGCGCTTTTTCAAGACCGCTTTTGCACCCGACACGTCGTACACCTCAACCTCAGAGGCTCCGGTTAAGCCAATCAGCAGGGTCTTGTCGTCGGGCGCGAGATACAAATCCGCAGGAGTTTTGCCCGTTGAGATTGTCCAGAGCGGTTTTTGCGTGGCCAGATCAACCGCCATCAGTTCGTGGCTGTCTTGCAAGGTGAAATACGCTGTAGTGCTTTTGCTATCGATCGCAATATGACTAGGCGTTTTGCCTGCGGGCAAGCGTTTGACCAAGTGCATTTGAAACTCGCCGTTTTTATTTTCCCAGCGATAGATATCTACATGGTTCAAGCGATTTGCCGCCGTCACAAACCATTTCATGTCGGGTGAAAAACGCAAATGGTAAGGGTCTAAGATATTTTTCAGCGTACGCTGAACTTCGCCGGTTTTTGGATCTAGAAAAGTAATCGAATCACCAGCAGCATTGGCCACCATGACTGATTTGTTATCGGGCGTCAGGTACAAATGGTGCGGCTCTTTGCCAACCGGCACCCGCTTGATTTCTTTGTAGGTAACAGGGTCAATCACGCTGACGTTAGCGTTGAGTGAATTGAGCACCAAGATGGGGGGGGCTGCATTTGCAGTGAACGCCCCGAACAAGCCAAGAGTCAAAGTCAGTGCAACGGCCAAACCGCGGATAGGAGAACTGAAATTATGCATACAACGCCGAAAAGTTTGTCAAAGAAAACAACAATAGTGTTTCAAATTGTATTTTCGCACGGCAGGCGCCAAAGCCCATAGGCTTTTGAATAAAACCCTTATCGCGTAAGGGACTTGCCGTTTTCTGGGCCCAAAAACCAAGGTGCCTTTCTCAGCCAGCATCTAGTCAAAAGCATGTATCTTTTCTAGAGCTACCCGTCGCGCGCGCCGCCCCTTCAAGCTAAATTTGCGCGCCGGTTGACTTCACAACGGCACCCCATTTAGCAATCTCTGCCGCAATAAATGCTCTAAATTGAGCGGGCGTGCTCGTCAAACTGTCAGCTGCTTGCGCTGCAAAAGTCTCTTGTACGTCTTTCATGCGCGAAATTGTTGCGCAGACCTGATTCAGTTTTTCTACGATGTCTTGAGGCGTGCCCTTCGGTGCAAATAAACCATTCCAAGAAGTGATTTCAAAGTTAGGCACTCCGGCCTCGGCCATGGTGGGTACATCCGGCAACAGCGACAAACGCTTGGCCGAGCAAACCGCTAACGCTTTTAGCTGACCCGACTGGATACTCGGGATCGCCGACAACGCGGTTTTAAAGCCCAACTGCGTGACGCCGGTAATCGTATCGGTCAAGGCTGGTGCGGCCCCTTTGTAGGCAACGTGCGTCATTTTTATATTGAAGCGCTGCAACAGCATTTCACCAGCCAGATGTGGCGTCGTACCAACGCCCGAGGTTGCATAGTTTAGGAAGTCGGGTTTAGCGCGTGCCAAGGCGATCAACTCTTGCACAGTATTAACCGGCAACTTTGGCGTCACCACTAACACCGCAGGCGCCGAAGTCAAAATAGAAATCGGCTCAAAATCACGAACAATATCGTAACCAGGATTTTTGTATAGGGTCATGTTGATGGCATTGGCAACAGTTCCTAAAAATAGAGTGTAGCCATCAGGTGCGCCGCGCGCAGCCAGTTCGCTGCCAATATTTGAACCCCCACCTGGTTTATTTTCAATCACGACGCGTTGACCGAGCAGGTCATACATCTTGGCTGTAATAATTCGTGCGGTCACGTCAGTCGACCCGCCCGGCCCGAAAGCCACAATCATTTTGATTGTCTGCGTGGGGTAGCCCGCTTTAGTTTGCGCAAAGGCTGGCAACGCGATACTTGCACCTAACGCAAGGCCAGTCTCGATAAAGTGACGACGCTTCATTTGATCTCCATTAAGATATCATTTCTGATTCGCGCTTCGCTACGATAGCCAGCGCCGAAACAGACAAGCATTTGCTGACAAACCACACAATGTTTAAATGCAACGTGCTCTATCAAAACAGAACCGAGAAGATTGGTCAATCATTGAGTCAAGCACTTGGGGGTGAACATTAAGTTGCCACCTAGCGGATCACTTGTTATAACAAGTCGATCATTCAAACAATAATAAAGGAGCACGTGTGCCCCGACTCACAGATATTGCTACGGTAATCCGCAGTAAAAACGCAGGGCCATTGACCTTATCGTTTGATTTGATGTTTCCAACCGACCAGGCGTTTGAGGCTGCCAAGCGCGCCCCGACCTTGCAGCCTGCCGCGTTAGCACGGCTGTACAACGTCGCGCCTACCGAGGTGATTGTGACGCCCTACCAAGCGGCGCGGGCAATCAAAATTGCCATGCCGCGTGCCATTGTCTCGGGCTCGCCAGGCGACCATGATGTGTATGGCGCTCAACAGCATATCCCTTTACTGAATCTTGAAATATGAGCGCCGTCAAAGCGTTGCTCGCACGCAAACCAACAGTCTTGAAAGTGCTCTCGGCTTCGGGCCAGCTAGGCTACGGCATCCCCGAGCAAGCACTCGCCGCCGGCTTAGCCCGCGAACCCGATTTTATTGGCTGTGACATGGGCTCAGTTGACCCAGGCCCCGTTTATTTGGGCTCGGGTGAAATGGCGACCAGCCCCTCAATCACCAAACGCGATCTGACCGCCGTGCTGATTGGCGCGCGCAAGCTCAACGTGCCGCTGATCATCGGCACAGCAGGCACCGCGGGCGCGGCGCCTCACCTAGAGGCAACCCTAGACATGATTCGCGAGATTGCACGCGAGCAAAGCCTGCACTTCCGCCTCGCGACAATTCGCTCGGACCTCACCGCAACGCGCGTGGGGCAAGCACTTGCTGCCGGCGAGCTCAAAGCGCTAGGCGGCACGCTGCCTGTCACGCAAGCCGATTTGGATGCCTGTTCGCACCTTGTCGGCCAAATTGGCTGCGCGCCCTTCGAACGCGCGCTGGCGCTCGAACCAGACGTCATCATTGCGGGCAGAGCCTGCGATACCGCCGTGTTTGCGAGTTTGCCAAAAATGCTGGGCTTTGACATGGCCAACGTCATGCACATGGCGAAGATCATTGAATGCACCTCGATTTGCTGCGAACCTGGTGGGCGCGATGCGATGCTCGCCACGCTTGACGCAAAGGGGTTTGCGCTTGAAAGCATGAACCCAGCACGACGAGCCACCCCGCTATCTGTGGCCGCTCATAGCCTGTATGAACAAGCCGACCCGATTAGCTTCACTGAGCCTGACGGCACACTGAAGGTCGACGCCGCGCGTTACACCGCGCTCGACGAGCGCCGCACGCATGTCACAGGGGCAACCTGGCAACCCGCGACGCGCACGACGATCAAGGTTGAAGGCAGTGCCTTAGTTGGCCATCGCGCGGTGTTGCTTGCCGGCACTGCAGACCCGCGTTTTATTGAACAGTTGCGCCCAATCTTAGCGACCGTCGAACAAACCACGCGCGGCTTGGTGGCCGGCGACTACGAAATTTATCCCAGGCTTTACGGCTTAGACGGCGTCGCGCTTTGGACTCAAGCGCCAGGCCCACAAGCCGCGCGCGAAGTTTTCATCTTGATCGAAATCATTGCCCGCGCACCCGAGCTCGCCATGGCCGCCGCAAAAACCTTTAAACAATTTCTAATGCACCAAGGTTTTTCAGGCAGGCAATGTACGGGTGGCAATATCGCGTTTCCGTTTACGCCGCCCGAATTAGTCGGTGGCCCGGCGTACCGCTTTGCCGCCTATCACGTGATGCCCGCAGATGACCACGAGCAATTATTTCCCGTCTCTATCGAACAAATTTAGTCGCAACGCACGCGACTGAATACACCTCAATACAGGATGCCTTAAATGAAAACCATTATGGGCCGCGAAGTTTTAGATACCCTTGACGAGCTTGTTGATCCGCGCTGGACTGCAGTCATTGTGGTCGATGTTCAAAATGACTTTTGTCATGTCGACGGGCATTTTGCCAAGTTCGGCAAAGATGTTGCACGCATGGCGCCCGCCGTCAAAAAAATGGTGGATTTCGTTGGTAAGGTACAGGCGCTAGGCATGCGCACGATTTTCTTGCGACAAGCGTCACTCTCGGATGCCCGCATGGATTCGCCTGCCTGGTTGCGCTTTAAAACGCGCGACGGCAAAGCCCCTGACTACACCAAGCCCGGAACCTGGGGCTACGAATTTGTTGACGGTTTAACCGTTCTAAAAACAGACTGGGTCGTTGAAAAATTTCGCCCTGATGGCTTTGTCGGCACCAACCTCGACCACATCTTGCGTACACAAGGCATTCAAAGTGTGATTATTTTGGGTACCGTAACTGAAGGGTGCGTCGAATCCACCGTGCGGTCTGCTTCGTATCACGACTATTACGTCGTCGTGCTTGAAGATGCGGTGGCGACTCCTAATGCACTACTCCATGAAGGCTCTCTCAACTTCTTTCGGGCGCGCTATCCAATTCATCACTGCGATACCGTCCTCACTGCCATTCAAACCGCAAAACAAAAGGTCCTCACATGAGTCTCTCAATGCCCCTGTCGCTCGGCATTCATCCCGGAAAAAATCAACAGCTACGCGCGCTCATTGCCGATCCTGCGCTGCTGGTCGCGCCTGGCGCCTTTGACTGTCTAACGATTCGACTCGCCGAACAGGCTGGGTGCAAAGCGGCCTATATGACCGGCTCGGGGGTATCGATTACGCGCCTCGGTGCGCCCGATGTTGCTCTGCTGTCTTTTTCCGAAATTGTGGATCAAGCTAAGCGCATGGCCGACGTCACCACCATCCCCATCATTGCCGATGCCGACACCGGCTATGGTGGGCCACTGAATGTGATTCGCACCGTGCGTGAGTTCGAACGCGCGGGCATCAGTGGCATCCAAATCGAAGATCAAGCTTGGCCCAAACGCTGCGGCCACGAGCCGGGTCGTCGAATCGTTTCGACTGCAGAAATGGTAGGACGCATTAAAGCGGCAGTCGATACGCGGCACGATCCCAATGTCGTCATCATTGCGCGTACCGATGCCCGCAGTGATCTAGGCATCGATGCTGCGATTGAACGCTCGCAACGCTACGCCGAAGCCGGTGCTGACGTGTGCTTCCTTGAGTCGCCAGAATCTGCTGACGAAATGCGTTTGCTCAACCAACACGTCAAGATACCCACGCTGGCGAATCTCGTTGAAGGGGGTCGCACGCCGATGCTCTCTGTTGATCAACTCACCGCCTTGGGCTACAGCGTCGCAATCTTTCCGAATTCGATGACCCGGGTCATTGCTTCGGTCGGCAAGGCCTTATATGAAGAGTTGGCGCGCAAGGGTTCGAGCGCGGCGTTCTCGGATCGCATGGTTGACCACCGCAGCCTCTGGAATCTTTTTGAGTACCCGGCCTTCATGGAGCTTGAAAGCCGTTATGTTGACCCCGCCGCGGCGGCCGACATTATCCCGGGGTTTAAGTCGTAAGAGTCCCCATACCTTCCCGCTTCAGCGGCGTCCATCAGGACGCGGCCGGGGAGGTTGTCAATTCAAGCGAATCCCAAGTTCTTTCACCAAAGGCTGCATCAGCAGCCGCTCTTGCGCAATCGTCTCACCCATCTGTTGCGGTGTGCTGCCTACCGGCATCATTCCCAACGTTTCAAGCTGTTTAAGCATGGCCGGCTCTTGCAAAATTTGCGCAACCGTTTTTTGAATCAGCGCGACGTGCTCTGCTGGGATTCCCGCTGGGCCCATCAACCCAAGCCACGGAAGCGACGAATAGCCTGACAAGCCAGACTCAGAGAGCGTTGGCGTATCTGGCAAACCGGCAAAACGTTCAGGGCTGGTGATCGCAATTGCCCGCACCCGTCCGCCATCGAGCATTGCCCGCGCGCTAGACGGCGCTTCAAGCGCGATATCAAGCTGACCGCCTACAAGGTCGCCTTGTGTCTTGCTGGCCGCGTTGGCGGGCGCATAGACAGCCTTGATGCCGACACGGCGTGCGGTTTGCTCCCAGACCATATGAAAGGCCGACCCAATGGCATACGAGCCAATCGTCAGGTCGCGCGTTTTAGCCTGCTGCACAAAATCTTGCCAGGTTTTAATCGGGCTCTCTTGACGCACAATAAAAATAAACGGGGTGCGCGCCACCAGTGAGATCGGCTGCAAATCTTTGACCGGATCGTAAGGCAAGCTATCGACCGCAAACGGCATGATGGTGACAGACGACGCTGCCACCATCCCGATCGTGTAACCATCTGCCGGGGCTTTGACTAGCGCCGATGTGCTGACAATGCCTGCACCGCCCGGACGATTTTCAACCACAACAGGCTGACCCCAGACCGCAGTGAGCCGTGTGGCCAACACCCTCAAAATAACGTCGATCGGGCCGCCCGGCGGGTTCGCCACAATGATCTTGACTGGCTTGTCGGGGTAAGCGCCCGGGGTTTGAGCCTGCGCCACTCGTGGGCTCAGTAGGGACAGACTACAGACCCCAAGCGCCATGACAAACAGGGCGACACGAGACAGTTGGATATTGATTCGCATACTGATGATCCTTTGTTTAAATGCTATTCAAAAACATGCACCGCCGGGCTGGGTGCCCAGCCAGGCGTGCGGCCGTGGATGAACGCAATCCAGGCGCTCTGCATCTGCTCGGCCAGGCGCGCACCATGTTCTGCGGGCATCCCCTGCAACATTGCGGCGCCGTCAAAGCTTTCAAGATTACCAAAAACAAACGGCAACTCGCTGCAATGACAGGCGCCGAACACTGGATTAGGCCCATAGGCAAACTCAAACACCCACGCTTGCCGACCAGCGGCGTGCGCGTCGTGCGCCCATTGCCGCGATGGTGCGCCAAAGATTTTTTCACCAAGCTGCTGGCTAGCCAGATCACGCTCAGTGCCCGGAAACGCCGTCATTTCATCGCGCGTGTAGCCTAACAATACATCGGCCCGCGTTGCCGCTTGCTGCATCAGGGGGCCGAGCGGCAAGCTAAAAAATTCTGCGTCACCCACCGGGCAAAACAAACTGCGATTGGCGCCTTCTTCTTTAAGCGCAGCCACCACGCTGGGCGCCTGTTGCGCGGCCAATAAACTAGCCACCTGCAAAGCACGCGCCTGCTCAACGGTCTGTGCCCCTGTCGCCTGCAAAAACACACGGCTGAGGTGGGCGGCTTGCGCCGGTTCACGAAACCCACGCCCAAGCGACGCGCTCTGCAAAATCGCACGGTTAAACAGCGGCTCGCGGGCGAGCATTGCTGCAATATTGAAGCCCCCTGCCGACTGTCCCATCATGGTGATGTTGGCAGGGTCTCCGCCAAAATATTCGATATTGTCGACAACCCAGCGTACTGCAGCTTCCTCATCGAGCAGCCCAACGTTGGCAGTTTCACTCGGCACATATAACCACCCCAGCGCGGCAAGCCGATAATTGACCCCGACAACCACGCAGTCACCCTTTTCGGCTAAACGAGTGCCGTCGTACCAAGCGAGTGCGCCACCACCGCTTTGCCAGGCACCGCCATGCAGCCACACCACCACTGGGCGCTTGCGCTGATCGCACCCTGGTGTCCAAACCGCTAAGCACAAACAGTCTTCATCTTGCACGGCCTCAAAATCACCCATCACCGTGCGCAGGCGTGAGGGCAACTGCGGGCACACGGGCCCCGCTTGGGTTGCGTCAAATGGCGCTTGAGGCCCTAAGGCTTTCGGTGGCGCAAAGCGCAACGCGCCGGTTGGAGCTTGGGCGTAACGCAGCCCTAAGAACTGCGTGACCGTCTGGGTTTGCAGGCCTGTGACTTGGCCTTGTTTAAGCGTAACGGTGACGGGCTGTGGGGCGATCGACATAGGGCGTTGAGTTCCATGTGAAAAGATTCTGACAGCATTACAGCAGAAATCACTAAAATCAAGTCATTGAACCAAGGTTTTAGCTGCCATTCACTGTTTTGACTTTTCGGATCTGCGCCGTGACGATAAAAGACCCCCTGCGCCCACTCGACCGCATCGACCTCAAGATACTCGATGTCTTACAACGTGATGGTCGCATCTCGATGACCGACTTGGCCGAGCGGGTGAACCTGTCTGCGACCCCTTGTTCAGAACGTGTCAAACGGCTCGAGCGTGAGGGCATCATCATGGGGTACTACGCCCGCGTCAACCCAGCCGCCCTTGGCAAGAGTCTGTTGGTGTTTCTTGAGATCAAGCTCTCGACCAAGTCTGATGACGTTTTTGAAAAGGTAAAAAAAGAACTTGAGTATGTACCTGAGGTCATGGAATGCCACCTCGTGTCAGGCGATTTTGATTATTTGATCAAGGCGCGTTTGGCTGAGATGAGCAAATATCGACAGCTTTTGGGCGAGATCCTCAAACGCCTGCCTGCTTCAGCCGAGTCGCGCAGCTACGTTGTGATGGAAGAGATCAAAGAGACGCTTTATCTGGCGGTTGACCGCTGAGCAAACTATTTGGCCGTTGCCCCCCATGCAACACGCTGACGACCACAACGAGTTAGCGCGCAAACAGCCCTAGGCCAGCGTGCGGATGAAATCCCATAAAACCGGATGATCTGAGTTGGCCACGTTAAAGCGAAACCAGTTCGAGGCGCGATCTTCTGGCCGAAAATATGCGCCGGGGGCCAACCAGATGCCATGTTTCAAAGCGCGCGTCGCGACACTCATACTTTGCTTGGCATCGATCGGCAGACGTCCCCACAAAAATAAGCCGGCATCGGGTTGAGCAAAAATCTCGACCCCCGCAGCCATCATACTTGCGCATACACGTTGGTGTGTTTGTTTGAGTTTGTCGGTTAAAAAATGAAGATGCTGTTGGTAGTGCCCGTCACTCAAGACGTTAGCTACGACACGCTCAGTCACCTCAGATGAGGTTAGGCCAACGGCCATTTTGCTGCGGGCCAAACTGGCCAGTATGTCGGCATGCGCGGCCACATAGCCTACCCGTAGCGTGGGCGTAATCGTTTTCGAAAAACCTGAAATATAAATGACGCGACGCAGCCCCTCGAGCGCGGCAAGGCACGGCGCGCCTTCGGGTGCGAGCTCGCGATAAATATCATCTTCAATCACCCACAAGCCATGCTGCTCGGCGATCTCAAGCAAGCGCTTGGCGCTGCCCAACGAGAGCGTGGTGCCCGAAGGATTTTGCAACACGGTATTGACAAAGATCGCTTTGGGGCGCGCGCGCTTGATGAGTTGTGCGAGCTGATCGAGATCATGCCCGTCGACGTTACGCGGCAAGCCCACGACCTTCAGGCCGGCAAGCTGCAAGATTTGCAGCAGATTGCAATAACAAGGGTCTTCAACAACGACCGTGTCTCCGGGTTGCAACAGCGTGCGCACCACCAAATCAAGTGCTTGCGTCGCGCCCTGTGTCAACAGCACATTTGCAGACTCTGCCGGTATGTCATTGCGCCTGAGTCTGGCCGCGATTTGCTCGCGCAGCGTCGCCATGCCGTAAGGGTGCCCATAGCCTCCAAAACGCGCTCCCGGCACCCGGCTCAGGGTGCGCAAGGCATGCTGCAAGCCGCTTTCGTTGATCCACTCGCCAGGGAGCCAACCGCAGCCTGCCTTAATCGGCACCGAGTGGTCGGCGAATACGTCTGACAACAGCCACGCCGCGTTCAGGCTAGGTGCAGACCACCCGGGCGCAGCTGGGGGCGGCGTTGCCCGCTTGTCCACCACGCGATACGAGGCGCCGCGCTTGGCCACCACCTGCCCCGACGCCACTAAGCGCTGATACGCCTCTGAGACGGTAAATGCGCTGAGACCCTGCTCACGGGCAAGTTGACGCACTGAGGGCAAGGCATCGCCCGCTCGTAAGGCGCGGCTAGCGATCGAGGCGGTCAGCGTGGCGACGATTTGCTCGACCAAGCTGCGCTCAGCGTTTCGATTAAGGTCCAGTGTGAAAGCCAAGTTTGGCACCTCGTTGGTGAAAGCGGGCAGGCCAGTCCGTCGAAGTCGGGTGACTTTTATCCGCGGTTGCCCAATAACAACCGCAGCGGCCGGACAACCAGTACAGTTTGCCACATATTTATGCGACTGTACTGGTTGCGAGTCGCCTTGCAGCGCTACAGTAGGCGTACAACCCGATTACCGGAGAACCCCATGAATGCTGTTACCGAAGCCATCAGCCTGTCCAGCTCTGTGGACATGACCAATTTCTGGATGCCTTTTACAGGCAACCGTCAGTTCAAAGCTGCCCCGCGCATTCTTAAAAGTGCCAAAAATATGCACTTCACCACCATGGATGGCCAGAAGGTGCTCGATGCAAGCGCTGGCCTCTGGTGCGTCAACGCCGGTCACGGCCGCGCAGAAATCATCGAAGCTGTGCACAAGCAAATGCAAGAGCTTGATTACGCACCACCCTTTCAAATGGCTCACCCTTTGGCGTTTGAAGCCGCAAGGGTAGTCGCGGACCTCATGCCTAAAGGTTTGGATCGCATCTTTTTTGCGAACTCTGGTTCTGAAGCTGTCGACACGGCGCTCAAGATGGCACTGGCCTATCATCGCTCACGTGGCGAAGGCCAGCGCACGCGCCTCATCGGTCGCGAGCGCGGTTACAGCGGTGTGGGTTTTGGTGGCATTTCAGTTGGCGGTATTGTTGCGAACCGTAAGGCCTACTCGGCTAATCTGATTCCCGGCGTTGATCACATTCCGCACACCCATAGCATCCCTGACATGGGCTTTAGCAAAGGCCAACCGCAATGGGGCATGCACCTCGCTGACCATCTTGAAAGCCTGTGCGCCTTGCACGATGCCTCAACCATTGCGGCCGTGATCGTTGAGCCAGTTGCCGGTTCAACCGGCGTGCTGGTGCCGCCGGTGGGCTACCTGCAACGCTTGCGCGAGATCTGCACCAAGCACGGCATCTTGCTGATTTTTGATGAAGTGATCACCGGCTTCGGTCGTTTGGGCAAAGCCACTGCCAGCGAATACTTTGGCGTGACCCCAGACATGATCACGATGGCTAAAGCGATCAACAACGCTTCGATTCCGATGTCAGCTGTTGCTGCGAACACGCAGATCTATGACACCATTATCAACGCCAGCCCAGCCAATGCGATTGAAATGTTTCATGGCTACACCTACTCATCGCACCCCGCCGCTGCAGCCGCCTGCCTGGCAACTCAAGAAATCTACAAGCGCGAGAAATTGTTCGAGCGCTCGTTTGCTCTGGCTCCGAAGTTTGAAAAAGCCATCCATGCACTGCGTGGCGAGCCTCACGTCAAAGACATCCGTAATCTAGGCTTGATGGGTGCGGTTGAACTTGAGTCGCGTCCAGGCGCGCTTGGTGCACGCGCGTACGACGTATTTTTAAAGTGTATGGAGATGGGTGTTTTGGTGCGCTATACCGGCGACAGCATTGCGTTTTCGCCACCGCTAATTGTCAGCGAAGACCAAATCGACGAGATTTTCAATACGGTTAAAAAAGCGATTCATTTGGTTGCCTAATTTACAAAGCCATCTGGGTGCCTCAATGCGTCTAGCTCAGCTATCACCATTGAGCACATACCCAGCCGTCGGTAAGCGTGCAGAGTTCACCTCACGCTGACACGTAACAAAGAAAGCGCCTCGGCGCTTTTTTTGTTATCACAGGCGTTGGTGGCCGGCTCCACAAGCCAGAAGCCACGCCAACGACTATGATGAGATCAACGTTGTACTTTCTTAGCTGCCGCGGCGACTCGTACTGCTTACGCTTGATTTTATGTGGCGGCGCTCCAACGCCCCTGTCACCCAACCTTCGCAGGAATCTTTTCACTTATGAACTGGCAGCTCCCATTTCAGTCTGGCCGTCAACCCGTATTGGCACGCAATATCGTTTCAACGTCGCAACCGCTCGCTTCGCAAGCGGGCGCCGCTGTGTTTGCGCGCGGGGGCAATGCCATTGACGCAGCGATCGCTGCCGCCATTACGCTGACGGTGGTCGAGCCCACCATGAATGGCATTGGCGGTGATGGCTTCTCGATTATTTGGGATGGCAAAAAGTTACATGGTCTGAACGCCTCTGGGCGTGCGCCCAGCGCCTGGTCGCCCGAGCGCTTTAAGGGCATGGCCACCATGCCCAAGGATGGCTGGGAGTCGGTGACCGTTCCGGGTGCTGTTTCACAGTGGGTTGCGCTGTCAAACAAATTTGGTCAGTTGCCTTTTGAGGATTTGTTTAAAGATGCAATCCGTCATGCACGTGAAGGGTTTCCGGTTAGCCCAGTGATTTCTAAGCAATGGGCCGCTGCCGTCAAAGACTTGGCGCAGTGCCCAGGCTTTAGCGCCTTCATGCCCAATGGCCGCGCACCTGCCACCGGTGAAATCTGGAAATTTTCCGATCAAGCCGACACGCTTGAGGATATTGCGCGCACCAAAGGCGAGTCGTTTTATCGCGGTCGTTTAGCCAAGATGATTGCGGCCTTTTCAGCCGAGTGTGGCGCGGTCATGACTGAGGCTGACTTGGCCGCACATCAGGCCGACTGGGTCGAGCCGATCTCGACGAACTTTCGCGGCTACGACGTGCACGAGATCCCGCCAAACGGCCAAGGTCTCACTGCACTGCTCGCCTTGAATATCATCGAGCACCTGCCGTACAACGAAACAGCACCAAACTCAGCTGAGCGCATGCACTTAGAAGTTGAAGCCATGCGCGTCGCTTTTGCTGATCTGTACGCCCACGTGGCCGACCCCGAATTTATGAAGGTCAGCGCAAAAGATTTGCTCAGCAAATCCTATGCGCGCGAACGCGCCAAGCTAATTAATCCCAAAAAAGCAGGCACCTACGCGGCGGGCCAACCGCCCTCGGGCGGCACCATTTATTTATGCGCCTCTGATGCAGACGGTCGCATGATTTCGTTTATTCAATCCAATTTCAAAGGCTTTGGCTCGGGCGTGGTCGTACCAAAAACTGGTATCGCGTTGCAAAATCGCGGCTCTGGTTTTGTCACGACTCCTGGTCACCCCAATCAAGTCGCAGGCGGCAAGCGCCCCATGCACACCATCATCCCTGCCTTCATGACGCGTGATGGTCAACCTGAAATGACGTTTGGCGTAATGGGCGGCAACATGCAGGCGCAAGGCCATATGCAAATGGTGTTGCGTCGCGTGGTTGAGCAGCACAACCCACAAGCCTGCTCAGACGCACCGCGCTGGCGTATCAACGACGTGGCTGAGCTCATGCTCGAGGCAACCGTTAGCCCTGCCGTGGTCGCTGGACTCAGAGCGATGGGCCATGCACCGATTTTGGCGCCTGCCGACAGCACCGATTTTGGCAGCGCGCAACTGATTGCTCGACTAGGCGAACAGCAAACAAGTACTGGGCCATTTGCCTATGCGGCAGGCTCTGATCATCGCCGCGACGGTGAGGCGGTAGGTTACTAAAGTTAGGCGCTAGCCGTTGGACTCGCCACCGGTGGCCCAAACGTTGCAGGCAAGCCATGCAAGCGCTCAAGGGGCTGGTCTTTTTCAAAGTACCAGCCCTGTCCACAATGACAGCCCAGCTGCACCAGCACGTTGCGTTGCTGTTGGGTTTCAACACCCTCTGCCGTCACCGAAATACCAAGGTTTTGCGCCAGGTCGATAATGTTTTTGACAACAATATCGGCATTCTTGCTTTTGCCTAGCTGGTGAATAAACTCACGGTCAATTTTGAGATGATTGAACGGCAAAGCAATCAGACGTGAGTGTGATGAATAGTCCTTTCCAAAATCGTCAATGCTGATCCCCAAGCCCCACTCTCTAAGCTGAGTGATTTGCGAACCAACCTGCGCATTGGCTTCGATAATTTTGCCTTCGACAATTTCAAGGATCAACGATGGATACTCGCTTTTAAACTTTACAAGACGTTTCCCAAACAACTTCAAGAGGTATTCGTCGGCGAACAGCAAACTCGATACATTGATTGCAACTAGTGCACCCGGAAATTTTTTCTTAATCGTTGTCAAATCAATCAGGATTTGGTCAATCATCAGGTCGGTCAGTTCTTGAATGCGACCGCTGTCTTCGATAATCGGGATGAAGGTATCGGGCGCAATTGGGCCAAGATCCTCATCGTGCCAGCGCGCCAGTGCTTCAAATCCAATAACTTTGCCAGTTACTAGGTCAACAATCGATTGGTAATGCGGCACAATCGTTTTTGCGCGCAAGGCTGCGTGCAACTTGTTTTCAAGCACAATGTTTTCAAGCAAACGATTGCGCTTACGCAAGTCGTTAGCCTCGAAGGCGAACAACGCAAAGCGCAAGGCAATGTAGACCACGATTTGCAACACACCTAACACCAACAGGCTCATAAAAACAAGGATGTTGGTCGCATTACTTTCAAATGGTGAAGGCAAATCCCTAAAATACAGATCAGCGCTTCTGACAAACCAGCAAAGCGCCTGCAGAATAAAGACATACCCTAAAACCGTCAGGTAGGTATTATTAAGGGCTCGTTGCGCCAAACGCGCTTGATAGGCCACCCACAAGCAACACGTGCCCGCGACCAATGCCACTGCTATTCTTTGAACGACTGGCGAGGCTTGCTGCACAAGCACCGCCAGTACACAAAAATAGGCAACCACAAATAAAGTATAAAGAATCGGCTTCGGGAAGGGCGGTTTTTCAACGCCTCTGAGCAAGCAGCGTAACGAATAAGCAAATAAAAAATAGCCTCCAAAATTTAAGGCGTTTGCCAAGACAATCGTGACGAGGGGCGAAAATGCGTCTCGATAGACGGCGATACCCGCCGCAAAACCGGTGAGCAAAGTGCCGGCAATCCAGTAACGCACTGAGGTGTCGAGACGTTCTTTGAAAATCCAGCACATAGCCAGACCAAGCACGATCGAGAAGGCTGCGAAAAAATTGAAAATAATTGGTACGAATGAAACGGTCATACTGCTCTTAGTTGCCTCTAGCGATGCAGCGCATCATGAATATTACAAATGCCACTGCACAACACTGACGTTTGCGACCGTATGAACTGCAGTGTCCGCTGTCGTGATTGTCACTGCGTTTGAAGCAGCGGCGGTGGTGAACGTTGTTTGTTGTGCTGTTGTGTCTACCACGGCAGCACCCGCGGTGACAACCTCTGTCCAGTTCCCCGTTGGATTAGCGGTGGCACCCGAGACTGACGCCGTCGCGCCTGACGCTGTCACAGAAATGGGCGCACCGTTTGAACCCGAAACATCCACAACGGTTGTCCAGCTTGCACCGTTTAATGAAGTGGTTAAGTTTGCTCCACTTACCGGATTCGCCAAAATATCTGGTGTACTGAGTTCTTGTCCTGCTAGAGTCGCGACGTGATAGGTGTCACCACCTAGCGTCAGCGTCATCTTCGTACTGCTCGGAGTAAGCGTCTGATCAATGTTGATGGTTGAGGTCACCGTTGACGAACTATTCAAGATACCCGAGAGATCAACCTTATCGCCTTGAGATTTGCTGAAGTCGGTGATTGTATCGGTAGCTGTTGCGGCGCTTTTAGGGCTGTCTGCTAACGCCACATACTTAAAAGTATTAGCACCTCCGCCACCGGTCAACACATCACCGCCCCCCCCACTAATCAAGATGTCATTTCCCTTGCCACCGATCAGTGTGTCGTTGCCTCCGACACCGATGAGGGTTTGGCCCGAGTCCGCTGCCCTCAACACATCAGAGCGTGAGGTACCGGTGATGGTCGCAGGCGCCACGGCGGCACCCTTCACGATCGTGATGATCTCGGTTTGAACGATTGATTTGAAAAGGTCTGCATTGCCCGTCACCGTGTTGACTACGTCGTAACTGATGACTGCGGTTTTCGATTGCCCCGCTGCCATATCGGTGTAGGCGCTGGCCGAAGTATCGATACTGAACGCGGTTGTTGAGCCGCCAATAGAGCCGCTGACACCTGGCAAGGACTGCACTTCTACACCATCTAAAGAAATGACCACGTTCTTGATCGACATGGACGCTCCGCCAGGACTCTTAACGACGCCTTCTAATAAATCAATACTTTTCGTGCTGGTGCCTGCACTATAAATATCGGTCAAACCACTAGTGCTCGAAAAAGCAGGCGTATAAATATCCTGACCCGTCACAGTAATCATTGCGCTTTGCGCAACTTTTCCACCGTTGTTATCAGAAATGACGTAATTGATATCGACAACTTTTGTGGCGCCCGTTGCTAAGTTGAATAGATCTGCGTTGACGTAAGACGGGTCGACATTAATCACCTGTTCAAAGCCGGCAAATTTGATCCAATTAGGGAGCTGGCTGACAGGTTTCCCATCCACCCAGTAGGTGGCCGAGCCACGGTTTAGATTGACCCCGTCTTGTGAATCCTTAGCAAGCGTTTCGTCTGGCCCACCTACTGCTATATTTTTTTGCGCATCACCAACAAAAAACGACTGTTGAATCAACGGGCCCACCACGGGTGCAACGTTCGTTGGGGGGCCATCATAGATGCCTTTGATGGTGAAATCGACAACTTTTTTCGTTCCACCAAAAGAGGTAATCGTGAACTGATCAACCTTTGTTTGGCCTTCGTTTAAAGCTTGCAAAGCAATAAGATTATTCGCGACCGAATACGTATAAGCGCCGTCCGTTGCTAACGTCAAGCTGCCCCAAGTATTGACCAAGGGCACAACGGTCGTTTTGAAACTCGACTGCCCTGCATCCGGATCCGTAATCGAGATCGTCCCACTTGCAACGAGGTTGCCGCGAAAGAGCTCGGTATCTTCTATCACAATCGAGTCGGTCGGATCACCAATAATGGCACCATCGTTTACGCCAATAATCGTGAAGCTCACGTCCTTTGACGTGCCATCCAAACTTTTAATCGTAAAAGACTCAACCTTTGTTTCGCCATCCCCAAGATACTGAACTTGCGCGTTCGCCACGCTGTACTGGTATGTGCCGTCTGAAGCGAGGGCAAGTGCACCAATATGGCTGCCCAAAGCCGTCACCGCCGTCTGAAAAGTCGATTGCCCAGCATCGGCATCTGTTACGGTGAGTATGCCCCCGGTCCTGAGATAGCCATCGGCCGCACCGATATCCTCGGTCACTCGGGCAGGGGTAGGCGTGCTAATCGTCGCAAGGTCGTTGACGCCAGTAATGGTAAAGCTAACCGTCTTAGCAGTGCCGTCAATCGTTTTAATAACGAAGGTATCCACCTGCGTCATGCCGGCACCCAAATACTGCACGGCAGAGTTCGCCACGCTGTAGCTATACTCGCCGTCAGCGGTCAGTGTGAGCTGACCTTTATCCCCAGCGCCGGTCTCGACGAAAGTGCGAAAAGCCGCTTCACCGTTATCCAAGTCAGAGATCGTAATACGTCCTGTTTCGGTGAGCTTTCCGTCGAGCCCAACTAAAGTGTCTTCAGTCACCGCAGCGGGGCTCGGAGCACCGATTTGAGCGGGGTTGTTTACACCCCGAATCGTAAAATCAACATTTTTAGTTGTGCCATCGACGCTACTGATTGTGAAAGTTTCAGTCTTAACCTGATTAAGCGGCAGATATAAATGAAGGCTGTTATCGACTCGGTAGGTATAGCTGCCATCCGCAGCTAGAGTTAAGGTGCCATCCGTGCCAGCGGTTGGCACCACTGTCGTCAAAAACGCAGACTCGAATTGATCGACGTCGCTGATCGAAATGGTACCCGCCGCTAACAGAAAGCCGTCCGGCGACATGTCTTCATTCTCACGCACAACAGAGGCCGTGGGCGCGCCGATTATCGCCGCGTCATTGACACCCTGAATGATGAAGCTAACGTCTTTACTTGTGCCATCTAGGGCCGCTATCCTGAAGGTGTCAACTTTACTATCTGTCGCACGCAAATACTGCGTGTCTTGGTTCGGCGCACGATACACGTAGTTACCGTTGCGATCCAACACTAACGTGCCAATATTGCCGGAGGTTGGGGCTACCGTTGTCGAAAAGAAGCCTTGATTTTGGTCGGCGTCCGACACTGTGATGGTGCCCGCCGCCTGCAGATTGAGTCCAACCAGGGCCAGATCTTCGGTAACGCGATTGTTCGACAGGTTGCCAATGACGGCTGTGTCATTGACACCTGTAATCGTAAAGCTAATGTCCTTTGCTGTCCCATCAAAGCTCGTAACAGTAAAGGTATCGGTCTTGGTATCGCCGGCGCCTAAGTACTGCGCTTCCGTATTCAATACACTATAGGTGTAACTACCATCGGTGGCCAAGGTCAGCTGGCCTTTGTCTCCTGCCGCGGCAGTCACTGCCGTGCGAAAAGACGCTTCGCCGGTATCGACATCGCTCACGGTGAGGCGACCCGACTCAACCAAACGACCTGCGCCATTGACACCAAAATCTTCGGTGACCGCAGCAGGGCTGGGCCCGCCAATCACCGCAGCATCATTGACGCCCGTGATCGTAAAAGTAATGTCCTTTTCGGTGCCGTCAAAACTTTTAACGGTGAAGGTATCGGTCTTAGTGATGCCTGCACCGAGGTACTGTACGGCGGTGTTCGCCACGCTATAGGCGTAGCTTCCGTCGGTGGCCAACGTCAGTGAACCTAGGTCGCCCGCGCCTGGTGTAACACCAGTCTGAAAGCTTGACTCGCCCGTGTCGACATCGCTCACGGTTAAGCGACCGGTTTCGGTTAGCTGACCCAATCCATTAGGACTCAAATCTTCTTTCACGGCACCCGGCACGGGCCCGCCAATCACTGCCGCATCATTCACGCCGGTAATCGTAAAACTAATATCCTTGGCAGTACCGTCAAAACTTTTAACCGTAAACGTATCGATCTTAGTGATCCCGACGCCTAGGTACTGCACATCGGTGTTGAGCACGCTGTACGTATAGCTACCATCGGTGGCCAAGGTCAGCTGGCCTTTGTCGCCTGCCGCTGCGATGACTGCCGTACGAAAAGACGCCTCACCGGTGTCAACATCGCTCATGGTGAGGCGGCCCGACTCAACCAAACGACCCGCGCCATTGACACTCAAATCTTCGGTGACTGCGGCAGGGCTTGGCCCTCCAATCACAGCGTCATCGTTCACACCCGTGATCGTAAACGTAATCTCTTTTTCAGTGCCGTCAAAACTTTTAACCGTGAAGGT
>CANKOW010000022.1 GCA_947484295.1 Alcaligenaceae bacterium | reverse complement strand
CATGCGGCCAAACTGCTAGCCGATGCGATCGCAGCGAATAAAAAGATGTTAATCGTGGCGGATTACGACTGTGATGGCGCCACCGCTTGCGCCGTGGGTCTGCGTGCCCTACGCGCCATGGGCGCTGATGTCGATTATTTAGTGCCGAATCGTTTTGAAACAGGTTATGGGCTATCGCCCGCGGTGATCGACTTAGCTTTGCTGCATCACGCCGGCAAGCCCGACCTCATCATCACCGTTGATAACGGCATTGCCAGTGTTGAGGGCGTAGCCGAGGCTAACGCGCAAGGCATCGGCGTCATCGTCACCGACCATCATTTGCCTGGCCAAACCCTGCCCAACGCCCTTGCCATCGTCAACCCCAACCAAGTCGGCTGTGGCTTTCCGTCAAAAAATCTTGCCGGTGTCGGGGTGATTTTTTATCTGATGCTGGCCTTACGTGCTGAACTTCGCGCACGTGGTGTGTACACCGAAAACGGTGGGCCGCGCTTAGACGCTTTAGCTGACTTAGTGGCACTCGGTACGGTGGCGGATGTAGTCAAACTTGATCCCAACAATCGCTTACTGGTCACTCGTGGCTTAGACCGTATGCGGCGCGGATTGATGCAGCCTGGCATTCGGGCCTTGTTTGCGGTCTCGGCACGCAACCCCCAAGCGGCGAGTGGCTTTGATTTGGGCTTTGCCTTAGGCCCGCGCATCAATGCCGCGGGTCGCTTAGCCGACATGGGCTTAGGCATCCGTTGCCTCACCACCGATGACGATACCCAAGCACTCGAACTGGCGCGCGAACTCGACACCATCAATCGCGAACGCCGACAAATTGAAGGGGTCATGAAAGAGCAGGCCCTAGCCGCCACCGAGCAAATCCAAGCAGGCAAAATCGGAGCTTCGGTTTGCGTGTTTCACCCCGACTGGCATCAAGGTGTGGTGGGTTTAGTGGCCTCGCGACTCAAAGAAAAATTCTTTCGTCCGACACTTGCCTTTGCACCCGCCGGCGATGACGAGCTACGTGGCTCAGGCCGCTCGATCCCTGATGTGCACCTGCGCGACGTGCTTGATTTGGTGTCAAAGCGCCACCCAGGTCTGATCCGCAAATTTGGCGGCCACGCCATGGCTGCGGGCTTGACGCTAGGGCGTGACGATTTTGAACAATTCTCGCCCGCCTTTGAACAAGCCGTGATCGAACTGACCGGGCGCAAAAGCTTTGAGCCCTTGATTGAAACAGATGGTTCGCTTGAGCAAGGGTTTGCCAACGCCCAAGTTGCCGTGATGCTTGAACAAGAAGTGTGGGGCGCGGGCTTTGCCGCACCCTTGTTTTTAGACGAGTTTATGGTGCGTAGCCAAAAACTCGTGGGCGAAAAGCACTTAAAGCTGTCGCTTGAACGTGGCCACCAACGCTTTGACGCCATTTGGTTTAACCGCATCGACAGTCTCCCTGAGTTCGTCAAGGTCGCCTATCGACTGGACCAAAACGTCTGGAATGGCCGGATCATGGTGCAACTGGTGATTGAATACGCTGAGGCGGCCTGAGGCAGCCTCGCGCAAGAATCGGCAATCGGTCCACCGTGCGCTTGGTCACCGCAGGTAGCGGCGCGAGCCCCTGCGGTTCTCCGTTAAACTACTGAGTTAAATCCTTAGATCGTGGAATTCAAAGCAGATGGAAGCAGAACGTCAGAATCAAATCTCTTCGCGTTTAACCGATTACGCGGCGCGCGAACGTGCGCTTCGGGGGTATCTTTGACTACGATGTCAAAGCAGAACGTCTGCACGTTGTTAACGCTGAACTAGAAGACCCAAACGTCTGGAACGACCCTAAACGTGCCCAAGAACTGGGCCGCGAAAAAAAGAATATCGAAGGCGTGGTTGGCACCCTCAGCAGCCTGGCTCAGTCTATTACGGATTCGCTTGAATTATTCGAACTCGCAGCCAGCGACAGCGATGATAAAACACTAGAGTCGATCGAAGCCGATGCCGCAGAGTTTCAAGCCACACTCGAGGGCATGGAGTTTCGCCGGATGTTCTCAAACCCGGCAGATCCGCTCAATTGCTTTTTAGATATCCAGGCGGGCGCCGGCGGTACCGAAGCGCAAGACTGGGCTTCGATGCTGTTGCGCCAATACTTGCGCTATGCCGAGCGCAAAGGTTTTAAAGCCGAGCTTCTCGAAGAATCTGACGGTGAGGTGGCAGGCATCAAGTCAGCCACCATCAAAATCGAGGGCGAGTATGCCTTTGGCTTTTTGCGTACTGAAAGCGGCGTGCATCGCCTGGTGCGCAAAAGTCCGTTTGATTCGTCAGGCGGTCGCCACACCTCGTTTGCCAGCGTGTTTGTCTACCCTGAGGTCGATGACTCGATCGAAATCGATATCAACCCGGCCGACTTGCGCGTGGATACTTATCGCGCCAGCGGAGCGGGCGGCCAGCACATTAACAAAACCGATTCTGCAGTGCGGATTACGCACATCCCCACCAACATTGTGGTGCAGTGCCAAAACGATCGCTCGCAGCATCGCAACCGTGCCGAGGCCATGCAAATGCTGAAGTCGCGTTTGTTTGAGCTCGAAATGCGTAATCGCATGGCCGCACAGCAAAAGATGGAAGACGCTAAAACCGATGTGGGCTGGGGCCATCAGATTCGCTCGTATGTGCTTGATCAAAGCCGTATTAAAGATTTGCGTACCAACGTTGAAATTTCAAATACACAGAAAGTCTTAGACGGCGATCTCGATCCGTTTATTCAGGCAAGCTTAAAACAGGGGGTTTAAAAGATGAGTCAACTCACCATTCTGACAGGCACCACACGCGGCTTAGGTGCCGTCATGGCAACCCAACTGGCACATAACGGTGACCACCTTGTGACGCTGTCGCGCGTAGCCTCTGATGCGCTGGCTGCCACCGCCAAAACGCACGGCACGACCTTGACCCAAATTAACGTTGATCTGGGTGATACCAAAGCGCTTGAACAGGCTGCGGCACAACTCAAGCCTTTACTGGCCAAGCACACCAGCGTGCGTTTTATTCATAACGCGGGCGTGGTCACACCCATCGCCCAGTCGCAAGATCTCACTGATATCGCTGTGATCAATCAGGCCTTTCAAGTCAATATCACCTCAGCCATCTATTTGACTGCGGTCGTGCTGGCCGGTGCGACGCAAGCCAGCGATCTACGCGTGATGCTGATCTCGTCAGGTGCTGGTCGCAATCCTAGTTCAGGTTGGGGCGTGTACTGCGCCACCAAGGCTGCGATGGATCGGTATGCTGAAGTTGCACAGATGGATCAAGGCAAACGTGCACGGATTGTGTCGATGGCACCCGGCATGATCGACACCCCCATGCAAGAAAAAATTCGCGCCACGTCAAAAAATGATCTGCCAAGTTTGGATCGCTTTTTAGACGCGCACTCGCAACAAAAATTGGCGACGCCTGAAGGTACTGCGACACGCCTGCTTAAAGTGCTTGCTAGTGAAGCGTTTGGTGGCAAGACGATTGACGATGTGCGTGAGCACAACGTTTAATTTTTGTACAGATTAAACGCGTGACCAGAGTTTTAAGCATTTCATGAGTGACCGCGGCTTACCCTGCGAATTAGCGCCAGTCGTTGCGGGCTAAAACGTCCGACCGCTGGTATCTGGGCCGCTCATGAGACAGATGATATTTCTAATTAATGACTAAGACCATCATGACCGAAACCACCGCCGCCGTGCCAGACGAAAACCACCTGATCGCTGAGCGACGGGCCAAGCTTGCTGCGCTGCGCACCAAGGGGGTAGCTTTTCCGAATGATTTCGTGCCGGCGGATCGGGCGCAAGCCTTACACACGCAATACGGCGAGCAAGAGCAAGCCGCTCTTGCTGAGGCCAAACACCCTGCCTCAGTGGCCGGGCGCATGATGCTCAAGCGTGTGATGGGCAAAGCAAGCTTTGCAACCCTGCAAGACAGCACCGGCCGTATTCAGATTTATCTGGATCGCAATAATCTCGGCGAAGAGGTCTACGAATCTTTTAAACACTGGGACACCGGCGACATTTTGGCCGTCACGGGTTATATGTTTAAAACCAATAAGGGCGAGCTCTCGATTCATGCAGAAAGCGCTCGCATCTTGGCTAAATCACTGCGCCCCTTGCCCGATAAGTTTCACGGCATTGCCGATCAAGAATTGCGTTACCGTCAGCGCTACGTTGATCTGATTATGACTGAGCAAACGCGCCAAACCTTTGCTGCGCGCAGCAAAGCGATCAGCGCCGTGCGCCAGGTGATGGTTGACGCTGGGTTTCTAGAGGTTGAAACCCCCATGTTGCACACCATACCAGGCGGTGCAGCGGCTAAGCCTTTCGTCACCCATCACAACGCGCTTGATATGGAAATGTTTTTGCGCATTGCACCTGAGCTGTATTTAAAGCGTCTGGTAGTGGGCGGCTTTGAGCGCGTGTTCGAGATCAATCGCAACTTCCGTAACGAAGGTGTCAGCCCACGCCACAATCCTGAATTCACCATGATGGAGTTTTATGCGGCGTACACCGACTATCAATGGTTGATGGATTTTACTGAGCAGATTATTCGTGCAGCCGCGATCAGTGCGTGTGGTACCGCCACCCTCACCTATCAAGGCCGTGAACTTAATTTATCGAAACCCTTTCATCGCCTAACGATTGTGCAAGCGATTTTGGCGCATGCACCGCAATTTAGCGAAGCTCAGCTAGCGGATATTGAGTTTGTGCGCACTGAACTTAAAAAGCGCGGCGTTGACGTCAATGCGCCAAATCTTGCCCGTGCTGGGCTAGGTGCACTACAACTCGCACTCTTCGAAGAAACCGCCGAGGCCCAGTTGTGGCATCCGACCTATATCATCGACTACCCTATTGAGGTCTCGCCCCTAGCGCGTGAATCCGATACTCGCCCCGGGATTACCGAGCGCTATGAGTTGTTTATTACCGGTCGCGAAATCGCCAACGGGTTTTCAGAGCTGAACGACCCGGAAGATCAAGCCGCGCGTTTTCACGCGCAAGTTGTAGCCAAAGACGCCGGTGACGAAGAAGCTATGTTTTATGACGCCGATTACATTCGCGCACTTGAATACGGTATGCCCCCTGCAGGCGGATGCGGTATCGGCATTGATCGACTGGTCATGCTATTGACTGACAGCCCAAGTATTCGCGATGTGATCTTGTTTCCGCACCTGCGCAAAGAAGATTAGATGGGTGCCTCTGCTGCGCCAGCGCCAAGCGGCAGATCGGCGCGCACTGAGGCCCTGTTAAACGGGCCTCTTTTATCGACCATTTTACGCCTAGCAACCCCCAACATCATGGGCTTGTTTGCCTCGACTGGAATCATCGCCTACGACGGCTACATCATTGGATTACTCGGCACGCAGGCGTTAGCCGGCGCAGCGCTGGTGTTTCCAATTGCCATGCTGATGCAGCAAATGTCGAATGGTGCGCTGGGTGGCTCAATTAATTCAGTCGTTGCCCGCGCCTTGGGCTCTGGCGATCGTGCGCTGGCAGAACGTCTTGCACAACACGCGCTCGCCACAGCGTTAATCATGTCAGCGATTTTTTCGTTGATCGTGCTGGGCTTTGGTCCGTCAATCTACGCCTTGCTTGGCGGCAGTGGTGAAAACCTGCAAGTTGCCCTCACCTACTCAACGGTATTGTTTGCAGGCGGGTTTACCGTTTGGTTGACTAACACGCTCTCAGCCATTGTGCGCGGGTCGGGCAACATGGCGATCCCCTCTTACATGCTGATTGGTACAGCGGTATTACACGCTGGGTTATGCCCTTTGCTCGTTTTTGGCTGGGGGTCGTTTGGGGGCCTAGGCATTGCAGGTGCCGCCGCAAGCACGGTCGGCGTCAATGTGTTGGCAACAAGCGTGATGCTGGCCTATTTACTCAGGCCACAAGCGGCGGTCAGATTACGATTTAACGGCGCTTGGTCAGCAAGCTTATTTCGTACGATCTTACGAATCGGTCTGCCAGGTACCTTGAGCCCTCTGCTCAGCAACAGCTCAATCCTGATCGCAACCGCCTACGTTGGCACCTACGGCATCAGCGCGCTCGCAGGTTTTGGGGTTGCAGCAAGACTCGAATTTATCCTGATCCCCATCGTATTTGGCATTGGTACAGTGTTGACCACCATGGCGGCCACCAACATCGGTGCAGGCAATCCTAATCGCGCCATTCGCGCGACCTGGACGGGTGCTGCCTTGGTCGCAGTCATCACCGGTACGATCGGTATCACCGTTGGGATGTTTCCGCTTTTATGGATGCAATGGTTTACTGCCGACCCAGAAATCATCGCTTTCGGTAGCGCCTACCTCAACATCGTCGGACCCTGCTACGGACTCTTTGGCGTGGGCCTAGTGTTATTTTTTGCCTCGCAAGGCTCAGGAAAATTAGGCTGGGTGCTGATCGGCAGCTCAACGCGCCTCGTTTTTGTCGCCGTCGCAGGTTGTGTGGCTGTCTATTGGCTGAAAACCGAACCCCCAGCGATGTTCGTGATCGTTGCTATTGGCTTTACGCTTTACGCTACGATTAACGCACTCTCTCTTTACATCGCCCGTTGGGGCTTTAAGGCGTAGCCCAACAAATACTCTCATGAACAAGCCCTCGAACACATCAACCCAAGATACTCCACCCCCAATCGCGATCAAAGAGATCGGAAGCTTTCACCTTGGCGGGCGACAAGTCGCCTTAGCAGGGTTACCACCCAGAGAGATGGCGTTTAGCACCAAAGGCTTGCCGCTGGTCGTTGACCCCAACGGCGAGGTCGAAGTTGAACAAATGTATGTTCATTTCGTCAAACTTGCACAACCAAAATCTAAGCTGCCTCTCTTGCTTTGGCATGGTGGTGGCCTGACTGGTGTTACCTACGAAACAAAACCCGATGGCGCACCCGGTTGGCAGATGTATTTTTTACGTGCAGGTTGGGATACCTACGTTAGCGACGCCGTTGAGCGTGGCCGTGCATCATGGGCACGTTACCCAGAAATTTTTAAAACTGAACCAATATTTCGAACCAAAAAAGAGGCTTGGGAGCTTTTTCGAATTGGCCCCACTTATCACCCTAACTCTGCTCAGCGCTGCGCCTATCCTCAAACTGAATTTCCGACTGAGGCCTTTGACCAGCTCGCCAAACAAGCAGTGCCGCGCTGGCTCACGAACGACGCCGTCACGCAAAAAGCCTACGATGCCTATGTGCAAAAGATGGGCCCTTGTGTGATCGTGGTGCACAGTCAAAGCGGTTACTTTGGCCTTCAAGCCGCCTTGAACAATCCAGATAACGTTAAAGCGTTGGTGCTGGTTGAACCACACGGCTCACCCGACCCAACGCAAACCGACCTCAGTGCGTTTAAAAATATTCCGACGCTTTGGGTGTGGGGCGATTACGTCAACGATGTGCCTTTTTGGGCAAAAATCTATCAGCAACAAGAAAACTTTCGCGCGCAGCTGTTAAGGCATGGCGCGCGCGCTGATCTGTTGAACTTGCCCGCCGCTGGGTTGCAGGGCAACAGCCACATGCCGATGATGGATCGCAATTCAGATGCAGTCGCAGTGCTGATTCAAGCATGGCTTGTTGAACACGCGGGTCAGTGAACAAACAGGTGACCACATATCAGAGCGCTAAAGACTAGCGCACGACACCACGAACAGCCCCACGTACGATCACAGCAATCTCGGGCTCAATACGCCTTCAGCCACCCTAACCCAGCTTCAACTTCGCCGCGTGGGCGGTATTCGCAGCCGATCCAGCCGGTGTAGCCGAGTTCATCAACACGCTTTAACACGTTGGGGTAATTCACTTCGCCTTCATCAGGCTCATTGCGTGTGGGCACTGCTGCGATCTGGATGTGACCGATATGGGGCATGTACTGTGCCAACTTAGTCAGGATGTCGCCCTCGGCGCAACCTACGTGATACACGTCAAACATCAACTTAATGTTACTGCGTGCGCAAGCTTCGCGGATTGAGTTTGAATCAACTTGCTTTGAATAAAAGTAACCAGGCTTGTCGCGTTGATTGATCGCTTCGAGCAGCAGCGTGACGCCGTGTGGTGCGGCTTGATCAGCCGCCCATTGCAGATTGCGGATTAAAGTTTCGCGCGCTTGTACCTCAGTGCCTGGCTTCAAAATACCGGGCATCACATGGATGGCCGGGGCACCGCTGCCGATACACCACTGCAGCGATTGATTGAATGCCTGTTGAAAATCAGCCTCACGACCTGGCAACGCGGCCAAGCCCGATTCGCCGATACTGGCATCACCAACGGGTGTATTCACCGCCAGCAAGGTCAGCTTTAACCGCGCCACCGCAGCTTTGACATCTTGCGCGGGAGTGTCATACGGCCACTGCAACTCAATCGCTTTGAAACCACTGGCCGCAGCGCTTTCGATACGCTCAAGCAGCGGCAAGGTTGACCAAAGAAATCCTAGATTTGCAGAAAAGCGGGCCATAACAAGCTCCTAGTGACTTTCTTTTGCATGATTAATCGTATAACGTGGGATCTCGATCGTCAGATCAGCAGAACCGATCTTGGCCTGGCAGGCCAGACGAGAAGTGGTGGATAAACCCCAGGCGCGATCAAGTAGATCTTCTTCAGAATCTGAAGCGGCTTCAAGCGAATTAAAGCCAGCCTTGACGACAACGTGACAGGTCGTGCAAGCACACGATAATTCGCACGCATGCTCGAGTTCAACGTGATTGTCTAACAACACGCGACAAATCGATTCACCCACGGGTACGTTGTCGATGACAATGCCCTCGGGGCAAACATCAGGATGAGGAAGAACCGTAATTTTTGTCATAACCTTAAAAGCTCAAGATACAAAAAAATAAAGCAAAAAGGGATTACACCATCGGCGATGACGAAAAAGAGCTAAAGTCCTCACGCGTCAAACTGCTATCGCGTAACCACCCAGACCCTTACCGGTCATTCAATGATTTACCCTTCAAAGTTCGTTCAGCGACTTACCTTTCAACGCCGCACGGATACTGCGATCCATACGCTGTGCAGCAAAATCATCGGTCACCTCTGACAACGCTTTGGTCGCCAGACGAATCGCGTCAAGATCATCGCCTTGCGCGCACAACTGCGTGGCCTGCAGCTGCTGGGCGATACGCGTCTGTTGCCCTGCACTTAACAGATCAGAATCAGCCGCCAACGCAGCAACCACCGACTCAATCAGTTGTCGCGCATCCACTTGCTGCTCACGCAACATCCGCATTTTGGCATCGTGATCGGCCAGCGTGATACTGTCTGACAGCATCTGAGACACTTCATCATCGGTTAAACCATACGAGGGTTTCACCGTCACCGAAGCTTCAACGTCTGAGCCCTGCTCGCGTGCGGTCACACTCAGCAAACCATCGGCATCAACCTGAAACGTGACTCGAATCCGCGCAGCGCCCGCCACCATCGGTGGGATCCCCCGCAACTCAAAGCGTGCAAGCGAACGACAGTCAGCGACCAAGTCACGCTCGCCCTGCACCACATGCACCGCTAATGCAGTCTGACCATCTTTAAACGTGGTGAATTCTTGCGCACGTGCCACGGGGATCGTGCTGTTACGTGGGATGATGTGCTCAACCAAGCCACCCATGGTTTCTAAACCAAGGGTTAAGGGCGTGACATCCAACAATAACCAGTCTTCGCCTGGATTGCGATTACCTGCCAATAAGTTGGCTTGCAAGGCTGCACCTAAGGCCACAACCTGATCCGGATCCAAATCCGTTAACGGCGTTTTACCAAACAAGGTTTGCACAGCGGCCTGTACAACTGGCATGCGGGTTGCCCCGCCTACCATCACGACACCCTGCACATCTTTTACCGAAAGCCCTGCATCTTTTAAGACCTGCCGCGCACAAGCAAGTGTGCGCTCAATCAGTGAATGCGCAAGCGCTTCAAACGCCACGCGCGTTAACGACAAGTCAATTTTTGCGGCGCCCAGCAGCAGCGTTTCAGTATGCGAGGCATGTTCAGTGAGTGCCTCACGTAAGCGACGCGAGGCACTCAATAACGCACGCCTAGCAGCGTGATCCAGATCATTCAAGCAATGCACGCCGGCAAAGTAATCTGCCAAGGCCGCATCAAAATCGTCTCCACCCAAGGCGGTATCGCCACCCGTTGCTACGACTTCAAAGACGCCACGCGTGAGTTTTAACAACGACACATCAAAGGTGCCGCCACCCAAATCAAACACGGCATACAGGCCTTCAGACCCATGATCCAACCCGTAAGCGATCGCAGCGGCTGTGGGCTCGTTTAACAAGCGCAAGACATTCAAACCAGCTAAACGTGCGGCATCGCGCGTGGCCTGACGCTGGGCATCATCAAAATATGCAGGCACCGTAATCACAGCGCCCACAAGCTCATCGCCTAAGGTGCCTTCGGCCAAAAACTTTAACTTCTCTAGAATTTTTGCTGCCACCTCAACGGGCGACACATCAGCGTGTTGGGTATGGATTCTGACGCTTTGGCTATCGCGTACAAAGTTAAGCGGCATGCCAGAGGCGACCGCGTCATCATACGAGCGCCCCATCAATCGTTTCACCGACACTAAGGTATCAAGTGGATATTGCGCCTGCTGCGCCAAGGCTTCGACACCAATTAAGGCCGCACCCCCGGCTTGATACAAGACAGCGGATGGCACGAGATGGCGACCCAACTCGTCGGGCAAGACCTCAGCCACGCTGCTGCGCACCGAAGCCACCAGCGAATGTGTAGTACCTAAATCAATCCCGACCGCCAAGCGCCGTTGATGCGGGGCCGGCGACTCGCCTGGTTCAGAAATCTGCAATAAAGCCATAGGTAAGTTTTAAACTTCTGTAGTTTGGAGCTGAGTGGTTAATTTATCTAGAAACATCCACTCGCGGATACGACTAGCGGCTTGCTTGTACTGTTCAGATTTAAGCGCCTCAGATACGGCTTGCTGACACTGCGCCAAAGCCAACTCAATTTCTTGAGATAAGGCCTCGCGCGCAAGAGTATTTTGAGGATCGTCTAAACACTCATCAAGCTGTTCGTGCCATGACATTTGTTGCACCAAAAACTCAGGTGCCATCGCCGTGTTGGTTTCAGTTTGCAAGTCGACGCCAGCAAGATCGCACAAATAACGCGCACGCAACAGAGGTTGCTTGAGCACGCGATAGGCTTCGTTGGCCTGCGCACTCCATTGCATGGCGACCCTGCGTTCGGGTGCAGAACGCGTGGCGAAGCGATCGGGGTGAACCGCTTGCGCCACGTGTTTCCAGGCGGCCTCAAGTTGTGCGGCATCTAGTGCGAAGCTACGCGGCAAATCAAACAGCGCAAAATGATCTGTTGCGTTCACAAGCTGTTATACCGTGAACGATTCGCCGCAGCCGCAGGTCGCCTTTTCATTGGGATTGCGAAACTTAAAACCTTCGTTCAAGCCTTCGCGCGCGTAATCAAGCTCTGTGCCTTCGAGATAGGCCAAACTTTTTGGGTCAATAAATACTTTGACGCCAAAGCTTTCAAAGACCTGGTCTTCTGAGGCGGCCTCGTCCACGTACTCAAGCTTGTAAGCCATACCCGAACAACCCGTGGTGCGAACGCCTAAACGCAAGCCAATCCCGCTGCCGCGTTTTTGCAGATACTTGCCGATGTGGTCGGCGGCCTGAACAGTCAGTGTGACAGCCATGGCTTATCCTTGGTGTTTATCTTTGTAGTCTTGAACCGCGGCTTTGATCGCGTCTTCAGCCAAGATCGAGCAATGGATTTTAACGGGAGGCAACGCAAGCTCTTCAGCAATTTGGGTATTGCGAATAGTCAGTGCCTGGTCAAGTGTCTTACCCTTCACCCACTCGGTCACCAACGAACTTGAGGCAATGGCAGAACCACAACCGTAGGTTTTAAAACGCGCGTCTTCGATTATGCCGTCGGCGTTGACACGAATCTGCAACTTCATCACGTCACCACAGGCGGGTGCACCCACCATGCCTGTGCCAACCTGATCGTCGCCCTTGTCAAAGGTACCGACGTTGCGGGGGTTTTCGTAATGATCCAGTACTTTTTCGCTGTATGCCATGTTTAATCTCCAACTTATGTGTTTAGTGGGCGGCCCACTGAACCGAATTCAAATCGATACCGTCTTTGGCCATTTCCCAAAGAGGCGACATGTCACGCAGCTTTCCTACGCGCGCTTTGAGCAACTCAACTGCAAAGTCAATTTCTTTTTCGGTAGTAAAGCGACCGATGGTAAAGCGAATTGAACTATGCGCCAACTCATCGTTACGCCCTAAGGCACGCAACACATAAGACGGCTCAAGACTAGCTGAAGTGCAGGCAGAACCGCTTGATACCGCGAGCTCTTTGATGGCCATGATCAGGGACTCGCCCTCAACGTAGTTAAAACTAACGTTCAGGTTATGCGGCACGCGTTGTTCGATGTCACCGTTGAGGTAGACCTCTTCGATTTGTGACAGGCCGGCCCAAAGACGATCGCGCAGCATGCGCACGCGCTCGTTTTCGGTACCCATTTCGGCTTGTGCCAAGGCAAAGGACTCGCCCATACCTACAATTTGATGTGTGGCGAGTGTGCCCGAGCGAAAACCGCGCTCGTGACCACCGCCGTGCATTTGCGCCTCGATGCGAATGCGAGGCTTGCGACGCACATACAAGGCACCAATACCTTTAGGACCATAGGTTTTGTGTGCGCAGAACGACATCAAATCGACTTTCAACGCTTGCAGATCAATCTCGACCTTGCCAGTTGCCTGCGCGGCATCCACATGGAAAATGATGTTGTTTTCGCGGCAGATTTCGCCCAGCGTTGCGATTGGCTGAATCACGCCAATTTCGTTATTCACGAACATCACCGAAACCAACACAGTGTCAGGACGGATGGCTGCTTTAAAGGCATCAAGATTAATCAAACCATCTTCTTGGACGTCAAGGTAAGTGACCTCGAAACCTTGGCGCTCGAGTTCGCGACAGGGGTCTAGCACAGCTTTGTGCTCGGTTTTGATGGTAATGATGTGTTTGCCACGCTCAGCGTAAAAGCCAGCTGCACCTTTGATTGCGAGATTATTGGATTCAGTTGCGCCTGAAGTCCAGACGATTTCGCGTGGGTCAGCATTGACTAGAGACGCCACTTGCACGCGTGCGCGCTCGACGGCCTCTTCGGCTTCCCAACCATAGGCGTGGCTGCGTGAGGCAGGATTGCCCGCGTGCTCATAGAGCCATGGAATCATCTTATCGACCACTTTGGGGTCAACAGGAGTCGTGGCTGAATAATCTAAATAAATCGGTAATGAGGACATTGCGAGCTCCTAGGCGTTTGCGGCGGCAGACTGTTTAACGGTGGTTGTCGGTGTGTTGACCAGATTGACGCGTACGCCAGCGCCATTGGCCTGGCCTGCCTCTTGTATTTGACGCAAGCGTTGCTGATCAACCAAATCTTGCAAGGCCACTGAATCAAGAAAATCAACCATCTTACGATTGAGTGTTGACCAGAGTTCGTGGGTCATACAGATGCCTTGCTTGCCATCTGTACCGGTGGCACAGTCGGTTTTACCCGCACAGCTCGTGGCGTCAATAGGCTCATCAACAGCAAAAATGATGTCAGCGACGGTAATCGTACGCGCCAGACGCGCCAAGGTATAACCGCCGCCTGGGCCGCGCACGCTTTCGACGAGCTCGTGGCGACGCAGCTTACCGAACAGCTGCTCGAGGTAAGATAGAGAAATATTTTGTCGCTGGCTGATCGCCGACAAGGTGACGGGACCGCTTTGCTGGCGCAAAGCAAGATCAATCATGGCCGTAACAGCAAAACGCCCTTTTGTGGTGAGTCGCATAACAGTGTCCTTTAAAACAAAGCGATTGCACAACGCAACCACTTATCCGACTAAACAACTCAAGTATACACAATTCTTGACTGTTTTGCTAGGGTATCCCCTTAAAGACCTTAAGGTAGTCACGCTTTATGGCTGCAACGACCCACTCAGCAATCTTGAACTACTGATCTTTTAAGTTCCTTGTCGTACTTCGCCATGAAAAACACCCCAAGAGTTGGATTTGTGTCCAAATTTTGGGGTGCAGTTCAAACAGGGCGTTTTTTCAGCTTGACATACGCAAGTTCGCTAGGTATGCAGGCTTACGCAGCCTGGTATTGGGTTGCGCGTTTACGCACCAATTCAAGCACGCCCTGGCAAGAGTCTTCAAGATAATCCAACACTTTACCGAAGCCTTCAGGACCACCGTAATAGGGATCGGGCACCGTTGCTTCTTCGAATTCGTTGGCAAAGCGCATCAACAACATCAGTTTGTGCTGATGTAATTTTGGACACTGTTGTTGCATGGCCGAGAGGTTTTCCCAATCCATAGCCAAAATCAGGTCATATTCGCGGTAATCTTCAGCGGTGACTTGACGGGCAACGTGCTCGGCAATATCGTAGCCGCGCTTGCGGGCTGCTGCCAGCGCGCGCGGATCAGAGCCTTCACCAAGGTGAAAATTGTGTGTGCCGGCAGAATCAATGCCCACGACCTCAGCGAGGCCAGCTTCTTTGATCAGGTGGCGAAAAACGCCTTCAGCACTGGGGGAGCGGCAAATGTTACCCGTGCATACGAAAAGAACTTTTGTCATCATGGTGCGTATTGTGCGGGAAAACCCCTAAGATGTCTAGATATTTTTTGTACAAATAAGCAAAAAATCTCACAAGGGGGCAAAGATTTAATCACTATATATTTCAATAGGTTACGAAGCACTCGTGCCGCGAGAAATAGTCCATATAGTGAAAAAATTTACGAATAGTATCAAAACAATATAAGAATTGCGTGACAAGCACTGGATAAAAGCACCAAATCAACGCCTGGGTAAGACTTTTAGGCACCAGAAAAGAGCACGCGGTCTTTGAGCACCTTCAACGCGTCGCGAGCCGCTGCAGCCTGCTCAAACTCAAGGTTGCGAGCATGATCGAGCATAAGCTTTTCGAGACGTTTAAACTCTTTTGCAAGTGCTTTTTCGTCGGTGAGCAAGGCATAAGAAGAGGGATCTTCGGGTTGATCTCTAAACGCTGGCGCCACGATGCCGTCGATCAGCTCACGCACCGCCTTGCGCACGCTACGGGGTTCAATACCGTGCTCGAGGTTAAAGGCAAGCTGTTTGTTGCGGCGCCTTTCGGTTTCACCCATCGCGCGTTTCATCGAATCGGTGATTCGATCGGCATACAAAATGGCGCGGCCATTTAAGTTACGTGCGGCACGGCCAATCGTTTGAATCAAACTGCGATCCGAACGCAAAAAGCCTTCTTTGTCAGCATCCAAAATCGCAACCAAGGACACTTCAGGGATGTCGAGCCCCTCGCGCAACAAGTTAATGCCCACCAGCACATCGAATACACCGAGGCGCAGATCACGAATAATTTCAACGCGCTCGACCGTATCGATATCTGAATGCAGGTAGCGCACGCGCTGGCCACTTTCATTCAAGTAATCGGTGAGGTCCTCGGCCATGCGTTTAGTCAGCGTTGTCACTAGCACACGTTCTTGCACCGCCGTACGTAGCTTAATTTCACCCAACAAGTCGTCAACCTGTGTGCGGGCGGGGCGCACCTCGACAATGGGGTCTACCAAACCCGTGGGGCGCACCACTTGTTCAACCACATGGTCAGAATGCCCTTGTTCGTAGTTACCTGGCGTGGCAGAGACAAATACGCACTGACGCATGCGTGACTCAAACTCTTCCATTTTTAACGGGCGATTATCCATCGCCGAAGGCAACCGAAAGCCGTAGGTCACAAGCGTTTCTTTGCGAGCACGGTCACCGCGGTACATACCGCCTAGCTGACCAATCGTGACATGACTTTCGTCGATAAACATTAAGGCATCGCGCGGCAGGTAATCAATCATCGTGGGTGGCGGATCGCCGGGCGCCGCGCCCGACAGGTGGCGCGAATAGTTTTCAATACCTTTACAAAAGCCAAGTTCAGACAACATCTCAAGATCAAAGCGGGTGCGCTGTTCAATACGCTGCGCCTCGATCAAATGACCAGAATCGACAAATTGTTTAACGCGCTCGCGCAGCTCTTGTTTGATCGTCTCGATCGCGCGCAACACGGTATCGCGCGGTGTGACGTAATGCGATCCCGGATATACGGTAAAGCGTGGCACCTTCTGACGCACCTTGCCTGTCAAGGGATCGAATAATTCTAGGCTTTCAACCTCGTCATCAAACAAAGTTAAGCGCACCGCAAGCTCGGCGCTTTCGGCTGGAAAAATATCGATCGTTTCACCACGTGCACGAAAAGTGCCGCGCGTAAACTCGAGATCATTGCGTTCGTATTGCATGGCCACTAAGCGCTCAAGGATTTCGCGTCGTGCAATACGATCGCCCGCGCGCAAGATCAGCACCATGGCGTGGTAATCAGCGGGGTTGCCTATACCGTAAATGCAAGATACCGTGCCCACGATGACAGTGTCACGCCGCTCGAGCAAACTTTTAGTGGCCGACAAGCGCATCTGTTCAATGTGCTCGTTGATCGATGAATCTTTTTCGATAAACAAATCGCGGGTGGGCACGTACGCTTCGGGCTGGTAGTAGTCGTAATACGACACAAAATATTCGACTGCGTTTTTCGGAAAAAACTCGCGCATCTCGGCGTACAGTTGCGCGGCTAGCGTTTTGTTAGGTGCCAAGACAATTGCAGGCCTACCCAAGCGCGCAATCATGTTCGCCATCGTGAAGGTTTTACCCGAGCCGGTCACGCCTAACAGTGTTTGCGACATCAAACCATCGCGCACGCCTTGCTCGAGCAAATCAATCGCGCGGGGCTGGTCACCGCCCGGGGGATAGGGCTGATACAAGTGAAAGGGGCTATCGGGATAATCGACAAAACGCCCCTTCTCATCCCCGGTTGAGATGGCGGCGCTGTAGATCGTGTCGACGACTGCTGGGGTGTAACTGGGTGCAGCCGGCTCGGCTTTAGCTAATATCGGCTCGGCGACGGCGACTGCCGGCGCGGACGCCTGGGCAGAGGTCTGCCCAGCGTCATCTTCGGCAGACTTTCTTTCTAGAAGCACCTGCGTCATTGACTCAGTGACGGATTGTTCGATCGTTTTTTTGCTCTTGCGGGTGGCCATGCTAGACTTATTCGGGATACCCCTCGGTTCGAGGGTAACCCGCCATTATGTTCTCTGAAAATACATACGTCTACCCTAACCTTGTCACACTTATCATTTACCCACTAAAAGCCAAATGAGCACCCTCTTTCAAGCCGTTGAACTTGCCCCCCGCGATCCAATCCTGGGCTTAAACGAACAATTTAGCGCCGATATCCGCGCCACTAAGGTCAATCTGGGTGTGGGCGTGTATTACGACGATCACGGCAAGATCCCCTTGCTCAAGGCCGTGCATACAGCTGAGGTTGCACGCGTTGAGGCAGCAGCCGCACGCGGCTACCTGCCAATCGAAGGCATTGCTGGCTACAACAAAGGCGCGCAAGAGCTCGTGCTCGGTAAAAACTCGACACTGATCGCGGCCGGTCGCGTGTTAACCATGCAAGCCCTCGGCGGCACGGGCGCGCTCAAAATTGGCGCCGACTACATTAAACAACTGGCTCCAAACGCTAAAGTCGCGATCAGTGACCCAAGCTGGGAAAATCACCGTGCGCTGTTTGAGCGCGCTGGCTTTGAGGTCGTGACCTACCCATACTACGACGCAGCCACCCACGGCTTAAATTTTGAAGGCATGCTCGCAGCCCTCAAGGCACTGCCTCCTAAAAGCGTGGCGGTCTTGCACGCCTGCTGTCACAACCCAACCGGGGTTGATCTCTCGACCGAGCAATGGAAAGCCGTTACACAAATTGTCAAAGCAGGCGAGCTGATCCCTTTCTTAGACATCGCCTATCAAGGGTTTGGCGATGGGCTCGAGCAAGATGCCGCAGCCGTGCGCATTTTCGCTGATCTTGATATGACGATGTTTATCAGTTCGTCGTTTTCAAAATCCTTCTCGCTCTACGGCGAACGCGTCGGCGCCTTGACCATTATCACTGGCAGTCAAGACGAGTCAAACCGCGTACTCAGCCAAGTCAAGCGCGTTATTCGTACCAATTATTCAAACCCACCTACACACGGCGGCACGATCGTGTCCACGGTGCTGAATACGCCCGAGCTGTTTGCCCTTTGGGATCAAGAGCTCGCCGGTATGCGCGACAGAATCCGTCTGATGCGACGTCAGATCGTCGAAAAACTGGCTCAGTACGGCGCCACGCAAGACTTCAGTTTCGTGATGAAGCAACGCGGTATGTTCTCGTTTTCAGGGATGACTGCGCCTCAAGTTGAGCGCTTGCGCACTGAGCATGGCATCTACGCGGTCAGCAGTGGCCGGATTTGTGTGGCTGCGCTCAATAGCAAAAACATCGATGTGGTGGCCAAAGCGATGGCTGAGGTCATGAAAAACGCCTAAAGGCGGCCAGTGCTGTGTTTTCATACAGATAAATTTGCACAATTTGACTAAATCGTGCAAAATACACCTGTATATAAAAACAGCTCGGCTTTTACTAGCCTAAAGGATGCTTTCCATGTCGCTCAAGCTTACCGATCGTCAGCAACAGATTTTGGATCTGATTCGTCAGGCGATCATCAACACGGGGTTTCCGCCCACGCGGGCTGAGCTGGCGGCGGTGCTCGGCTTTAAGTCTGCTAATGCGGCTGAAGATCACCTTCGTGCCTTGGCACGCAAGGGCGTCATTGAGTTAACAGCCGGTGCTTCTAGGGGTATTCGTTTAACTGACTTAGCCAATGAGTCAATCGAGTCCGATGTCGATTCCGAACTCCCGGCCGATCGCCCTCGTCTTAAAACACTTCCTGGCGCGGGCTTTTTGCTCTTGCCTTTGATTGGGCGCGTTGCCGCAGGTCATCCAATCTTAGCTACCGAAAACATCGAAAAAGAAATCAATGTCGATCTCGACATGTTTGCTGAACGGCCCGACTACTTACTCAAGGTCAAGGGCCTCAGCATGCGTGACGCTGGCATCTTAGATGGCGACTTACTCGCGATTAAAAAAACTAGTGATGCCCGCAATGGTCAAATCGTCGTGGCCCGTATTGACGAAGAAGTCACCGTCAAACGTTTAAGCAAGTCGGGTGGGCGTATTGAGTTGTTGCCTGAAAACCCAGATTTTGAGCCAATTCAAATTCAGCCGGGGCAAGACTTCTCGCTTGAAGGCATTGCTGTAGGTTTGATACGCAATACAACGCTGCACTAAGGCCACGGCGCGAGGCGCCAGTGGCTTCTGCGCTCGGCTAGTTGCAAGCTGAAGCTAACCGCAGCTGCTGCCGCAGCCTAGCCGGCTGTATGCGCTTAGCCACTAAAAACAAATATTTCTTAAACATCGCGCCATTTTTCTAGATCACGTCGATCTCGTTTTGTTGGGCGCGCTTTGATTTCTTGCGAAGGCTCAACAAAATATTTACGCTTTTCTGCTGCAGTCTCTCTGGCCAGTAAGCTCTCGGGCGTTTCATCAAACAACATGCGCGCAAGTGGTGCCGAGCGGCGCGTTTCGGTCACGCCACGTACCCACAGTTCAAAACGTTCTTGTTCACGCTGTATCAGCACACGATCGCCAACCTTGACTGCTCTTGCCGGCTTAACTCGCTCGCCTTGCAACTGCACCCGCCCCGCCTCGATTGCCAACACAGCCTGAGCGCGTGATTTAAAAAATCGCGCAGCCCACAACCATTTATCGATTCGAACCGTATCAAGATTCTCTGGCATTTTCATCTCAAAAAAAAGCGCAGTGAACAAGACGCCTTTTCAGTCCGCGCTCATGACTCCGCCCTAAACGGCGCGGGTTGTCGCGCAACTGATCAAATCACAAGGTACCCATACTTGATCAACCGAGCCAACGCACAGAACATAAACTCGCACTCAACATCAGACAAGCCTTAAACGCCGAAGCGTCGACAGTGAGCGCGAGGTTCAAACCTTAATGCTTAATCACTGGATCCGTCGCCTTAGCTGTTTCTGCCGCTTTCGCAACAACAGTCTCTGCTACTAGAGCCTCATCAGCAAGTGGCGTTAACGGATTGACCAGTGCAACTTCCAGCACTTTATCAATCCAGCGCACCGGAATAATCTCGAGTTGATTCTTCACGTTGTCAGGGATCTCAGTCAAATCCTTGACGTTTTCCTCGGGAATCAGCACGGTCTTAATGCCGCCGCGATGCGCTGCCAAGAGTTTTTCTTTCAAGCCACCGATCGCAAGCACCTCGCCACGCAACGTGATTTCACCGGTCATCGCAACATCTGCGCGAACAGGATTTTGCGTTAAGGCCGAAACGATCGCCAGCGTGATCGCGATACCTGCTGAAGGGCCGTCTTTGGGTGTCGCGCCTTCAGGAAAGTGCACGTGAATATCGCGTTTCTCAAAGACGTTATCCGTGATGCCTAAACGTCGAGCACGTGCGCGCACGACGCTGCGTGCCGCCTCAACCGACTCTTTCATCACATCGCCGATTGAACCCGTGCGTTGGATGACACCTTTACCCGGCATATCGGCGACCTCAATGGTGAGCAAATCGCCACCCACCTCGGTCCAGGCCAGGCCGTTAACTTGCCCAATCTGATTTTCTTTCTCGGCCATCCCAAAACTAAAGCGACGTACCCCTAAATAGTCACTCAGATTGTCACCGGTGACAGTCACCTTTGCAGGCACTTTTTTAGACTTTGCAATTTTAACTGCTTCGCTGTCTGCCAACAGTTTTTTCACAACTTTACGGCAGATTTTTCCGATATCGCGCTCGAGCGAGCGCACACCGGCTTCACGTGTGTAGTAACGCACGATGTCGCGCAAGGCAGACTCTTCGACGGCTAGCTCTTCTGCCTTGACGCCATTATTTTTCATGACCTTAGGCAAAAGATGATCCATCGCGATATGGATTTTCTCTTCTTCGGTATAACCCGAGAGGCGAATGACCTCCATACGGTCTAACAACGCAGCCGGTATATTTAACGTGTTGCTCGTTGCCACGAACATGACGTCAGACAAATCAAAATCGACTTCCACGTAGTGATCTTGAAACGTATGGTTTTGCTCAGGATCAAGCACCTCTAAAAGCGCCGAGGCAGGATCACCCCTGAAATCCATCCCGAGCTTATCGATTTCGTCTAACAAAAACAGGGGGTTACGCACTGCAACCTTAGACATATTTTGTAATATCTTGCCCGGCATTGAACCGATATAGGTACGACGATGGCCACGAATTTCAGCTTCGTCACGCACGCCACCCAAAGCCATACGAATAAATTTGCGATTTGTGGCTTTTGCAATCGATTGTCCTAGCGAGGTTTTACCCACGCCTGGTGGGCCCACCAGACAGAGAATTGGCGCCTTAATTTTGTCGACCCGCTGTTGCACAGCAAGATATTCAAGAATACGTTCTTTGACTTTGTCTAAGCCGTAGTGGTCATCATCGAGCACGCTTTCAGCATTGGGAATCGAATGATTCACCTTGCTCTTTTTGCGCCACGGCAAATTGATCACTGTGTCGATATAGTTGCGCACCACCGTCGCTTCGGCCGACATCGGTGACATCAGCTTAAGCTTTTTGAGTTCGCCATCCACTTTCTTTTTGGCGTCTTTGGGCAAATGCGCAGCCAAGATTTTCTTTTCAAGCTCTTCGATGTCAGCGCCCTCTTCGCCTTCACCGAGCTCTTTTTGAATCGCTTTCACCTGCTCGTTCAGATAGTAGTCGCGTTGACTTTTTTCCATCTGCTTTTTCACGCGACCACGAATCCGCTTTTCGACCTGGAGAATGTCAATTTCGGTTTCAAGCTGCGTCAATAACGCCTCAAGGCGCTCTGATGTCGAAATGACTTCAAGCATTTTTTGCTTTTGCTCAAGCTTGAGTGGCAAATGCGCCGCGATGGTGTCGGCTAAGCGACCCGCATCATCAATACCTGCGAGCGAGGTCAAAATTTCAGGTGGGATTTTTTTGTTCAGTTTGACGTACTGCTCAAACTGGCCCACGATGGCGCGACGTAGCGCTTCGGTTTCTGCGCTCACAATAACGTCGGGTGCAATCGGCAAAAGCACCGACGTAAAGTGCGTATCGGTATCTTGAATTTCAGTAATGCGCGCACGCTGCGCGCCCTCTACCAGCACTTTAACGGTACCGTCAGGTAGCTTGAGCATTTGCAAAATAGTGGCCACACAGCCGATCTCGTAGACGTCATCGGGTGTTGGGTCGTCTTTACCTGCTGATTTTTGAGCGGCAAGCATAATACTTTTGCCAGCTTCCATCGCGGCCTCAAGCGCCCGAATAGAACGCGGGCGCCCAACGAACAAGGGGATCACCATATGCGGAAACACCACCACGTCGCGTAAAGGCAGCAACGGCAGCTGAATCAATTCAGAGGGCAGGGTCTGGTTTTCAGACATGAAAGAATCCTAATAAAGACTCGGTAAAGCTCAAGTGAGCCACCGACATAACGACTGAGATAACACCATAATTTCCGTTATGTAGACGATAGCTCAAATTTCAAGCCTATAACGCGGACATAGTAAAAAGCCCCTACAAGGGGCAGAGAAAATCAATTATTTTGAAGGGAATAGGCTTTGCGAAAAGCTCAACCCTTAGCCCTAGATTTCAAACCTTAAGCGGCTGCGTCGCGCAGATTACGCTCAACTTTAGGTGGCTCTTTTTCTTCGCCGTACACCAACAAGGGCTTGCCTTGGCCTTCAATCGTGGCTTCGTCAAGCACGACACGCTTGATGTTGCCTTGCGTGGGAAGCTCGTACATGGTGTCTAACAAAGCAGACTCAAGGATCGAACGCAAACCACGCGCACCGGTTTTACGCTTAACCGCCTTACGGGCAATCGCGCGCAAAGCCGCCGGGCGAATCTCAAGTTCAGCGCCTTCCATGGCAAACAGCTTTTGAAATTGCTTGACCAAGGCATTTTTTGGCTCGGTCAGAATTTGGATCAAGGTGTCTTCATCGAGCTCTTGCAAAGTCGCGATGACTGGCAGTCGCCCCACGAGTTCAGGGATCAAACCAAACTTCACTAGGTCTTCAGGCTCGACCTCAAGAAATGTCGCGCCAGTAGATTGCTCAGTTTTTGAGTCGACTGTTGCGCTAAAACCAATACCAGAACGCTCGGTACGATTACGGATGACTTTTTCTAGGCCATCAAACGCCCCACCCACAATAAACAGAATGTTGGTGGTGTCAACTTGTACGAAATCTTGGTTGGGGTGCTTACGGCCGCCTTGCGGGGGCACAGACGCCACCGTGCCTTCAATGAGCTTCAACAGCGCTTGTTGTACACCCTCGCCGGATACGTCACGGGTGATTGAAGGATTATCGGCTTTGCGCGAAATTTTATCGATTTCGTCGATATAGACGATGGCGCGCTGGGCTTTATCGACTTCATAATTGCAATTTTGCAGCAGTTTTTGAATAATATTTTCGACGTCTTCACCCACATAACCGGCTTCGGTCAGCGTTGTGGCGTCAGCCATCACAAACGGTACGTTGAGTTGACGCGCCAGTGTTTGTGCCAGCAAGGTTTTGCCCGACCCCGTGGGGCCAATCAGCAGGATATTACTTTTAGACAGTTCAACGTCGTCGCCCTTGACTTCACCATGGCGCAAACGCTTGTAATGGTTGTATACGGCGACAGCCAACACACGCTTAGAGGCGGTTTGACCGATCACGTACTGATCTAGAAAGGCTTTGATTTCAGCGGGGGTGGGCAAATCGGTACGGATCGAGGCCCGAGCCGTTGCTTGCGCTTCTTCGCGAATAATATCGTTACACAGTTCAATGCACTCGTCACAAACAAAGACCGAAGGCCCCGCGATGAGTTTGCGTACTTCGTGCTGGCTCTTGTTGCAAAATGAACAATGCAAAATCTTCGTGCTGGCTGAGCCTTTTTTTTCTGACATAACGATCCATTACCAGTTGTACCAAGCCTCTTTTTAACAGATGTTTCAGTATGACTGACCCATCGAGGCTTGGTGAAAAGCTTATACGGTGTCGGCCCGCGAAGTTAAAACCTTATCAATCAAACCGTACGATACCGCATCAGGGGCAGACATGAAGTTGTCGCGCTCTGTATCCAAACCAATACGCTCAATGGTTTGCCCGGTGTTCTCGGCTAGCATCTGATTTAACCGCTCGCGCAAATCTAAGATTTCGCGCGCTTGAATTTGAATATCTGTGGCCTGGCCCTGTGCACCACCAGAAGGCTGGTGAATCATGATGCGCGAGTTCGGTAAAGAAAAACGCTTACCTTTAGTGCCTGCAGCCAACAAAAACGCACCCATACTGGCAGCAAGACCAGTGCAAAGTGTTGACACTTCAGGCTTAATAAAGCGCATCGTGTCGTAGATCGCCATGCCCGCGTAAACCGACCCGCCCGGTGAGTTGATGTAAAGCGCGACGTCTTTGTCGGGATTCTCAGACTCTAAAAAGAGCAGCTGCGCAACAATCACGTTGGCGGACTGGTCATTGACCGGCCCGACCAGAAAAATGACACGTTCTTTAAGTAATCTTGAGTAAATGTCGTAGGCGCGCTCGCCGCGCCCTGACTGCTCAATCACCATCGGGATGTAACCAAGCGCGGTCGGCGTCACTGATTCGCCGCCGTGCATGGATGCATAAAAGTCGGTAAAACGTTGCATTTATTTGGTTTCCATGACTTGGTCAAAGGGAACTTGCTCGTCTTCAACTTGCGCTTT
>CANKOW010000021.1 GCA_947484295.1 Alcaligenaceae bacterium | reverse complement strand
GCTTCCGCCAACCGGCTCAATCTTAATGACCTCAGCGCCTAAGCCAGCCAACAACAATCCACAGTACTCGCCAAGCTCATCTGCAACCTCAATGACGCGTAAGCCCGCCAACATTCCTGGCTTATCTTGTGGGTTAGCGAATAACTCGGCGGCAACGAAAGGCGACTGCGACATAACGTGGTCCTCTGCTTTGTCTCAAGGCGAGCAACCCCCGAAGAGGGAACTGACCCTGTTTCTATTTATTTTGATTAGTAGCATCATGCCCCACAAAATGGGTATCATGCAACAGCGCCGTGCGTTTTATCTCGGCGTCGGCCACTGATGCACCTAGACCTCAGAGCCTTTACGCCAAAGGACTTCGCTGTGAATGAACTACATGCGCTAAAAAATAAAATCGCGGTCGTTGGGGTCGGCAATACGGCCTATGGCGACTTTCCGTTAATCAGCGACTACGGTCTAGGCGCACAGGCGTTTAAATCTGCGATCTCAGATTGTGGACTCGACAAAGACGAGATTGACGGCTTGCTGGTGTGTCGTGTGCCGTCGTATGCGCGTATGGGTGAAGTGCTTGGCCTGAACCCGCGCTGGACCATGACCCTACCCGGACATGGCCGTATGTCAGGTATGTCGATCATCGAGGCTATGCTGGCACTCGAAACCGGCGCTGCAAAATACGTCGCCCTGATCTATACCAACATCGGTCGCTCACGCCGCGTGAACTATGGCGGTGAAGACGCCTCAAGTTTCTGGAACCCCTGGGGGTTTACCTCGCCTGGTGCCGCACACGCCATGATGTTTCGTATGCATATGGCCAAATACGGCACAACCACACGCCAACTCTCTGAAGTATCGGTGGCCTTTCGCAAGCACGCGTTGCTCAATCCAACCGCCGTCATGAAAAAACCGATCACCTCTGACGACCACGCAAGCGCCAGACGCATCACCGAACCCTTAGGCCTGCTTGATTACTGCCTGATCAACGACGGCGCCGTCTGCATGATTTTAACTACCGCCGATCGTGCCAAAGATCTTGCGAAACCGCCCGTCATGATTTCAGGTATCGGCGCACGCGACGCCTTCGAACGCAGCGCGATCTCAAATTTTGATCAAGAGTTTTGGTATAACGAAATCAAAGACGCCGGCACCCAAGCCTTCGAGATGGCCGGCGTCACCCACGACGATGTCGATGCACTGATGTGTTACGACAACTTTAGTCCGACCGTACTGTTTAGCCTTGAAGGCTTAGGCTATTGTGGCCAGGGCGAGTCAGGCGCCTACGTGCAAGGCGGCACCCTACAGCTGGGCAATAAGCTACCCACCAACACCGATGGTGGACATCTCTCAAACTCGTACATGCAAGGCTGGGGTTTAAACGTCGAAGCCGTGCGCCAAATTCGCGGCGAGTGCGGCGCACGACAAGTCGCCGATTGCAACGTTGTGCAATACATCGCCTCGACCCCTTGCACCCGTTCAATCATCTACACAAAAGGCTAAATCATGACGACCCAAACCTATGACAAGCCCTTGCCGATTATTGACGAGCTCAGCAAACCCTTTTGGGATCACGCCCTTGAGCACCGCTTGTCAGTGCAAGCCTGCACCCACTGCCGACACCTACAGTTTCCGCCTAGCCCCGTCTGCCCCAAATGCCTTTCAGACGAACAAGAATGGCTAGTCGTTAGCGGCCAGGCCACCCTCTTATCCTGGGTCAAGTTTCACCGCGCCTACTGGGACGGCTTCATGCAAGACATCCCCTACGACGCCTGCCTAGTGCAACTCAAAGAGGGCCCGATCATGGTGAGCAATTTCAGCGGCCCCACCCCCGACAATGTGCGAGTCGGCATGCCCCTAAAAGTCACCTTCGAACACGTCACCCCAGAAGTCGCCCTCAGCCGCTTCACCCCCGCTTAAAAACAACCTAAGCAATCCACGCCCCCAGCACTTTGAACAACCCGAAACCGCGTATTTTTTGCTCAGCAAAAAATCACCGGCTCGGGGCGGGCAAAGTGCGGGCGAAGGCAAAGGATCTAAGCAGCTCGGCTCCCCGCCCCAGCCGCTGCCACCTCAAACTCACCCAGCAAGCTAGCACGAGCAGCCTGAGCCCGTACCAAGGCAGCCTCTTTCACATGCCCGTAGCCGCGAATCTCTTCAGGCACACCAGCCACCTCAACGGCCTTCTCAAGCGACCCCCGCGACAGCTTACCCAGCATACCCAACACCGTCTCACGGTACTCACCAATTAACGCCCGCTCAGTACGCCGTTCAGCCGTATACCCAAACACATCCATCCAAGTGCCACGCAAGCCTTTGAGCTTCGCCAGCAACCTGAACGCCACGAACATCCGAGGCCCGAACTTCGCTTTAATTAGGTGCCCCTTATCATCGCGCTTAGAGAACAGAGGCGGGGCCAGATGGAAGTGCACAGACCAGTCCCCCTCAAACTGCTCGTCTAAACCACGTAAAAACTCACCATCGGTATAAAGCCTCGCAACCTCATACTCATCTTTGTACGCCATCAGCTTAAACAGATAACGCGCAACGACCAAGGTCAAACGCTGCGTACCGCACGCCTGCATTTCAGCGTCCGACACCCGATTCACAAACGCGACATACTCTGACGCATAAACCTCGTTTTGATACTCGCGTAAAAACGCCGCCCGATGCTCACGTAGTTGTTCAACCTCAGACCCCGAGCGTTTAAACTCAACCACCGTTGCACCGTGTGGTATCGGATTAGACGCCTGATGCCCTGCTCCAAGCAACTGAGCCACCAACTGCGGCTCGTGTGCAGCGCGACGCCCCCAATTAAAGGCTTCGAGATTCTTTTTTACCTGCACAGCGTTTAGAACAATTGCTTGCTCAAGCGAGCGATGATGCAAAGGGATCCAACCCTGTTGATACGCAAACCCCATCAAGAGCGGATTGGCGTAAACCGCGTCGCCTAGCAACTTCACTGCCATCTCTGAAGCATCTACACTTTGAATGCGACCTTCTCCGCAGGCGTTCTCAAGCTCCTGGCGCAGCTCACGTGCAGCAAGTGTCCAGTTTGGGTTGCTAATAAACGCGGCGGTCGGAGCAACATCCGCGTTTAACAACATCCGCGTGTGCGCCGGCCGCATGCGCGTCACCGCTTCAACGCTCGAACCCACCACCAAATCAGCGCCCAACACCAAATCGGCCTGCCCAAGCGCGATCCGTGTATTCAAAATATCTGCAGAAGTCGGCGCAATGATTGCGTGTGAAAACACCGCACCACCCTTTTGCGCCAGGCCCGCCATATCCAGCACCGAGCCTGCTTTGCCTTCTAAATGCGCCGCCATCCCTAGCAGCTGACCAATCGTCACCACACCGGTGCCACCCACCCCGGCCACAAAAATACCGTAGGATCCAGTCAATTGTAGCAGCACGGGGTCCGGCACCGCCTGCGTATGCGTGTCGCTCGCCTCGATCAGCTTTGGTCGACGTAACTGCCCGCCCTCAACAGTCACCAAGCTCGGACAAAAGCCTTTTAAGCACGAATAGTCTTTATTACAGCTCGATTGATTGATCACGCGCTTGCGACCAAGCTCAGTTTCAAGCGGTTCAATCGACAAGCAGTTTGATTGCGTTGAACAATCGCCACAACCCTCACACACGCGTGAGTTAATCACCACACGGCGCGCCGGATCAGGGAAGGCCCCACGTTTACGCCGACGACGTTTTTCTGTAGCGCAGGTTTGATCATAAATCAGCGCAGTCACCCCAGACACGTCGCGCAATTCTTTTTGAATACGATCAAGCTCATCGCGATGCACGACGGGCACACCTGCAGGCAGAACCGTCATCTGCGCATATTTTTCAGGCTCGTCGGTCACCACGACAACTCGACCCACACCTTCTGCTAACACTTGGGCCGCCATCACCGGCACAGTGATTTGACCATCAACAGGCTGGCCACCCGTCATGGCGACCGCATCATTAAATAAAATCTTGTAAGTGATATTGACGTTGGCCGTCACTGCGGCGCGGATGGCCAGTAACCCCGAATGAAAATAGGTGCCATCACCTAAATTCACAAACACATGCTTTTCATCCGTGAACGGCGCCTGCCCAATCCAAGGTGCGCCCTCACCCCCCATTTGCGTGAAGACATGTGTGCTGCGATCCATCCAAAGCGCCATGTAGTGGCAGCCAATCCCGGCCATCGCCCGCGAACCTTCGGGTACTCGGGTGGACGTATTGTGTGGGCACCCAGAACAAAACCACGGTTTGCGCTCGGCCACCACGCGCGGGCGTGCCAACTCAAGTTCACGTGCCGCAATAAAGGCTAGGCGCGCTTCGATCTGTGTACGGACCTGAGGAGGTAACTCAAGCCGTAACAAGCGGGTGGCAATCGCACGCGCCACCATAGACGGAGAAAATTCGTAATGCGCCGGCAACAGCCAAGGGCTTTGCGGCACCGCCCATTCGCCACCATCTTTATCGTCAAACTTACCCACCACGCGCGGGATTTTTTTACCACGACCAATCCAGCCAAAGAGTTCTTCTTTAACCTGATACTCGAGCATCTGCCGCTTTTCTTCAACCACCAGAATCTCATCAAGATTTTCTGCAAAACTCAGCAAGCCAGTCGACTCAAGCGGCCAGACCATTCCGACCTTTAAGAGCCGCACGCCGATTTGTTGACAGACCTCGGGCGTCAAACCTAAATCGAGCAAGGCCTGCGTCGTATCCAAATACGCCTTGCCGGACGTGATAATGCCAAACCGAGCCTGCGCATCCGGCACCGACCAAAGCTGCCGATTCAAACCGTTCGCGCGCGCAAACGCCAGCGCCGCGTATAGTTTTTGATCAAGTAATCGCGCTTCTTGAGCCAGCGGCGTGTCACCCAGACGAATATTCAAGCCACCTTCTGGCAACGTAAAGTCTTGCGGAATATTGATCTGCACGCGCTCAGGATCTACGTCGACCGTGGCCGAGACCTCAACAATATCCGTGATGCACTTCATCCCCACCCACAAGCCCGTATACCGGCTCATTGCCCAACCCAGCACTCCGTAATCAAGAATCTCTTGTACGCTGGACGGAAACAAAACAGGGATGCCACAAGCCTTCAAAATATGATCACTTTGGTGCGGCAATGTAGAGGACTTTGCAGAATGGTCATCGCCTGCGACCACCAGCACACCGCCTAGCGGTGAAGTACCCGCCGCATTGGCGTGTTTAAACACGTCGCCACAGCGGTCAACGCCAGGGCCTTTCCCGTACCACAGGCCAAACACACCATCGTATTTGGCACCTTCAAACATGTTGACCTGTTGCGAGCCCCACACAGAGGTCGCTGCTAAATCCTCATTCACGCCAGGCTGAAACACCACATGGTGTTGCTTAAGCCGTTCGGCGGCTTTCCAGAGGTTTTGATCCACGCCCCCCAGCGGCGAACCCCGGTAGCCAGAAATAAAGCCGGCCGTATTGAATCCGTCGCGTTGATCACGCACCCGTTGGTTCATAGGCAAGCGTACCAACGCATGCACCCCACTGAGCCAAGCACGGCCCGCAGCAAGATCGTATTTGTCTTCTAGCTTGACCGCATTGAGGGCTTGTAACTGTTTGTCTGAAAAGGGGGCATTCATTGGTCTCGACTCCTTGTGAGTAGTGTGGTCCGATGCCGTTGACGTCTATCACTCTTTTGAAGAAACGTAGTCAAGCACCGATAAGTGATTAAGGCCTGGTACACATCCTATTGACTTGCGACTAGCTCTGTTTTAACCCCGTCTGGCCGCTGCGGCAAGCCCTGCCTGACACAGGCATAATGCAAACATGGCTTCTTTCTGGCCCACCACCAACAAGCAACCTTAATAAATATGAAAATCGCCCCCCGCTTAGTGGCGTGGCAACGCAAGCATGGTCGCCATGGTTTGCCCTGGCAAAACACGCACGATCCCTACAGGGTGTGGCTCTCTGAGATCATGTTGCAACAAACTCAGGTCACCGCTGTCATCGATTATTACCAACGCTTTTTAACTCGATTTCCAAGCGTCAAGGTCTTAGCACACGCGTCAGCGGATGAGGTGATGGCGCATTGGGCCGGTTTGGGTTATTACGCCCGAGCGCGTAATCTTCACGCCTGTGCCCAGCAAGTCATGCGTACTTGGCACGGAAAATTTCCACCTGATGCTGCGGGCTTGGTCACCCTACCTGGCATCGGCCCTTCAACTGCGGCTGCGATCGCTGCCTTTTGTTATGGCGAGCGCGCAGCAATTCTCGACGGCAATGTAAAACGCGTCTTAGCGCGGCTCTTAGCCCTTGAGGGCGACCCCACAAGCCGCGCAATTGACTTGCAGCTGTGGTCACACGCGCGCGCGCTCATCCCTACAGCGCGCACCTGCGCTCAAGACCCAGAGGCCATGTCGGCGTACACGCAAGGTCTGATGGATCTTGGCGCGACAGTATGCACCCGCAGCCGCCCAAAGTGCGAAGCCTGCCCTCTTAAAAAAGACTGCCTTGCCCGCCTGCAAGGTCGCTGCGACGAACTTCCTTGGCCACGCGCGCGCAAGGCGTTGCCTGAACGCAGCACCGCAATGTTGGTGGCCTACCAAGCCGGCCAGATATTACTCACAAAACGCCCCGCTACAGGCATTTGGGGCGGCCTTTGGAGCCTGCCAGAATGCGATCCGCAGCTCGCGCCAACAACAGCCTGTGAACAACTCGGCCTGTCCGTCAAAACGACCGATACACTCGCCGAGTTTTTGCATGTCTTTACGCATTACCGACTGATCATTCGCCCCCACCTCGTGGAGGTGGCACCCGAAGGGGCGACGCACGTTGATGCAGCGCAAGGCTTAGCCGGGGGTGGCGAATGGGTACCGATCCACAAACTTCACGAACGCGGTCTTCCTGCACCGGTACGTAAACTGTTAGATGGCTTGACAGCAGCGCGCTTAATTGCTGAGCGCTAAAACCTAAACGCGCTAAACCCCAAGGCTGAGATTCGCTGAGGCCTGAGGCTGCGGGTCACCGTACCTTAAGTCCGCAATGGTCGGTATTTGCTGATACTCATCAAGATGCCGCACGCGATGCCGATCGTCAGCAACGCCGTGCCGCCATAACTCAAAAACGGCAAAGGTACGCCCACGACCGGCAGAATGCCAGTGACCATCCCCACGTTCACAAACACATAAATAAATAACACCATTGTCAGCGCCCCGGCAAGCAATCGCTCTCCGTAATGTTGGGTGCCCAGCGCAATCGCCAACCCTCGAAAAATCAAAAGCAAATACAACACAAGCAAGGTTACGCCGCCATACAAACCAAATTCTTCAGCAAACACCGCAAAGATAAAGTCTGTGGTTCGCTCGGGAATAAAGTCTAAATGGGTCTGTGTACCATTCATGTAACCCTTGCCGTACAAGCCGCCCGAACCAACTGCGATCGTCGATTGAATCGTATGAAACCCCTTGCCTAAAGGATCAGTGTTGGGATCAAGCAAGGTGCAGATTCGATGTTTTTGATAATCATGCAAAACCACCCAATCAAAATCATCATCACATAAGGTTGCTTGATTGACGTAAATTGAACCGATCCCGACCACACCGATTAGCATGACCGGGATCAGAAATTTAAACGACATACCAGCAAAATAAATAACAAAAAATCCGGCGCCGAAAACAAGTATGGCCGTGCCTAAATCAGGCTGCTTCACGATCAGTAAAAATGGCACAAGTAACAGGGCGCTTGAGGCGCATAGGTCTAAAAACTTCATCGGACCTTCACGCTTTTGAAAATACCAAGCCAGCATTAACGGTGCGGCAATTTTCATCATTTCAGACGGCTGGATACGCGTGATACCTAAATTTAACCAGCGCGTGGCACCCTTGCTGGTTTCACCCGCAAACATCACAGCAAGAAGTAGCGCGATCCCAAGCACGTAAAACGGTACTGCAAATTTTAAAATTAACCGCGGTGGCGTTACGGCAACCACCCACATGGCGGCAAACGCCACGTAAAAATTGCGCGCCTGGTCAGCAAAACGTGCATCGGTGCTTCCCACAGCAGAATGCATCACGACCATCCCCACCGTGGCGAGTAGCGACAAAATTAGCATGAGCGGCCAATCGATCGATGTGAGGCATCGAAACAGCACTCTAAAAATAATTTTCATGGAGTCGCCCTCGGCGCTGCGCTCACTCGAGACGCGTCGGGCACCACGATCTCAGTGCGTCGTGTGGGCGGCGCAGTACTCGGCACAGGCTTAGTCTTTGCCTCACGCAACAACCAGGCATCAAAGACCTTGCGCACAATGGGTGCAGCGACACTGCCGCCCCATCCCGCATTTTCGACGATTACCGCAATCGCAATTTTGGGCTGAGTGGCCGGCGCGAACGCCATAAAAAGCGAATGATCACGCAAGCGCTCATCGATCGCACTACTTTGATATTTAGCACCACGCAAGCTGTACACCTGCGCGGTACCCGTTTTACCGGCAGTCGTGTAGGGCGCGCCAACAAACGCTGCGGCGGCCGTACCAGAGACCGTCACCTCGGTCAGCGCACGCTTGACAACTTGAAGATGCTCTTTTTTAAGAGGGATTTTATGAGAGGCCTCGACCACGGTTTGGGTCTGTTCGTCGGTACGTGCGTTTTTGATCGTACGTACCAAATGCGGCTTCATGTAAACACCATCGTTGGCTAACACGGCCGTTGCTTGCGCCAGTTGCATCAGCGTAAAGGAGTTATAGCCCTGACCCACAGCAATTGAAATCGTCTCGCCCGCGTACCAGCGCTGTTGTTCGCGATTTTTATAGGCCCCGCGCTTCCAGTCGGTCGAGGGCAAGACACCGCGCCGTTCGCCTCCAATGTCGATACCCGTGATTTGCCCAAACCCAAAAGGTTTCATAAAGTCGTGCAGGCCATTTACACCAATCTCGGGGCCGAGCGAATAAAAATACGTGTCAGACGACACCACCAATGCTCGATACATATCGATCGTACCAAACGCCGTCGAACCCGAGTTTCTAAACCGCTGCCCACCAAATTCAAAATAACCTGGATCAGAAATTAAGTCCTTCGCACGTCGTTTATTTAACTCAAGCGCGGCGAGCGCTACAAAGGGCTTATACGTTGAGCCAATTGGATAGGTACCATACACGGGTCGGTTAATTAAGGGGTGGTCAGGCGATTCATTTAGAAGGCGCCAACTTTCAATGTCAATACCGTCGATAAAGAGATTGGGATCAAAGGACGGTTGAGACACAAACGCCAACACGTCACCCGTCGCAGGCTCAATCGCGACGAGGGCACCACGCAAATCTTTAAATGCCTCTTCGGCAATCCGTTGCAAGCCCATATCTAAAGATAGGACTAAATTCGAGCCTGGCGTAGGGTCAACGCGCCTGAGCACGCGTACGGGCTTTCCTCGCGACGTGACCTCTAGCTCTTCAAGACCTGCTTTGCCGTGCAAGGTTGCTTCGTAGGTTTTTTCAAGGCCTTTTTTACCAATAATATCGGTGCCACGATAGTTACCGGTTTCGCCGCGCGCCTCAAGCGCAGCGACATCGCCCTCTGAGATACGACCGACATAGCCCACGACATGTCCGGCGGATTTTCCTTGCGGATACTCGCGCACCCAGCGCGCGCGCAACTGCACGCCAGCAAAGCGTAGGGAATTTGCCGAAAAAAATGCGGCCTCTGTTTCATTTAAATTGTTGCGCAGAACGATGCTTGCGTACTTACCCGATTCAGCCGCACGTCTTTTAAAACGCCTCTGATCAGCCGCGCTAATAAATACAACTGGGGTCAAGGCTTGAAAAAGCTCGTCGATATTTCCTGCTCGCGCTGGTACGACTTCAAGCGTGTAACTCAAATAATTGCGGGCAAGAACCTCGCCGTTACGATCGAAAATCTCGCCCCGACGCGGGGCGATCGGCACGACCGCCAGGCGATTACTATCGGCGCGAGCCGACAAGCCTTCATGCCGCTCAACCTGCAACACCCAAAAGCGTAGCGACAATAAACCAAAACAGCACAACGCAAACAGACCCGCCACGACAACCCGCAGCGTAAAATTATTTTTTTGTTGCTGATCGTTTTTGTTGAAGTCAAACATGTTTGTCTGGTATCACTCTGCTGTCGTCTCGGTCTCTTGCAGTCGGTGCTGGGGCAACAATAATAACCACGCAACCAGGGGCCACAGCGCGGCGGTCAACAGCGCCGAAATCGACCACGACCAGCCTGGCCATGCACTAACAAGAAAAGCACCAATCAGCGCCCCCAGCGCCTTGATGACTACCAACGGCGGCAACAAGTGCAAGGCTTGACTGACCAATTCAAAGCGCAACAAACGCCTCTGTAAGGACAGCGCAGCAAATACGGTCAGGGCGTAGGTCAGTGCCTGCAGGCCCAAGGGGCCAACATCATGCACGTCCATGATCAGCCCAAACACAAAAGCAGTCAGCAAGCCAACACGACGCGAATCGTGCAACGACCAAAATACAATCACCAGCAGCAGTAAATCAGGCGCCATAGGCCAGGTCCGCCAAGGCAGTAAAGATAATAGCCAGACTCCGACCAGCGTCGCCCAGACAAAAAACAGACTGGTGACGTGATCGATTGGATTTGGGCCGACCGCCCGCGGCAGAGGTACAGGAGGGGGCGCGATACCCGAGCGCGAGGATCCTGTCACCTTACTTCGATTTTGGATTGGCACGCAGCGCCTCCTTTGACGCGGCGGGTTTGACAGAACCCACCGCTAGGTCAGGCTCGATCGGAACCTGTAACACCAAAAACTGTCTGTAGCGCTCAGGATGCGAGGAGGGCAGCGCTTCGGCACGCGCAAAACCTGACGCGGAACTGCGCTGAACCTGATCGATACGTCCGACCGATAGCCCAGGCGGAAACACACCACCCACACCGCTCGTGACCAATACGTCACCCTCGCGAATGTCAGCATCAGAAGAAAAGTAGCGCACCTCGACTTTGCCTGGAGTCGTCGAACCAAAAGCGATTAAACGCAACCCATTACGCAACACCTGCACGGGAATTGAAATAATTTCGTCGGTCAACATGGCCGCTTCTGAGGTCATCGGCGACACACGCGTGATCTGCCCAACCACACCACCCTCGTCAAGAATAGGCATGCCGACCAAGATGCCCGCACGACTGCCCTTGTTGAATACAAGTCTGCGACTAAAGGTATTGGCCGGTTCATATAGAACCTCTACCACGACCGTAGGATGCTCTGCTGCCTTTTCAAAGACCCCTAGCAGTCGTCTCAATTGCGCATTTTCTGCGCCCAAAAGCGCGGCGTTGGCCGTGACTTGCGCCAACTCTATGCGCTGTCTTTGCAAGGCTTCAGTTTCAGATTTGATTGAGGCAGCGGCATCGAACCAATCGCTACTAAGCGAAATCAAATCGCGCGGAAACATGACAAAGCGCTGAAAGGGATATAACGTCGCCGATAACAATTCACGCACTGGATTTGTACTTTTGTAAGTCGCATCTGTAAACAAAAGTGAAAACGCCACCAACACAAGCAGAGTGAGTTTGACCTCAGCGGCGGGACCGCGTCGAAAAAGCCTGAGGGTGGCGGGTCGTTGCATAATGGCTCGGTACTTAATCACTCACCAGTTGGGCACCGTTGGCGCCCGCTGCGTTCGTTCTATGGAGGCGGCAACTTTAGCGCCTCACCGCCCGTCGATGCGCGGTCGGACTAGTCGTCAATAAAGATTGCGCCAAGTTTTTCAAGGTGCTCGAGGGCATCGCCACAACCGCGCACGACGCACGTCAGAGGGTCGTCAGCCACGATCACAGGCAAACCAGTCTCTTCTTGCAGCAAACGATCAAGGTCGCGCAACAAAGCGCCGCCGCCCGTCAGCGAGATACCCTTGTCGGTGATGTCGGCCCCGAGTTCGGGCGGGGTGTTTTCGAGCGCAATTTTCACCGCCAAGACAATTTGGTTCAGCGGATCTGTCAAGGACTCGAGAATTTCGTTGGAGGATACCGTGAAGCTGCGCGGAACACCTTCGGCCAAATTACGGCCCTTCACCTCGATTTCGCGAACCTCAGAACCAGGAAAGGCCGAACCGATCTGCTTTTTGATGTGCTCTGCAGTCGGTTCGCCGATCAGCATGCCGTAGTTACGACGAATGTAATTGACAATCGCTTCGTCAAATTTGTCGCCGCCCACACGCACCGAGCCTTTGTAAACCATACCGCCCAGCGAGATGACCGCAACTTCGGTTGTACCACCACCGATGTCAACGACCATCGAGCCGCTGGCGTCTGACACATTGAGCCCTGCACCAATCGCAGCAGCCATTGGCTCTTCGATCAGGTACACCTGGCTTGCACCGGCGCCCAAGGCAGATTCGCGAATCGCACGGCGCTCAACCTGCGTTGAACCGCATGGTACGCAAACGATGATGCGCGGGCTTGGGGCAAACATGTTTCGCGGATGCACCATACGAATAAATTGCTTGAGCATTTGTTCAGTCACAGTGAAGTCGGCAATCACACCGTCTTTCATGGGGCGGATCGCCTCAATGTTGCCTGGAACGCGACCCAACATCTGTTTGGCCTCGCGACCCACAGCCTGGATGATTTTTTTGCCGCCGGGGCCGCCATCATGACGAATCGCGACGACTGAGGGTTCGTCGAGCACAATACCTTTGCCACGAACGTATATAAGCGTGTTGGCGGTACCGAGATCGATCGCCATATCACTTGAAAAATAACTACGCAGGAATCCGAACATGAGAGCCCAGCCAGAATAAAAGTTGACGCACGCAACATGCCGTGAATAGCCTTCCATCATAACTTATAATTCAGTTTAGATCGGCAAAACAGGCTTACGTCAAGCTCGCAAAGTTACCCCACCATAGCCGCTCTACTTCTCAAAAAGCTGCGACTTATGGCCATTACCGAACAAGAAGTCACCCGTATCGCCCGACTGGGGCGACTCAACTTGTCGCCCGAGCAGAACGTGCAGGCGCAGGGTGAGCTCACCAAAATTATAGGGCTTATCCAAGAGCTTCAAGCTGTCGACACCCGCGGCATTGAGCCACTCGCTCATCCCCTGTCGGCGCTGCGAGACGTTCATTTACGGCTGCGTGAAGACGTCGTCACCGAGGTAGCGTCGCCCGAAAGGCGCGAGGCACTCATGGTCAACGCCCCAGGCAAGGCTGAGGGGCTATTTTTGGTTCCAAAGGTGATTGAATAAATGAGCACTGCACTTCACGGGTTTCCAACGCTGGCGAGCCTGCAGGTCGCTTTAGCGCAAGGCAAGCTCAGCGCCACCGAACTCGCGCAAGATTGCCTCAAACAAATTCAAGCTCAACAGGGGCTCAATGCCTTTGTGCACGTCGACGCCGACCTCACACTCGCGCAGGCCCGCGCGGTCGACGCTAGTCGGGCTGCAGGTAGGGCTAGCCCGTTGTCCGGGGTCCCAATTGCCCACAAAGATGTGTTTGTGACCCAAGGTTGGCGCAGCACAGCTGGCAGCAATATGCTTAAAAATTACGTCAGTCCGTTTAACGCCACCGTTGTTAGCAAGTTGCTGACCGCGGGCTGCGTCAGCTTAGGCAAGCTGAACTGCGACGAGTTCGCCATGGGCTCGGGCAACGAGCACTCAGCGTTCGGGCCCGCCCATAACCCTTGGGATCACGCTTGTGTACCGGGCGGCTCGTCTGGCGGTTCGGCTGCCGCTGTGGCTGCACGGCTCGTTTTCGCCTCCACCGGCACAGATACCGGGGGTTCGGTTCGTCAACCCGCCGCGCTGTGCGGGGTCAGCGGCATCAAGCCCACTTACGGCGTGGTCTCGCGCTATGGGATGATTGCTTATGGATCGAGTCTGGATCAAGCCGGCGTCCTGGCGCCGGCCGCTACCGATTTGGTTCCCTTACTCGACACCATTAGCGGCTTTGACGTCCGCGACGCCACCAGCGCCGAGCAGTGCCACGGCGTGCCAAACGCGCCGGGCCGCATTCAAAGCGAGTTCGACAAAGCGAGCGCTCACTTTTACTCTCAGGCCTCATTACCCCTGAAGGGTTTGCGCATTGGCGTACCGACCGAGTATTTTGGTGAGGGCCTTTCGCCTGCGGTTGGGGCAGCCATTGAAGCCGCCTTGGTTCAATTCGAACAACTCGGCGCGCAACGTGTTTCGATCTCGTTACCACGCACTCGCCTGTCGATCCCGGCCTATTACGTCATCGCCCCTGCCGAAGCCTCAAGTAACTTGTCGCGCTACGACGGGGTGCGCTACGGGCACCGCAGCGACTCGTACACCGATCTCGCTGATATGACCTCCCGCTCACGTGCCGAGGGCTTTGGGGCAGAAGTGCAGCGCCGTATCTTGGTCGGCACATACGTGCTGTCACGCGGCTATTACGACGCCTATTACCTTCAGGCTCAACGCTTGCGCCGCATGATCGCCGACGATTTTCAAGCTGCCTTCACACAAAAATGCGACGTCATCATGGGCCCCGTCACGCCCACAGTCGCCAAACCAATAGGTGACAACCAAGACGACCCCACGGCAGACTGGTTAGCCGACGTCTACACGCTAAGCTTAAACCTCGCTGGGTTACCTGGCATGTCGGTTCCTTGCGGTTTTGGCAAGAGCGCTGCTGGCAAACCCTTGCCTATCGGCTTACAAATTATCGGCGACTATTTTGATGAGGGCCGCTTGTTGGCCGTCGCACATCAATATCAACTTGCCACCGACTGGCATCAACGTAGCGCGGGGCAAGCATAATGGCTTATGAAATTGTCATCGGTCTCGAAACCCATACCCAGCTTTCGACCCAGTCCAAAATTTTTTCAGGTAGCAGCACGCGTTATGGTGCACAACCTAACACCCAAGCCAACGAAGTCGATATGGCCTTGCCAGGCACCTTGCCGGTCATGAACCGCGCAGCGGTTGAGCATGCGATTCGCCTGGGGCTAGCCGTGGGTGCCACCATTGCACCGCGCTCGATATTTGCGCGTAAAAACTATTTTTATCCAGACCTACCCAAAAACTATCAAATCAGCCAATACGAAATCCCTGTTGTGTTGGGCGGATCCTTAACCTTCTTTGTCGGCGACAAAGAGACCACCATCAACCTCACCCGCGCCCATCTCGAAGAAGACGCCGGCAAGTCGTTACACGACAATTACATTGGCCCGCATGGCGAGCTCTCAACCGGCATTGATTTAAATCGTACCGGCACCCCCTTGCTTGAAATCGTCTCTGAGCCTGAAATGCGCTCGGCGGCTGAGGCTGTCGCCTACGCCAAGACCCTGCACAGCCTTGTCATGTGGCTGGGCATTTGTGATGGCAACATGCAAGAAGGTTCGTTTCGGGTCGACGTCAACGTGTCAGTGCGCCCTGTTGGGCAAAAAGAATTTGGCACGCGCGCCGAAATCAAAAACGTTAACTCGTTTCGCTTTATCGAACGCGCCATCAACTACGAAGTACGCCGGCAAATTGAACTGATCGAAGACGGCGGCAAGGTGGTTCAAGAAACCCGACTCTACGACGCCGATCTTGACGAAACACGCAGCATGCGCAGCAAAGAAGACGCGCATGACTACCGCTATTTTCCAGATCCCGATTTACCACCCTTGGTGATTAGCCAGGACTGGATTGACCAAGTTCAACAGTCGATGCCGGCCTTACCCGACGAACTTAGACACCGCTTTATCAATGAGTTTGGAATTGCCCCCACCGACGCGGCCCAACTTTCGAGCAGCCGGGCGATGGCCACTTATTTTTTAGACGTCCTCGAAGCACTCGAGTCGAATCCAACCGATGCAGCGACCGTCATGGCACTGCGCCCTGCTCGCGCCAAGCTTGCCGCCAACTGGTTGATGGGTGAAGTCTCGGCGACACTGAACCGCGAAGAGAAAGACATTGCGCAATGCCCAGTGACGGCGCCTTTATTGGCCGCGCTGCTCAAACGAATTTTAGACAACACCATTTCAAACAAAATTGCGCGCGATGTGTTCGCAGCGATGTGGGCTGGCGCAGAAAATGGTCAACCCGATGCCATCATCGCGGCTAAAGGTCTTACGCAGATCAATGACTCGGGCGCCATCGAAGCCATGATCGACGCCGTGCTTGCGGCCAACGCTGCCATCGTGGCCGAATACCGTGCCGGCAAACAAAAGGGCTTCAATTCACTCGTGGGCCAAATTATGAAAGCGGCCAAAGGCAAGGCAAACCCGCAGCAGGTCAATGATTTGCTCAAGGCTAAGCTCGATCAAGCGTAACCGGCAAAACCAACCGCACGCAGAGGCCGTAGCTCGTTCGTGCCTGCGCCTTGACAAAAAAGTATTTTCAACGGTCAGTCGCGTTGACTAAGGCGCGCGCAGTCAACGGCGACGCCGCTTGCTCACAGCGGTCATCACAAGTTACTGAATGACGTATCGCGCCCGATAGGCGAGTACAGCCTCGCGATACTGCGCAAACTCGGCATTCTGTTTAAGCAATACCAAGATGTCGTCAAGCGAGGCGATTGTCACCACCGGCAAGCCGTAGCGCTGCTGCACTTCTTGCACCGCTGAGTGAGGAGACAACTGTCCGTCTGCGCCAGCGCGCTCCATGCGATCCATGGCGATCAGCACCGCACAGGGTTCTGCGCCTGCTGCACGAATGATCTCGACCGATTCGCGCACAGACGTGCCTGCGGTGATCACATCATCAATGATCACGACCTTGCCCTTTAATGGTGCACCGACTAACGCCCCACCCTCGCCGTGATCTTTCGCCTCTTTGCGGTTGTAGGCAAAGTCGATTGAACGCCCGTTCATGGCGGGATGAGCGGCGAGTGCCACCGCCGTTGCGGTCGCAAGTGGTATGCCTTTGTAAGCTGGGCCAAACAACATATCAAATGGCAGTTTAGAATCGACTAAGGCCTGCGCATAAAATTGGGCTAACTGCCCCACCGAGGCGCCAGAATTAAAGAGCCCTGCATTAAAAAAGTAAGGGCTGGTGCGCCCCGATTTAGTCACAAAACTACCAAAGCGCAGCACCCCTTCGTTTAAGGCAAACTGCACAAATGCACTACGTTCTGAACCCGTCGACATCGCAAGCCTCGTGATTTAAGTTTTTCGATGGATTGCATTATCTCATTGACTAGGAGCCCGACCTTGCTACGCATCACCTCACTGAACCTAAATGGCATCCGCTCGGCCTATAACAAAGGGCTTGCGAACTGGTTAAAAACGCATCAGGCCGACATTCTTTGCCTGCAAGAGCTCAAAGCCCATCTTGCTGACATTCAAGAAGATTTTCAACACCCTCATGACTATACCGGCCACTTTTACGCTGCCGAAAAAAAAGGCTACAGCGGCGTAGGGCTCTACTTAAAAGAGCAACCTAAACGTGTGGTTCAAGGGATAGGCTGTGAAGAGTTCGATCTCGAGGGGCGTGTGATTCGGGCTGATTGGTCAAATATTTCTGTGATCAGCGCCTATTTGCCTTCTGGCTCGAGCGGGCCAGAGCGGCAAGAGGCCAAGTTTCGTTTTCTTAAGCAGTTTGGTCCATGGATGCAAGACTTGATGGATGATCATAAAAAAACCAAACGCGAATACGTTATTTGCGCCGACTGGAATATCGCCCACAAAGAAATCGATCTAAAAAACTGGAAATCAAATCAAAAGAATTCTGGGTTCACACCCGAAGAACGCGCCTGGGTCACAAACGTCATCGACGAAATAGGCTTTGTCGACGTCTTTAGGCAATTAGATGATCGCGCCGAACAATACACCTGGTGGAGTAATCGCGGTCAAGCCTGGGCCAAAAACGTAGGGTGGCGACTTGACTATCAGCTGGTCACGCCTGGCTTAGCTGCAAAAGCAAAAACGGCCAGCATTTACAAAGACGAACGCTTTTCAGATCATGCGCCGCTGACGATTGATTACGACTTTGCTTTGAAGTGAGAGAGTGCTCACAGCCCAACGTGGCTTATCTTCTTTTGACTAAATGCTCTTGTTTAGACGCCAGCCGCGTCGATACGATCAATGTCTCTTCTGCGCCAATACAACAGCCACAATCCCGGCAGCGCGATCAACACGGTCAGCAAAAAGAAAGTCGGCCAACTAGTCGCCTGCACCAATTGCGGCGTCAGCGGACCGGCAAGGTAGGTGCGCCCCACCGCCGACAACGCAGAGAGCAGCGCAAATTGTGTTGCCGAAAACTGTTGATTGCAAAGCCCCATCAAGAGCGCGACAAAGGCTGCAGTACCCATACCGCCGCATAAGTTTTCGATACCAACCCCAACCGCCATCAACCACACGTTGTGCGGCCCCACCGAGATCACCCAAAAGCCCAAGTTTGATACCGCCTGCAGCACCCCAAAGAACATTAACGAACGATACAAACCCAGACGCGCCATCAACGCGCCGCCCGCCAGGGCGCCCACAATGGTAGACGCCAACCCCAACAATTTATTGACCGTGCCCACCTCGGTGGCCGTGTAGCCTGCCGCACGAATTAAAAAAGTGGTGGATAGCGCACCCGCAAAGGCGTCACCCAGTTTGTATAAAACAATCAGGACCAAAACGGTAATGGCCTCAGGTCGTCCAAAAAATTCGCGAAAAGGTTCGACCACGGCTTGCCGTAAAGAGCGCGGCGTTTGCGCGGGCACCTCGGGCTCGGGCGCCCAAAAGCTTGCCAACGCCATCAACAACATCAAGGCACCCATCAGCATGTAGGTTGCGCCCCAACCTAGCCACTGATCTGCCAAAATCAAGGCTAAGCCACCCGACACCAACATTGCCAGGCGGTAGCCCAAGACCGATAACGCCGCCCCTGCACCACGCTCGTCTTTGTGCAAGACATCACTACGATAGGCATCGAAGGCGATGTCTTGGGTCGCCGAACAAAAGGCGACGAACACAGCCAGCAAGGCCAGTGGCAACAAACCCTGGCCTGGCGAGAGGCACCCCATGCCTAATATTCCCAAGGCCAGCAACACCTGCATCAACACCATCCAGCCCCGCCTGCGCCCAAGCCAGGGCGGTGCATACCGATCAATGAGCGGTGCCCATAAAAACTTTAAGGTGTACGCGGTGCCCACCAGCGTTAAGAAGCCAATCTCTTGCAGTGAGACTTGTTCAATCGTGGCCCACGCCTGCAAAGTACCGCCTGTTAACGCTAGAGGCAATCCGCTGGCAAAACCAAGTGCCAGTAAAGGTGCAACACGTCGACTGGTGTACAGCTTTGATGCCGCAACCGGTGTCGTCGCTGGAGTCGCTGGAGTCGCTGGAGTCGTCATGCGCGGGAGCGTGATGACGTAGAGCGGTCGGCCGTGAATCGATAGGCCGCAAGAGTACTGCGCCAACCCGCTAAAAACTTCACCTCGCGCTGATCATTAAAGGTTGCACGCTCAAGAATACTGAAACCCAATTTGTGCGACAGGCGTTCAAAATCTTTCAACGTACATAGGTGGATATTGGGCGTGTCGTGCCAGTCGTAAGGCATTTGACCCGTCACCGGCATACGCCCCAACAGAATCGACCAGCCGTGCGGCCAATAGCCAAAATTTGGAAAAGACACAATCGCCTCACGAGCGACCCGCGTCATCTCTCGCAGGATATGTTCAGTGTTGTGCATCGACTGCAGTGTTTGCGACAGCACCACCGTATCGAACTGCTGGTCATCAAACATGGCTAACCCATCTTCGAGGTTTTGCTGAATCACATGCACGCCGCTTTGCACGCAGCTCAACACACGCGCATCACTAATTTCAACCCCAATCCCCTGTACGCCCTTACTGCGTTTGAGGTGGTCAAGCAAAGCCCCATCGCCGCAACCCAAATCCAGCACGCGTGTTTGGGGCTGCACCCATTGCGCGATACGGGCAAGATCACCCCGCAGATCTGCTACTTGGGGCGTTGACATCTCACTGACCAAGCGAACCTGACCTGTTGGAGATGCCTGACGTGTCGCAAGCGTTTGGCCGACTGCCGATGCCGAACTGCTGGCGCTTGTCTCGTGACTCATGGTTGCACCCTAGGCTTAGAAACGACCTCTGTCAGTGTCGCAGCGATACGCAAAAAGTATGCACACAGCAGTCCATGATAACGAGCATCATCCAGCAAAAAAGCATCGTGACCATGCGGCGCATCAATTTCAGCATACGTGACAGCCTGTTCATTTTTTAGCAACGCCTGCACCATCTCTCGTGAGCATGCGGGGGCAAAGCGCCAATCCGTCGTAAACGAAATCAATAAAAAATCTGCTGTCGCTGGCGCCAACGCTTTGGCTAAATCACCATTGGTTGCGCGTGCAGGGTCAAAATAATCAAGTGCGCGGGTAATTAACAAATAGGTGTTTGCATCAAAGTAGCGCGAAAATTTTTCGCCCTGGTAACGCAGATAAGACTCGACTTCAAACTCAACGCCATAGCCATAATGAAACGCGCCGCCGGCAGCAGGTTCACGTTGAGTTCTGCCAAATTTTTCAGCCATATCGTCGTCTGACAAATAGGTGATGTGACCCACCATACGCGCCACCGACAGACCATGTCGCGGGACCGTATTGTGTGCGTAATAATCGCCCCCATGAAACTCTGGGTCGGTAATAATCGCACGCCGAGCGACTTCGTTAAAAGCAATATTTTGTGCCGATAGTCTTGGGGTCGAGGCCACCACCACACAGTGTGCAACCCGCTCGGGCAACGTGATGGCCCAACTGAGGGCTTGCATCCCGCCAAGCGACCCACCCATTACAGCGGCAAACCGCTCAATGCCAAGCTTATCTGCCACGCGCGCCTGCGCACGTACCCAGTCCTCAACGGTCAACACCGGAAACGCAGCACCCCAGGGCTTACCGGTTTCGGGCCGAAGAGAGGCCGGACCCGTTGAGCCAAAGCACGAACCAAGATTGTTAATACCAATCACAAAAAATACATTGGTGTCGACCGGTTTGCCCGGGCCCACCAAATTATCCCACCAGCCTATATCTTCAAGGTTATCTGCGGCACGGCCCGCCACGTGATGCGAGGCATTTAACGCATGGCATACCAATATCGCATTGCTAGCCTCGGCATTGAGCGTGCCATAGGTTTCAATCGCCAATTCATACGCGTGAATCGTTTGCCCACTGCTCAATGGCAGAGGCTCGTGAAATTGTAAAAACTGGGTATGTACAACGCCGACTGAACCCGCCTCACCTTCAGTGGGCGTCTTTAAAGCGTGCGCGTCTTGTGAAACGAACTGTGTGGTCATACGGACCTTCTTTAGCGGGATTTATGAGGCGCCCGCAAGCGGATCGAGCAAATCGGCGCCAACTGATTCAAATTCTAGCATTGCATGGCCTTAGCTGTGTACAGATGCATACATTGCTAACAATTCGAATCAGTTTCACCGCAATTTCTTACAAATGGCTACAAATTTTTATCGTTTTACAGGGGTTTTGCGAATTTGCAGACACCTTGGATCAGGGCACACTGTGCCATTGAAATTAGCAGCTGCAGGAGCCAGACACTTCATGACCCGACCTAAGCTCTCTGAAAGAGAACTCGAATGCCTCGAATGGGTGTCGCTTGGCAAAACCAGTTGGGAGACCGGCCTCATTCTGGGGGTCAGCGAACGCACAATTAACTTCCACTTGTTAAACGCCGCTCGAAAGCTAAACGTTTACGGCCGTCAGGCGGCTGTCGCCATCGCGCTGCGACAGAACCTTTTGCACGGTTCACCTCGCGAGGCTGCGGCGGGCGCAAACGTACAACCCAGACGCCTCGCCCCTAGCGCAGAACCAACGAGCGCATAAACTCGGTCGCATGCTCTTTTGATAATGACTTTTGCGGGCCCGACACGACAACCTGAAGCAATACGCCTCGGTGTATCAACACGCGCCCCATCAAGCGCGCGGCTTGCCCGCCCACCACCGACTCAATTTCAAAGATGTCGCCGCTTAACGCCTGCGGTGCCAGAGGCTGACCCACCCGAGCGGCTAGCGCCGTCGCAAACGCACGCACCAGTCGTTCTGTTTGAGCCGCGTCAAGCTCTGGGCTGAGCGGGGCATAACCCACCGAAAATACAGACTGCTCGACCGCAGCCGAGGTCAGTGAAAAAACGAGTTCGATACCATCCGCCTTGAGCGTGCGCTGCTCAGTTTGTACCCGCGCTGGAAACGCCACCACCGCGCGATCGTCGGCGACAGTGAGTTCGCGCCAGTTGTAGTCAGGGGTACAGCCCGCCAGCCAAAGTAAGCCGAACAGCACTAACAGAAATTTAACTCTAAGCATTTGTTCTTTAAACCCGTTGTTTTGTTGAAGTTTTAGATTGCAAACTACACCCGTCATATTGTCCCTGTTCGATAGCCGCGTCAAACCTCGCCTTTCGGGTGGCGAGAGACCGTTGATTTGCCCAGAAACAGATAAAGGCCCAATTCCCTTAAAATCAGGTTTTGCTTCACCTTAGGATCGTCTGTGACCTCAACGCTGTCCAAACATTTGGCCCAACTACAGGGCAACCCCAAAATTTTGGGTCAGTCGCTACGCGGCATCGAGAAAGAAGGATTGCGGGTTGATCAAGGCGGGCGCCTTTCTACCACGCCGCACCCTGCGGCGCTTGGCTCGGCGCTTACGCATCCCAGCATTACCACCGACTATTCAGAGGCCTTACTCGAGCTGATTACAGGCACGCACAGCACGGTCGATGCCTTGATGACAGAACTGGATCAGGTGCATCGCGTCGTGGCGACCAGCCTGCGCGACGAACTGCTCTGGAATCATTCGATGCCCGCGCAATTGCCGCCCGAAGCCGACATCCCGATTGCTTGGTACGGCACCTCGAACACCGGAATGATCAAACACGTTTATCGCCGAGGTCTGGCGCAACGCTATGGCAAAACCATGCAATGCATCGCCGGGGTGCATTACAACTTCTCTTTTGATGAGTCGTTTTGGAGCGCGCTTGACTTACCCCAAGCAGAAGCCAAAGATAGGCACTCGGCCGGTTATATCTCGCTGATCCGTAACTTCACGCGCTATAGTTGGCTGCTGATGTACCTGTTTGGCGCATCACCCGCTGTATCGCGCGACTTTTTGCGAGGCCAAACCGCCGGGCTACAGACTCTCGGGGATCACACGCTTTATCTGCCCTATGCAACCAGCTTACGCATGAGCGACCTAGGTTATCAAAATAAAGCCCAGGCCGGCTTAAAGCTTTGCTACAACGATCTCACGATGTTCTTGCAACGGCTCTACGATGCGGTCACAACTTCTTGGCCCGATTATCAAAAAATTGGTACTCGCCGCGACGGCCAATGGCTGCAACTCAACACCAACGTGTTGCAAATCGAAAACGAGTTTTACTCAAGCATCAGGCCCAAGCGCACCACAGGCCCATGCGAACGTCCGATTACGGCACTCGCCGAGCGCGGTATCCAATACGTGGAAGTGCGTTGCCTAGACATCGACCCAAACGAGCCCCTGGGTATTGCCGGGCAGACCGCAAGATTTGTTGATGCGTTCTTATTATTTTGTGCGATCCAAGAGAGCCCACCCTTTGCCGACAGTGGCTGGTGCCCTGAAAGCGCCAGTAACTTCGCTAGCGTCGTCAAACAAGGGCGGCAGCCTGGCCTGCAACTCAAATCCCAAGGTAAAGACCTCGCGCTGGCAACCTGGGCTGAACAGCTACTTGAACAGATTGGCCTGTGTGCCGAGACCCTCGATGGCGCCCTCGCCGACACTCGCTACGCACAGTCGGTTGCTGCACAACGCGAAAAAATTCTCGACACAGAGGCCACTCCGTCAGCCCGCGTCTTGGCACACTTAAAAACGTCACGAATCTCTTATCAAGACTATGCGCTCGAGCAAAGCAGCGCGCACGCAAATACCTTGCGCCGAGCTGGTCTGAGTGCTGCTGAACAGGCGTTGGCAGCCAAGCAGGCTGAGCAATCTCTCGTTGATCAAGCGGGACTAGAAACTGGCGATACCGAAGGTTTTGATGAGTATGTCGCGCGGTTTCATCGCGCACTCAAGCCACCGAGCCAAGCGTAGATAAGTGAGTGCTGTAGAGCCTGCAGCACCAGTCCCCCGTAAATGGGGTACCGCCTCAAGCTCAATAGCGGCGCCGTAGGCCTTTTTTTTTTGGTGCGCCCGACAGGAATCGAACCTGTATCGAGAGTTTCGGAAACTCTTATTCTATCCATTGAACTACGGGCGCCAGGCGAGGATTATAGCGGTAGCCAAGAGCACGAGTGCGTGACACCCCGAGCGAGTCCGATCCCGCTATAATCTGAAGGTTATACGAAAGCAGTTACACCACTTTAATCTAGCCGCCCGCTTGGGCAGCGCTTCAACTCTAAGTACTGAAGCGTTGGTCAACTCGGCGAAGCCACGCAGGACTTGGTCATGAGCGACACGCAACAACACGAAGCACACGGTTCAGCTATCAAAACACCCAAGCAATTGATTACGATCATTGTGCTTGCTTTAGTCGTTCCTATCATCGTTATTATCCTGCTGGTCAACATGGTTGCGGCGGGTAACGCACCCGTTGCGGGCTCAGATGCGTTAGGCCCCGAGGCAACGGCCAAACGCATTGCGCCGATTGCCAAGCTCGAAGTGGTTGACGCCAGCGGTCCTAAGGTCTTCAAAACCGGCGAACAAGTCTATAAAGCCGTATGCGCAGGCTGTCACCAGGCGGGTGTTGCGGGCGCCCATAAATTTGCCGATCCAGCAGCGTGGTCTGCCCCCATCAAAACTGGCTTAGACGCAATGGTCGTCAGCGTTGTCAAAGGCAAAGGTGCCATGCCAGCAAAGGGTGGCAACCCCTCTCTGGATGATTTTGAACTTACCCGCGCCGTGGTCTACATGACCAATGCTGCAGGTTCAAGCTTTCCTGAACCCGTTGCACCGGCAGCCG
>CANKOW010000020.1 GCA_947484295.1 Alcaligenaceae bacterium | reverse complement strand
CGGCGCTTCAATTTAGCTGACTGTTTCGCCCGACCCTAAGTGGTCGGGCGAAACTTTTGCGCAACCATGTACTAAGGGTATTTGCCAATACGGCAGCATTTGAATTTCCGACTTAAACCCTGACATTTCGTTATGATGACGGGCTAGCGCGGTGGTGGTCTGGGCCCTGAGCCTCTTTGCCACGCGCCCTTCGGAGTTCAAATGAAACAGTTGCTTGCCGCCGCCGGCTTGGTTGACCGTGTAACAGACTTTTTTGCAGTCATTGCAAAATGGGCAGTCCTACTGTGCGCGGTCATCAGCGCAGGTAACGCGTTTACGCGATACGCGTTCTCTTACAGCTCGAACGGCTGGCTTGAGATTCAATGGTATCTGTTTGCCGCCTGTGTCATGCTCGGCGCGGCGCAAGTGCTGCGCGTCAACGAGCATGTCCGTGTAGATGTGATCTACGGCACGCTTAAGGTTCGTAGCCGCGCCTACATCGATTTATTTGGTTTGATTTTCTTTTTGATGCCTGCCATGACGCTGTTCTGTTACTTGTCATGGCCTCTTTTCGTGCAAATGTTGTGGTCGGGCGAGGGCTCGCCCAATGCAGGCGGCCTCATCCGTTGGCCGGCGATGATGATGCTGCCACTTGGGTTTGCCCTCATGGTGCTGCAAGGCTTAGCTGAAATGATCAAACGTGTGGCTTGGTTAAACAACGCCTACGAGATGAATATGCAATACGAGAGGCCATTGCAATGACCATGCAAGAATTTGCACCCCTGATGTTTGCGGGGTTGATCCTGATCATGTTGATCGGGTTTCCGGTTGCTTTTTCTTTATCAGCGCTAGGCTTGCTCAGCGGGTTCATTGCCATACAGATGGGGTGGTTTCCCGCCGCTTTTATGTACAACTTGCCGCTCAATATCTTTGGTATCTTGTCCAATGACTTATTGCTAGCGATCCCCTTCTTTACGTTGATGGGCGCGGTGTTAGAAAAGTGCGGTTTGGCTGAAGACATGCTCGATTCAATGGGCCAGCTATTCGGACCGATTCGCGGCGGCTTGGGCTATTCAGTCATTCTGGTTGGTTTCATCCTAGGTGCGATTACCGGTACGGTCGCTGGTCAAGTGATCGCGATGGCGATGATTTCGCTGCCCGTCATGATGCGGTATGGCTACAACATGCGCTATGCCACAGGGGTGCTTGCAGCCTCGGGCACGATTACACAACTGGTGCCACCTTCGTTGGTACTGGTCGTGATGGCCGATCAGTTGGGGCGGTCGGTGGGTGACATGTACAAAGGTGCCTGGGGCCCCTCGATTTTGCAAGTGTTGATCTTTCTGATTTACACCTTTGTGCTTTCAAAGGTAGCGCCTGGGCATGTACCCGGCCTGCCTGCGACGGCCCGCACGCTGCACGGTTGGACGCTCTGGAAGAAATGCCTGCGAGGGATCATCCCTTCAGCGCTTTTGATTTTTGCCGTGCTTGGCAGCATGGGGGGCTTGCCCGGGATGAGTTATGCCATCGCAACACCGACCGAGGCCGGTGCAATGGGCGCAATGGGGGCCATCATCTTGGCGGCGGTCCACGGTCGGTTGAATTGGTCAATTATTCGAGACGGGATGACAGGCACCATGCGCATCACGGCCATGGTGGTCTTTATCTTGATTGGTTCGCGCGTGTTTTCGTTGGTATTTCAAGGGGTCGATGGCGCCCTTTGGATCGAACACCTGCTGTCTGGGTTACCGGGTGGGCAGATCGGTTTCTTGGTCGTCGTGAACGTATTCGTTTTCTTTTTGGCCTTCTTTTTAGACTTCTTTGAAATCGCTTTTATTATTCTTCCCATGCTGGCGCCAGTCGCTAATAAGCTTGGCATCGATATGATTTGGTTTGGCGTGCTGCTGTGCGTCAATATGCAAACAAGCTTTATGCACCCGCCTTTTGGCTTCGCACTATTTTATTTGCGTAGTACTGCAGATAGCCTGTTCAAGGCGGGGTCGTTGCCAGGCAAGGTGCTCTCACGCGACATCTATTTAGGTGCGATTCCTTGGGTTGGCTTGCAACTGTTTCTCGTCGCGATTGTGATTGTTTTTCCGCAGACGGTCACCGTGTTTTTGGATAAGCCTGTGCAGGTCGACCTCAGTACGATTCGTATCGAAATCCCTGAAAATGATTTGCAACAGAACGATGCGCAAAGCGAGCAAGATACGGTCAATGATCTGATGCGTGGTCTCATGAAAGGCAAACAATAAACAAATGACCGATGCGACGACTCAGCCTGTCGCCAGCTCCGAAGCAGGCTCGACGAACCAAGCCAGTGCCATATCACCCTCGAGCGACTTAAACGCGCTGGTTGCTATACCCCTTGAGGCAGAGGGTCCAGCCTTCACCGCTTTGATCAAGTTACTGGCCTCTGTGTTGGTCGGCGCACTGATTGTCTGGGGAGCTCGGGCCTCACGCCTGATGGATTGGCAGTCTTTTTCGCTCTCGGCGGGATTGTTGTGGGGTGCCGCCTTGGCGATTGTTCTGGTGGTGTATTACTGGATCCTGAAAAGCCGCACTTCGATCAAGAACGGAGTGATCACACAGACGTGGGTTTGGAAAAAACAAGTGAACATAGCCGACATACGGCAGGCAAAGTTCATTTATTTGCCTGCATTGAGTTGGCTAATCGCCCCGCGCTTGGTTGTACGCACTGGGCCAATCATGACCGTTTTCTACACGGCTCACCCAGACGTGCAGCGTGCTTTTGCCGCGCTGATGTTGGGCAGGTAATATTGCTAAAACTCTTTCAAGATCAATAAGGAATCACTGTGTTTAGATTAGATGGCAAAGTTGCCTTGGTGACGGGTTGCGGCACGCTTGGCGAGGGCTGGGGTAATGGCAAGGCGATTTCTGTTGCATTGGCGAGGCAAGGCGCTAGCATCTTCGGTTCTGACCTTCATATCGAAGCGGCTCAGCAAACAAAAAAAATTATTGAAGATGAGGGTGGTGTTGCACACGTGATCACGGCTGATGCGACGCAAGCCGACGAGGTTAAAAAACTGGTCGACGCCTGCATGGCGCAGTACGGACGCATCGATATTTTGATTAACAATGTTGGTCGCTCTGAGCCCGGTGATCCGGTAAGCCTGAGCGAGCAGATCTGGGATGATCAGATGGATATCAACGTCAAGGCTGCGTTCTTGGCGTGTAAATATGTACTGCCCATCATGGAGGCACAAGGTAAAGGCTCGATCGTGAGCATTTCTTCTGTGGCAGGTTTGCGCTACGTGGGTAAACCACAGGTGGGCTATGCAGCAGGTAAGGCCGCGCTGATGCAACTGACCAAAACGACAGGGGTGTTGTATGCAGACCGTGGTGTGCGTCTGAACTGTGTCGCACCTGGCTTAGTGTTCACGCCTTTAGTGAAGCGCTTAGCCGACAAATACGCAAAAGGTGATTTTGAAGGCTTTGTGGCACATCGCCACAAGCAGGTGCCCGCGGGCTATATGGGTGACGCTTGGGACGTTGCAAACACCGTTGTGTTCTTAGCAAGTGACGAAGCACGCTACATCACTGGCCAAACAATTGTGGTGGATGGCGGTTTGACTTCAACCACCCCTTAATAACTTTTTAAAGAGATTGTATGACGCAATCACAAGGTAGGCTCGCTAACAAAGTCGCGATCATTACGGGCGCCGGTTGTGTGGGTCCGGGCTGGGGTAATGGCAGAGCGATTGCGATGCGCTTTGCGCAAGAAGGCGCGCGCGTTTTCGCAGTCGATAAAGATATGGCCGCGATGACCGACACGCTGGCTTTGATCAAAGAGTTTAACGGCGACGTCACGCCCTATACCTGCGATGTCACCGATAGCAAGGCGATTCAAGGGTTGGTTGCCGCGTGCCTCAAGCAATACGGCACCGTGGATATCTTGGTCAACAACGTGGGTGGTCCTGTGCGCGGTGGCCCCATTGAGCTGAGCGAAGAAAACTGGGATTCTCAGATCGACATCAATCTTAAGACCGTATTCTTGATGTGCAAATATGTGATGCCCATCATGGAAGCCAAAGGTGCTGGCTCAATCGTTAACATTTCGTCGACCTCAGGTATCCGCTTTTCGGGTGCACCTCAAGTGGGTTACGCCGCAGCAAAGGCTGGCGTCATACAGTTTGGCCGAGTGGTAGCTGTTGAGTATGCCAAAAAAGGCATCCGCGTAAATTCAGTGCTGCCCGGTTTGCTGCATACGCCGCTTGTTGAAGCTGTGTTAGCCGGTGCACAGGCCGGTGGCGATGCCGAGGGCTTGTTAAAGCGCAGACAGGCACGCATCCCGATGTCATTTATGGGCGATGGTCGAGACACCGCCAACGCCGTCTTGTTTTTAGCTTCGGATGAGGCACGTTTCATTACCGGCACCGAACTCATTGTCGATGGTGGCATGAGCGCGAAGTGTGATTAAAGTAAAAAATCTTATAGACACTGGAGACTAAACATGAAAGCAGCTGTATTAACCAATGAAGGATTTCACATTACCGAGGCGCCAAAGCCCGTCCCAACGGCCGATCAGGTTTTGGTGCGAGTGCGTGCGGCGGGCTTGAATCGCGCCGATCTTGGTGTGATTGGTGGCGGAATGCACGGCAGCACAGGTGGTGCGGGCACTGTGCCTGGCTTGGAGTGGGCTGGCGAGGTGGCTGAGATAGGTGCCAACGTTAAGGGCTTCAAAATCGGCGACCGAGTCATGTGTTCGGGCTCGGGCGGTTACGCTGAGTTCGCAGTGGCTGACTTTGCGCGTGCGATACCGATCCCGTCTGACTCTATGAGCTTTGAGCAAGCGACTAGCTTGCCCATCGCTGTCACAACAATGCATAACGCTTTGGTCACAGCAGGCGAATTGCGTAAAGGCGAGACGGTGTTGATTCAGGGTGCTTCGTCGGGCGTGGGCTTGATGGCCATGCAGATTGCAAAATTGATGGGTGCCAAGACGGTCATCGGTACCTCGTCTAACCCAGAGCGACGCACACAACTTAAACAGTTTGGCGCCGATTTTGCGATCGATAACAGCGACCCTCAGTGGCCCAAGCTTGCTACCGAAGCAAATGGCGGCAAGGGTGTTGATCTGATTATTGACCAATTGTCTGGCAAGTTTGGCACCCCTAACATCGAGGCCTGTGCGATTCTTGGTCGTATCGTAAACGTCGGCCGCCTTGCTGGGCGTTTTGCAGAATTTGATTTTGATTTGCACGCACTCAAGCGTATCAAGTACACCGGTGTGACCTTTCGTACCCGTAGCGTAGACGAAGTACGCGAGATCACCAGGCTTGCGATGGCAGACTTGGCTGGTCATTTAAAGTCAGGCAAACTCGCGTTGCCAATCGACAGCAGCTATAGCTTTGACAAACTTGCCGATGCCTTTGCGCGCATGCGTGCAAATCAGCATTTCGGCAAAATTGTTGTCACGATGTAATTGAGCCATTGATGATCCAGACCATCGAGCAGTTGCGCAGCTTGTATGCGCCAGCAAAAGAGCGGGCTGTTAAAAAACAGTTGTCAGCACTTGACGTGCATTGTCAGCGCTTTATCGAGCTCTCGCCTTTTGTGGTGCTCTCAAGTATCGGTCTGGATCAAATGCTCGACGCCTCGCCGCGCGGCGGGGCACCTGGCTTTGTCAAAAGCGTGGATGCACACACGCTGCTGATACCCGATTCACCTGGCAATAACCGTTTAGATACGCTTGAAAATATTATTCACACCGGCAAGGTGGGGATGCTGTTCTTGATCCCCGGTATGGACGAGACCTTGCGCGTGAATGGCACGGCTTGTTTGTCAGACGATGCTGCAGATCTTGCGCTTTGCACGACTGAGGTGCGTACACCAAAGTTGGTGATCAAGGTTACTGTGGCTCAAGCCTACCTGCACTGCGCAAAAGCCTTTATGCGTTCAAAGCTTTGGGATAAACAAAGCCATATGGCGCGCTCGTCGATGCCCAGCATGGGCGAGATGATTAACGAGCAGGCAAAAATGACGACGCCATCAGAAACGCAAGAAGAGATGTTGGCACGGTATCGCGCCGAGCTTTAGTCGGTAGAGGCACTGGCTGCCGGCTGATGCATCACCGCTATCCGTAGGTTCTTATGTAGAGTATAGTTTTTGAAACTCAAGCAGACTCAAGCCGCCCAAGAGCGGAGGTCTGTCACCAACCATCAACGCCAAGGAGGGCAACGATGATCAAGATAACGGGCCGTAGTGTTCGTACGCTTTTGCTAGCAGGGTTACTCGCTTTATCGGCAAGCGGCTTTGCGCAAGACTATCCGACTAAGCCCATCCGGCTATTGATACCAGCACCCCCAGGTGGTGGCACCGACATTTTGGCGCGTGTGATGGCCGATCATTTGGTCAAGCAGTTCGGTCAACCCATTGTCTTTGATCATAAAGGTGGTGCGAGCGGCATGATTGCAGTTGAGAACCTGATGCAGGCACCCGCAGATGGTTATACCTTGTTGATGGTGTACTCAGGCATCGTGACTGTGAATCAGTCTTTAATCAAAAATATCAAATACGATCCACTGAAGGATCTCGTCGGGATCGCGAACTTTGCCGAGGTGCCCAATCTGTTGATTGTTCATCCCTCTTTTAAGGTTGAGTCAGTCAAAGATTTAATCGCTCAGGCAAAGGCCAAACCTGATGGGATCACCTATGCCTCGTCGGGCAACGGTGTGTCGAATCATTTGGCAATGGAGTTATTCAAACAAATGGCCGGCGTATCAATTGTGCACGTCCCTTACAAGGGTGGCTCGCAGGCGATGGTGGGTCTGATGGGTGCTCAAGTGCAACTGATGTTTAACAATACGCCTGAAGTATTGCCGCAGATGAACTCGGGTCGTCTGAAGGTGTTGGCAATTGCCTTACCCAAGCGTTCGCCACTGATGCCAGATATCCCAACCGTGGCCGAGACTGGCCTGCCCGATTTCAGTATCTCACTGTGGTACGGTCTGATTGGTGTTAAAGGTATCCCTCAGCCAATCGTTGAAAAATTGAACCTGGCGGTACGCAATTCGCTGGCAGACCCAGAAGTCATTGCAAAGTTGGCTAAGCTTGGCGCACAACCGCTCATACAAACAACCCAACAATTTGCTGAAGTGATTAAAAGCGATTCAGCAAAATGGACAGAGGTGATTAAAGCGGGCAACATCAAGCCAGACTAGTTGACCGAGCAAGCTAGACCGGTCCATTCGTCAAGCCAGACGAATAGACTCATCAAACAAGCCCCGCTCATCAATCAAGCTAGACCAGTCCATCAGGTCAGCCAGACTAGTTCATCAAAGAGAGCAACATGCAAAGCAAATTATTTTCACCGCTTCAGATTCGAGACGTGGTCATTCGCAATCGTATTGCCTTATCCCCGATGCTGACCTACTCTGCGGTCAATGGTCACGCCAGTGATTGGCACTTTGCGCACTACGCCAAATACGCCGTAGGCGGCGTGGGCCTGGTGATGGTCGAGTCTACGAAGGTTGATCCACGTGGCTGTACAACACCCGCAGACTTAGGCTTATGGAAAGATGAGTTCATTCCACAGTTGCAGCGTATTACCGCGTTTGTAAAATCGTATGGCGCAACGGTGGGTATCCAATTAGGTCACTCTGGAATCAAGGCGCGTAATTCAGTGCCCTGGAAAGGACGTGCTCCACTTGATGCAAGCCAGAAGGGTGTGGATCATGGCGAAGACTGGGAGCTGATTGGACCAAGCGCCTTCAGCCTACATCCCAAAGCCGCACTGCCAAGAGCGATGACGATCAAAGATATTCAAGAGCAAATTGAGCGCTGGGGCAAAGCGGCAGAGCGGGCTGATCGAGCCGGCTTTGACATCCTAGAGTTGCATGGCGCACATGGCTATCTGACGCATCAATTTTTATCGGCCACCACCAATCTGCGCACGGATGAGTACGGCGGTACGCCTGAAAAACGGATGCGTTTCGCGATTGAGGTGGTCGAGCGTGTTCGTCAATCGTGGCCACACAATAAGCCCCTGTTCTATCGAACCTCTGCCGTCGACGAGGTGGGCTGGACGATTGAAGACAGCATCAACCTTGCCAAAGTCTTAAAGGCTAAAGGCGTAGACGTATTCGACTGCAGCAGTGGTGGCATGTCAGAAAAATCAGCTGTGCTTGCACCAATTAAACCTTCGTACGGTTACCAAGTGCCATACTCCGAAAAAATCCGTCATGGCGCTGACATTATGACGATGGCGGTTGGTTTAATTATTCATGCAGACCAAGCAGAAAGCATTTTGCAAAAAGGCCAGGCCGATATTGTTGCGATCGGGCGTGAGATGTTACACAACCCAAATTGGGCGTTAGACGCCGCCAGCAAACTCGGTCAAGACAATCCGTTTGCAACCGTGCCCGATAGTTATGCTTATTGGCTTGAGAAGCGGGCCGATGTTGGTTTTGGCGAGCGCAGTTCGACTTGGCTGAAAGGGATTGACGCGCCTCACGTTTGAGTCCTTGCCTTCGTAATCGATCATTAAAGAGATGTTTATGACAGCACCCTTAGCCGGTATTAAAGTAGTTGAAATTAGCGTTGCGATGGCAGGCCCGTTTTGTGGCATGCTGTTGGGTGACTACGGTGCAGATGTTGTCAAGATTGAACGTACCGTCACGGGCGACGATAGCCGCGTCTGGGCGCCTTACTTTCACGACTCGATGAGCTACTACTACGCCGCTGCAAACCGTAATAAGCGTGGCATGGCGATTGACTTAAAAACCCCTGAAGGTGTAGCGATTGCGCGTAAGCTGATCGAAGAGGCCGATGTCTTTGTGCATAACTACCGCATGGGCGCGCTAGATCGCTTAGGGCTCGATTACGAAAGTTTGTCGAAGGTGAACCCTCGTCTCGTTTACTGTGCCATCAGTGGCTTTGGTGCTACCGGTCCCTTAAGTCGAGAGCCAGCGAACGATCTGTTCATGCAAGCGTATGCAGGTTCAATGAGTATTACCGGTGATCCAGAGGGCGGCCCCGCCAAGATGGGTATGTCAGTGGCCGACGTTGGGGCAGGGATGTTTGGCACGATTGGCATCATGATGGCACTTGAAACTCGCCATCGCACCGGTCGCGGTCAGCGCGTTGACACCTCTTTGCTTGAAGGTCATATGTCGATGTTGGCACAGTTCTTCACACGCTATTTTTCAAGTGGTGAAGTACCGGGTCCGAGTGGTAGTGGCTCGCTCGGCAGCCCGACGTATCGTGCGTATCAGGCTAGCGATCAGTGGCTGGTGATCTCTTCGTTTAATCAACGGATGTGGAAAGGCTTATGCACCGTACTTGAAAGACCTGAGTGGGTCGATGATCCAAGATTTGTGAATCCTGAGATGCGCTCGTTGAACCGCTTTATGTTGATTCAAATGATTGGTGACATCATCATCACGCAACCTCTCGCGCATTGGCAGGCACGCTTGCTCGAGCAAGATGTGCCCTGTTCGCCCGTCAACACGATTGATAAAGTTGTGGTGCAGCCGCAGGTGCTTGCGCGCGACATGGTGCACGAGATGGATCTTGAAGGACTGGGCAAAATTGCAATGGCGGGTTTGCCAATCAAATTCAGTGACTCGCTAGGTGAAATTCGCTTGCCGCCACCACGCTTAGGGCAGCACACGGCTGAAGTGATGGCGGCGGCGGGCTTCAGTGACGAACAGATTAAGGCACTTGCAGCGCAAGGTACGATCGGGTTAGACCCAGGTTGGGTAAAAGTGCCCAAAGTTGGTCAGTCGACTTGACATCATCCCCGTCCTGAAGGGCGGGGATTCCTACGGCGCTACGCGGTGATTTGCGAGTCGCTAGAACGTTCTGTCAAAGGCGCGCTGTCAGAGTTAGGCGTTACTCAGCGCAATGTGACGCATCAATCAACAAAAAACCCTGGCCGTACTCGTAACCGATTGATAAACACAGGCTGCAAACCCACGCTTGACAAATGCTCTGGTGTCGTGGGTAAGCGTTTGGGTTGCCAAGCTGGGTCGGCGATATCTTTGGGCCAATTAGGATTCAAAATTGCAGAGCGACCTAAGGCAATGACATCGGCGCCATGATCTAATACTTTTTGAGCATCGTTGCGATCCCAGATATGGCCTGCGGCAAATATTGGCAGATCGGCAGGTATCACGCGCTTAAAAATATCTAGTGGGTGCTCAGTAGGTCGTTTGATCGACGGTTTAAAGGCGTCCCACAAAGACATATGTAAAAAATCAATACCATCATCGGCGAGCCATTTTGCGAGTTGTAGGCTTTCGTCCAAATCAATGCCGCGCGCGTTGCCGCCGTCTTCGGGTGAAATCCTCACGCCCACGATAAAGTCCTTAGGTACTCGGGCACGTACCGCTTGCATTGTTCTACGTAAGAGTCGTGCACGATTTTCGTACGCGCCACCCCATTGATCCGTACGGTGATTTTCGGTAGAACTTAAAAACTGTGTAAACAGATAGCCGTGCGCGCCATGAATTTCAATGCCGTCCATCTTGGCCCCATGTGCGCGTACAGCCGCTTGTGCAAAGTCTTCGATCACTTGTTCAAGATCTTGCTCAGTAGCAGCTCTGGACCCAGTCGGACCACCATCATTTGCGCTAATCGGCTGCCCCCCACAAACAGTTTGATCGGCGCGCAGGCCGCCATGAAAGATTTGCATCAACGCTAGACTCTTGCGTTGATGCATTGCATCGGCAAGCCGCGTTAAGCCGGGCAGTTGCGCATCATCAGAAATTCCAAGCGCACCGGGCCAGCCTTGACCTAGCTTTGAAACGTGCGCTGCGCACGACGTGATGATTCCAAAGCCACCTTCGGCCCGAAGGTTTAACCAGTGCAACTCTTCATTGCTAAGGGTGCCGTCAGCGTGGCTCTGTGAGTTGGTCAGTGCGGCGAGCGCTAATCGGTTTGGCGCCCAAACACCATTACGAAAACGAACAGGTTCGAGGATGTTTTTCATTCAGAGCTCTCAGGAATAATTTTTTTGACTTTGATGCCCAGCATTCGAGCTGCCAGTCCGCGCAGCGGCTCAAGCATTAGGACGACGATCACTAAGAGCCAAATGACAATCGCGATGGGGCTGGTATAGAAGACTGAGACTTCGCCCAGGCTCATAAAGAGCCCTTCGCGCATATGCTTCTCGATCAAAGGCCCCAGTACCAGGCCGACCACCATCGGCGCTAATTGAAACTCAAGCTTGCGCAGGGTGTAGCCGATAAGAGACACGACAAGTAACATGCCTACGTCAAGCATACTGTTACGTACGCTGTAACAGCCGATCGCAGCCATCATCAAAATAATCGGTAAGAAAATGTGGTTTGGCACACGAAGCAAACTCACCCACACGCTGACCAAGGGCACATTTAAAATGACGAGCATCACATTACCCACAAGCATCGAAGCGATCACACCCCAAAACACTTGAGGGTGAGCCGTCATCATCATCGGGCCGGGTTGCACGCCGTGCACCATCATGGCAGCAAGCATCAAGGCAGTGACCGAACCAAACGGAATCCCGAGGGCCAGTAATGGCACCATCGACGAGGTAGCCGCTGCGTTATTGGCAGTCTCAGGTCCAGCCACACCTTCGATCGCACCTTCGCCAAGCTCGTGTTTGTATTTTGAAACACTTTTCTCAAGTCGATACGCGGCAAAGCTGGCCAGTGTGGCAGACGGCCCCGGTAGCAGGCCAAAGATAAATCCCAAAATGGTGCCTCGTCCATACGGCGCGACTGAACGACGCCACTCTTGCCGCGAGGGAAACATCTCACGCAGTTTCACAGGTAACGGCTTGACCTGTTTTTGTAGGGTCTCGACCACACTCATGATTTCGGCAATACCGTAGAGCCCCACGACCAAGGCGACCAACTCAACGCCGAGTGTTAAATCAGCGATGCCAAAGGTAAAGCGATCTTGACCCGTCACCGCCTCTTGCCCAACGGTGCTAAGCATCAGACCAATCGCCATCGGAAAAATGCCGGCGGCGAGTGAGCCACCTGAGATTCTTGAAAATAGCAGCAACCCACCTGCGGTGAGCGCAAAAAATTCTGCCGGCCCAAACAGTAGGCCGACCTCAGCTAAGGCAGGTGCAAACAGCATCACGCCTATCACCGAGATGACGCCACCGACAAACGACCCGGCTGCTACGATCGTTAACACGGCGCCGGCTCGGCCTTTTTTGGTGAGCTTGTAACCATCAAGACAGGTGATGACAGAGGCGGATTCGCCAGGCATGTTCACTAAGATGGCGGTGGTCGAACCACCATACATAGCGCCATAAAACATTCCGGCCATCATAATCAGACCGCTCGTTGGATCGAGCGAATAGCTCAACGGCAAAATCATGGCAATGCCGGCGGTCGGTCCTAAGCCAGGCAGTACCCCGATCAAGGTCCCTGCAAGGGCTCCGACTAAGGCAGCAAGCAAATTATTGAAGGTAAACGCGACACTCAGTCCGTAAAGAATTCCGTCAAGTGCATCCATGGCGAGCGTGGCCTATTATTTTAAAATGTGAGTGCAAAAGTGGGCATTGGAACTTTTAGAAAATAGATAAAGCAAACATAGATCACGCCAGTCATAAGTGCCGCGTAGGCGGCGCAGCGCAGCAACGACAAGGTCGACAGTAAGCGCATCAAAAGCGTCGCAAAGGCCCAACTGCTGAGTGAATAGCCCAACCAAGGCATTGTCGTGAAGTAAAGCGCGAGCAAAGCAATGAGTTTAAATAAACGTAGGCGATCTTGCCCCACGGGTATATCAATGCCTTCGGTGCGTGCAGCTTTCCAGCCTTCCCAAATGGTCGCCACACTGGCAAAGCCCAGAATGCCTCCGACGAGCACGGGAAACAATCCTGCGCCGGGCGCGTCCATCTCACCGAATGGCAATCGACTAGCCAGCGCAAGGTAACAGGCTGAAAGCAAAAGACCCAAGCCGCCAGTTGACAGGTAGGCGATACGCTTTGAAATTGAGCGACTCGTCATATTGAAGGGTCTTAAGATTTTTGATCGAGCAATTTCAACAGCTCGATAAAGGTTTCAGTATCTCGAATGATCTCTGCACTAAGCTCTGCTGGGCTTCTGGGGTCGAGCGCATAACCTTCTGTGGCAAACTTCGCGTATTCAGGGCTATTGATGATTTGCTGAGAGGCGCTCACCAGTTTGTCGAGTACCTCTTTAGGCAAGCCTTTAGGCGCCATGACATAAAACTGGGCAGATAAGGTTGTCTTGTAGCCTGCATCAATCGTTGAAACGGCTTCTGGCACAGGGTCGTAGACGCCTTTTTTAAACACAGCCAAGACTCTGACTTTGCCCGCTTGAACCTGACCTGGGATGCCCACTGCACCGGTAAAAAGCGTGGCCTCAACCCGATTGCCCAAGAGCGCCAACAAGGCCTCACCGCTACCACCGGTAAATGGGATCGTACGCAGTTTCAGGTTACTATTTTTGTTGAATTCTTGAGCGACTAAATCTGGAACGGTGCGCAAGCCTGATACCGAGGCGCGTACTTTGTTTGGATTATTTTTAACATGCACCACAAACTCTTCAAAAGTCTTCCAAGGGGCATCCGCACGTACGACTAAGATCACGGGCATTTCACCAAGCTTGGCGATCGGTTGATACGCGTCGGGAGTCTTGAACGTCAGGCTTTGATTGACTAGCGGCTGGTAGGCCAAAATACTATTCGTACCTAAGCCAATGGTGTAGCCGTCTGGCTTGGCTCGCGCGATGATGCCAAAGCCAATCGTACCCGAGCCACCTGGCTTATTTTCGACGTTGACTTCAACGCCTAAAATTTTTTCAAGTTGTGTCGCAAATTGCCGTGAAATAGGGTCGGTTGAACCGGCCGGCCCGTACGGAACGACAAAGGTGATGGGGCGGTTAGGATAAGACTGAGCGACTGTGGTGGTAGGTAAAATGCACACCGCAGCAGTGAATATCAAGCGTACAAGCCCAGCAAAAGTCGAGCAAGAATATAGTCGCATGGCAACCCCTTTAAAGATCTACACCCATTATGCTGCGATAGTTTTTGTCTACTGCTGAAAGCGTACCTAAGCGCAACATCATGTCAGTATCCATCGTGCCCGATATGCCTGGATTAGTTGGCAGGTCACACACCACTTTATTGGCTTTGATATCGGCAATCTGTTCTGGCGTCATACCTAGTACGTCACGCAAGATCGCATCGTTATCCTCGCCAAAGCGTGGCCCTGGCTTTTTAATGTGCGCGTCACGAAAGCGTAGCCTGTAGGGGCGACCGATAATCGGACGCGGGCCAATCGGCGCTGGGTGTTCGACGTGCTCATAAAAACCGCGGTGTTGTAAGTGTTCGTTAATGAAAAGGTCTTTACTGTTGAGTACTGGGCCACTTGCAATATCTTGTGCTTGCAGCAAGCGTGTTAACGCAGTGGCCTCTAGCGGCGCAGTCCAAGCCGACACCAACGTGTTGACCTCGACGCGGTGCTCGCGGCGAGCTGCAGCAGTCGCGTAACGCTTATCTTGCGCTAGGGCAGGTTGACCCATGAGCGCTGCGAGCTTGGTCCAACGCTCATCCGAGTCAACGGTGAGTGCAATCCATTGATCATTGCCACTGACACGATATAAATTGCTGGGCACATGCTCAAGATCTTCGTTGCCGATGCGAGGTCGGTCAGTGCCGTCGAGTTGCTTTTGAATCAGAGCTTCTGGGATGAGTGAGAGCCCGAGTTGATACATGCCACAGTCGATCCATTGACCTTCACCGGTCTTGCGCATGTGCACGATCGCAGCCCACAGCGCGTTCATACCTGCCCAGCAGGCGATAAAGTCTGGATAAGATTGACCGACTTTCCAAGGCTTGTCGCCTTCATAGCCGGTGTAGAAGGTCACACCCATCGTCGCTTCAAGCGTGGTGCCTTGACTGGGAAACGCCGACCAAGGCCCGCTTGAGCCATAGCCGGTGTTCGACAACATAATGAGCGAGGGCTTAATCTTTTTGAGTTCGTCATAATTCAAGCCCCACTTGCGCATCACACGTGGGGTGTAGTTCTCAAGAACGATATCGCTTTTACGTACTAAGTTGCGAAAGATCTCTTGGCCTTTTTCTTGGCCTAAATCAAGTGCTAAAGAGCGCTTACCGCGATTGACGACATAAAAAATACCCGAGCGATTCCAGGGATCTTGAGCGGGATCGTTATCGAGGTAGGGCCCAAAAGCGCGACCACGCGTTTGATCCAGTTTGTGTGGTGCTTCAATCTTGATAACCTCGGCACCTAAGTCACTTAAGAGCCCAGCCATATACGGCACGGCAAAGACATACGACAAATCAAGGACGCGCACACCGTCTAGTGGAAGTTTCTTTTTCTTTTCCATGATCAGTGCCCCGTCACTTTCGCAACATCAAGGCGGACGAGCTCGTCGCTGCTTAAGCCAAGCTGCGTGACCAGAATTTCATGACGATGCTCATCTAGCATGGGCGAGCGACGACGCACCTTTGTTGGGGTGACAGATAGCTTAGTCAGTTCTACCGGAAACTGTAAGTGTGTGTTGGTCGCAGGGTGCGCAACTTCAGCAAAAGCTTGGCGCTCATTAAGGTGTTCGCAGTTGAGTAAGTCGTCTGCGCTTTGCACCATACCAATCAATATTCTTTTTGAGGCACCCGCTAAAAATACTTCTTTCGCGTCACGATCTTGTACACATTCTTCAAGGAGTGCCCGCACTTCGGGCACGCGCTTCTCGCGTTGAGGCGGGCTAGCGAATTTCGCTTCACGAAACTCAGGACGACCAAACAAATCGGCCAGTGTTTCGAAGGGCGCGCCACCACCAGTTTGAAACGCCAGAAAACCTTTGCGTGCTGCAATCGGTTCGCCTGCGAAGGGGTCTTGCACAACAGCGCGTCGGCCTTGTACAGCACCTAAAAAGCCGTAGTACGACTGATTCAACACCAACTCAGAGGCGAGGCACTCATGAATCGATATGTCAACGTGTTCACCAAACTGATCGGCTTGTGCCGCAGCATACGCCATGGTTGACGCGTAGGCGCCGGTTAAGCCGGCACAGTAAAAGGATTGCGATAAGCCATGCTTCAGTGGTTCGCGATCGACTTGACCACTGATGGCCATGATTCCGCTCATCGCTTGCAGGGTGAGATCGCTGGCGCGGTAGTGCGCATACGGACCAGTTTGACCAAAATTCGTGATCGAGGTCACGACCAGAGTAGGATTCCATTCAAGCAATTGATCAACGCTATAGCCCCAGCTCTCAAGCCTGCCTGGCTTAAAGCTTTCGATCACAATATCACTGTTCTCTATGAGTTTTCGCAGTACGGGTCGGCTTGAGGCTAAGCGCAAGTCGAGCGCTACGCTGCGCTTGTTCCAATTCAAATATTGAAACAACAGACTCTGCTCGCTAGCTGCAGCGTCAGTTTTCAACGGCGCAAGATAGCGCGCAAAGTCACCCTTTCCAGGCTGTTCGATTTTGATCACGTCTGCACCATAGTCGCCGAGTAGCCGGGCCGCAAAGGGCCCAGCGATACCGTGACTCAGATCCAGAACGCGTACGCCCTGTAACGCATGTTGCATACGAACCCTACTTAGGCTGCGGGTGGAACAAAAGGATAAGGAACAGGCTGACCATTTTTATAAGGCAGCGCAACGGTTGCTGTACCAGGCGTTGACTCTTTGCCCGCATCGTTGAGGATGCCAAGCTCGATATCAATCAAACCGTAACCGGGGCCGTCGCGTTTGGCGATGACACGACCCCAGACGCGCACCGCCTCCTCAACGATGTTCATTGCACGAAACTGAAAGCTGGCTTTCCAAGCCCAGCCGTTTGGCCCAGCCCAGTCAGCAAGCATTTGCATCACGAATTGTTGCTTGAGTGAGCCGTTAATCAGTAGGCCCGGCAATTTGTCGTGCTCCATTGCAAAGGGCTTGTCGTAATGAATCTTGTGCCAGTTTTCCATGGCAGCAGACCAACGCATCAGGTGCGCAGTCGTGAGGGGGCCCTTTTCAAGCCCGGGGATGTCAGAGCCAATCGCGACATCTTCAAAATTAGGAGTGGTACCGAGCGCCATATTATTTTCTCCGGATTTGTGTGCGACGGGTGCGAATCAACAACTCACCGTCGCCATTGCGAAACTCTGTCTCTGTGACGACCAACACGATTGGGCCTTTGCTGGTCTCTTTCTCGCTGATGTCTGCGTAGCTCGAGGTTTGGCTGACGGTTTCGCCATGACGCGCGTAGCGAAAGAACTCAATCTCTGAGCCACCATTGAGTAGCGCGTAGCCGTTTAGAGGTTCAAGTGCGGGCAAGCCGCCTGAACTGGTCGCTGCCACGATGCCATCAAAGTCGCTGTTGCGCGCGTTAGCTTGAATAGGATCTGGTACGCCAAAAGCACGTCGCGCTAGGTGTGTCGGGTAGAGCGGGGGTGCAACAGGCCCGCCGTAGCGTGCGTTGTTGGCACAAGGTTTATCAAAGATCGGATCTTCGTACATGATGGCTTGTGCGTAACGGCGCACGGCACCACGTTCAACGGAATCACACGCCATTTCAGTCGTGGATTTCATTCCGATATATTTTTTAAGTGAGTCGGAAAGGGCGGACATTTTTAATCTCCCAAGATAGTAAAAGAATGACTGATGCTGATTACTGAGTAATTCACTTAAAAAGAATGATTGCTGCGGACTGCTGACGCGTTCACTTAAAAAGTCTGACCGATGCTGACCGTTGGCTAGTTCACTTTAACACCGGCGTCTTGGACAATTTTTTGCCAGCGCACGACTTCGCCCCGAACAAAGACTTCGAACTCAGGTGTAGGCAGAGGACGTACGAGAATGTCGGACCCACTCTTGATCAACCGATCTCGCACAGCGGGGTTGGTCATCACTTTAATGATGGCAGCGTTTAGACGCTCGATAACAGGCTTGGGTGTAGCGGAGGGCGCACACACGCCATTAAAGCCACTGATGGCAAAACCATTGACCGTCTCGCCAATCGTAGGCATCTGAGGAAGCTGGGTTGCGCGTTCGGCCATCACCACAGCGAGCGCCCTGACGTGACCAGATTTTACAAAGGGTAAGACGGGCTCAAGCACCGCAAAAGACATGGTGGCACGACCCGCTACGACATCGGCGATCGACGGTGAGCTGCCTTTGTAGGGGATGTGGAGCATCTCGGTGCCTGTCAGCTTCATGAAAAGCTCACCGGACAAGTGACCAGGGCTGCCTGTGCCATACGAGGCAAACGTGAGTTTGCCAGGTTGTGCTTTGGCCAGTGCGATGAGCTCGCTCACGCTAGTCGCAGGAACAGACGGATGAACCACGAGTAATAAGCTGGCGCCTAAATGCATCGTCACGTGAGTGAAGGCCTTCAGGGTGTCGAAGTTTAGTTTGTAAAGGCTGGGGTTAATCGCGTGCGCGGTGGTACAGATGAGAAGCGTGTAGCCATCGGGAGGCGAATTGGCAACAAACTCGGTGCCGATAATCGAATTGGCGCCGCCTTTGTTCTCAACCAACACGGGTTGACCAAGCTCTTCAGTCAGGCCTAGGGCCATCACGCGTGCTACGGTATCAGCCCCACCACCAGGCACGTAAGGCACCACCAGCTTAACGGGGCGACTCGGAAAGTTTTGTGCCCAGCTTGTAGAGACCCCTGCGCTCAGTGCCGCTGCGCAGACGATCAGAGTTGTAAGAAAGCGTGCGCAGGGATGCATGTGTTAAGCCTTTGGTGTTAAGTAACGTTGTGGGCTGATCGTGAATTTGCTACGACAGTTCAACGTGTCGAAGTAGTACCAGTCACCATCATGAAACTGACGTGTCCCTTTGGATGGATCAATTTCTTTGGCGCCGTGAGCTGTTTCACCTGTTTTGGATTCGGCCCCTTCGAGGTCGATCGCTTTACCGCAAACTAGACATTTCATAGCTCTTATCTCGAAAATAATATCAATTTTTAAAAAATCGATGAAGAAAGCAGCCTTCAGGTCTCCACCGGAACTGGTTGCCCTAAAACGACATGTCCAGGCATATCCAATAACGCCTGAGCAATGCGCTCACGATGCTCGTAACTGGTGCCCAAACGCATCGACCACGCTGTCACACGACGCAGCCAAAGATGCAAATCAAACTCCATCATGAAACCAATGCCGCCGTGAATGGATTGCGAGTTGCGACAGACCGCAGGACACTTGTCATTACAAAACGCTTTAGCTTGCGACACCTCAACCTGCGCAGGCATACCGTTGTCCATTTTCCAAAGTGCCTCGTACGCCAACAGCTCGCCACCATCAATCGAGATAATCATGTCGGCACACGTATGTTGAATCGACTGAAAGGCACCGATGGGCTGGCCAAACGCTTCACGAAACTTTGAGTGATCAATCGCCATCTCTGCATCGATACGTGTGGCGCCTAGAATTTGGGTGCACAACAAGACGGTGGCAAGATCAAGCAGGTCTTGCATGATGGGCCAGCCTTGATTCAGGCTGCCCAACATATTTTCTTTTGGTACGCGCACTTGCTCTAAGATGACCTCGCACTGTTGATCCTTTGCCAAGGTGCGCAGGCGGGCATGAGAGATCCCCGCGGCATTTGAGTCAATCAAAAACAAGGAGAGCCCCGCATTGCTTGCAGAGGCCGGTGCGGTGCGGCAGGCCACCAAAATTTGATTTGACGCGGCAAAGTTATCAACGAATAGTTTTTTGCCGGTAATCACAAAGTGATCGCCATCCGCCACGGCAGTCGTTTTGACCGTTTCAGGCAAAAACCGTGGATCTTGCTCAGAGAAGGCCCAAGTCAAAATTGTTTTGCCCTCACAGACACCAGGCAAAACGCTTTGGCGTTGCGCCTGGGTGCCAGCCTTCTGGATTGCGAGCGAAGTGACCGCAGTGCTATGCAACGGAATAGGCGCCATCGCGCGCCCGACTTCTTGCATGACTAAGCCAAGATAGGTGAGCGGAAGCGCCTGGCCACCGTACTCTTCGCTCAAGCACATGCCCGTCCAACCCATCTCTGTGCATTTTGCCCAAAGCTCAGGTGGATGTCCGATTGGGTCTTCTTCCATTTGACGCACCAAGGTGGTCGAGCATTCTCCTTCAAGAAACTCGCGTGCGCTTGACGCCACTAACTGTTCTTCATCGTTTAAAAGCACGTCCATCTTATTTCCTATGTATTCTGCAATAACTGCCGCGTTGAATGATTTTGTGCCAAGGCCTCAGGCTATTTAGCGGGTGCTTTAGCGCGACGCATCGACGGCATCTCGAGCCCACGCTTTGCGACTTGATCACGCATGATCTGCACGCTGCCGTGATTGATGCCCGACTGAAAAGCGCCCATCGTATTGTGTGCGAACACGCCTTTTTCAACTGCGTGCGGCGAACCATTGAGCAAGGTGCCGTAGGACCCCAGCATTTGCGTGATGGCTTCGGTGGTTCTGACGCCATGTTCTGGCGACCAGACTTTTTCAGCCGAGCCTTCATAGGTAAAGTTGCCACCACGTTCAACAATTGACATGCTGCGCATGGTCATCAAACGACAAACTTGCGCCTCAATCCATAGCTCGGCAATCTTGTCACGAATGGCTGGATTGTCTTTGGGCGCATAGCCGCCAAAGTCATTGGCTTTGACCCAATTCACGATATCTTCATCGCGGCGCACCGAGCGTAAATAGCGGGCGGCGCCAACACGGTCAAGGTTCAGGCCCATCGAGCCGACACGCCAGCCTTGATTCTCGCGACCTAACAAGCATGACTCGTGAATGCGAACATTTTCAAAAAAGACTTCGTTGGTGCGCGCATCACCGTAAGTGGTGCCGCGCGGCGCACGCGGATTGTTTTGAATCGTCCAAAGTGGGCGCACCGTGAGGCCCGGCGTATCCATCGGAAATAGAAAAATCGAAATACCGTCATGGCGACTTGCTTCGGGATCCGTGCGTGCCATCAGATACATGTGCGTGGCATGGTGCGCAGACGTTGTGTACATTTTCTGCCCGTTGATCACGAAGTGATCGCCGTCTCGGATGGCGCGGCAGCGCAGCGCTGCCAAGTCAGCGCCCGCATGTGGCTCGGTAAAGCCAAGGGCGAAAGAGAATTCCATCTTGATCAGCTTTGGCAGGTAGTATTGCTTCTGCTGTTCGGTACCCACTGCCATAATGGCGGGTGCGCCGCTGCCGACTAAGCTGATCGGTAAGCCCGCTCGTTGAAACTCTTCTTCGATAATATTTTGGCTGACGCGATCGCCGTCGGCGCCACCGTACTGTTTAGGATAGCTATAACCAAGCCAGCCGCGGTCGTCGATCTTTTGGTACAACGCGGTGACTAAAGGGCCGCGCTTATTAGACAGACGCTCGCCTTTACCGGCTTCGTGGGCCTCTTCGGTTGCATCAAGTTCTGCATACACCTCAGGCGTCATTTGCGTTCGAATAAAATCCAAAACGTCGTCGCGCAACTGTGTTTGTTTTGGGGTATGGCCGAAATCCATCTCTCTATTCTCCAAATACACGACGCACTGCAGTGCGCGCATTTAAGCTAAGTGCGCCAAAGTCTAGGCGTCAGGCCAGTGTGACTCAGGGCAGGGTGAAGGTCCTACTGTGACCGAGCAAGGCTGCATTTGCTGCAAGCGCACATTTTTCGTGCATGGATTCTGTGGAATTCTAGGCAATCGTGCGGCACTGGCCAAACGTTTGATCCCTTCCGAACACAAAGCAACTTTGTCTCAAACCACTTATTTTTAACACTATTTGTATGGGATTAATCCTAGCATAAAGGTCTATGCGAGGCACCTCATTTCTATCCGCCATGTGGACACGTGTTTGGCTGGTCGCCCAAGTGGTGGCGCAAACGTCAATCGACGCGCAAGGTGAGCAAATGGTGAGTGACGATCGCTCTACAGGCGGAACCATGATTGGCACACATTTCGCCAAAGCAGTATGCTGATTTATTAACAGGAGGTTTGGCAAGTCCTGCTGCAATCCTGAACACGCTAAGAAAAGCTGATAACAGATTTGAAAATCGGCATCAGATTCAAACGCCAACATCAAATTCGAAAATTAAACCCGGAGACGTTTCAACATGAAGATTCTATTTTTTAATGATTTCAAACTAGGCATCTTGAAAGGCGACCAGGTGGTTGATGTGTCGGCTGTAGTTGCCGATATTCCACATTTGAGCCCCCATGATTTGATCAATGGTTTGATCGAGCGCTTTGACGCCTACCGGCCTAAGATTGAAGAGGCGGTTCGCAACGGTACGGGCGTGCCAGTGAGTTCGGTGCGTATTCGTCCACCTTTACCTAAGCCAGGCAATATTGATTGCATGGCCGTTAACTACATGGAAGACGGCACCCGCATTGCGCCAGCGCCGATCAATGCTTTTCAAAAAGCGCCCGGTGCGATTATTGGTCATGGCGATACGATGGTGCTGCCTGATGTTGCGGCCAGTGTGTTTGAAGGTGAGGCAGAGATCGCCTTAGTCATTGGCAAGCGCGCCACCAATGTTGCGGCAAAAGATGCGATGAATTATGTCTTTGGGTACGTGAACTTTATCGATGGCTCAGCGCGTGGCTTGGGGCCAGAAGGTAACGTATTTTTCCAAATGAAATCGCGTGACACGTTCGCACCGATCGGGCCTTATATCGTCACAGCCGATGAGATTCCTAATCCGCAAAAATTGCAGATTCGCCTATGGAACAATGGCAAACTGATGCAGGATTTCAACACAGATGATATGGCGCACAATATTCCGCGCTGTATTGAGTGGGTGAGTTCGATTCACACCCTCATCCCCGGCGATATTGTGGCAACTGGAACTAATCATCGTGGCCTGAATGCATTCATGGACGGTGACAAGATCGAGTTGGAGTGTGAGGGGTTGGGGCGCTTAGCGTTCAATATCCGCGACGATTTAAAGCGCACCTGGGGTCGTCAAACACGACTCGAGCACGCCGATGCGAAGTTGCCAGGCGTGCATACTCCACAGTTGAGCGGCAAGTATAAAAAGTGATTAAATTTTAAGTAAGAAAACGCCTCAATTTGAGGCGTTTTCTTATTGAGCCTGCAAAGATTAAGCAAGCGACTTTTCAGCCACAGCATTGCGCCCAGCGATTCGTCCAAACGCAAAGCACTCGCCGATGTTGCCGGTACCTTGATACAGATAGCTGTACATCGAGCCCATTTCACCTGCGCTGTACAAGCGCGGGATCGGAGTACCGTCAGGTCGCACGATTTGCGCGTGTTTGTTACGACGCGGCCCGCCTTGGGTGTTGAGCATTGAAGGTGACAGTTCGACGGCGTAATAGGGACCTGAGTCGAACGGTGCAAGCATCTTAGTGCGACCAAAATCGCTATCCGATCCTGCAGCACACTGTGCATTCCAGCGCGCCACGGTCTGGTCCAAACTGCCGGCAGGCAGCTTCAGCAAAGTCGCGAGCGCTGCAAGAGTCGGAGCAGATTTAATCCAGCCTTTAGCAAGCTCGGCCCGATTGTCTTTGCTCCAAGCATAGCCACTCATAATCTGCGTCCAGCCATGCGTCGGCTTTCCGTCATAAATTGGGCCGCCATCGAGCATGGTTTGATCAAAAATCATGTGCATCGGGCAAGGCGTACGCAGTGCTTGCCACTTGCCATTCTGTTCGACCTTGCCGTGTCGAGTTTTATATTTTTCATCGGTAAAGCGTTTGCCGTCAGGGCCTACCACCACCGAGCCACCCGCAGGCTCGTGCGAAAAATGTAGCGCCATCATTGAGAAGGTAGTCGGGTATTCGGGTACCTTGAGCGCCATCGACGGGCCGGCAAAGTTATTCATGTGCCACAAATCTGCACCGACCTCCATCGCCATGCGGATCCCGTCGCCCTCGTTAAACGGACTGCCTGAGGTGTAGCAGTAAGGTAGACCACTCAGATAGTTGCGAATCATCTCTTGATTGTTTTCAAAGCCACCACAAGTTAGAACGACTGCCTTATTGGCTTTGATATTGATGGGCTTACCGTTTTGCAACGCGACCACACCCACAATCTCTTGCGTCAGTGGATCTTGTATCAAGCGTTGACCCGGGCAGTCAGAACGAATTTCAATCGGTCGTGCACGCACAGCTTGATCTAGCATCTCCCAAGTCTTTGAATAGCCCAGAATGTCACCATGATGATACTTATGCACACACTCAGCGCCTGGCAGATCCGGAAACTCAATCCCTGCTGGTTGAAACTGGTGCTCTTGTGGATCGCCGCCAATCGAGGTGAGCCACTCATTATTTTTGCCCATTTCATCGGCCCAAACCGCAACCATGTCTTGGGGCACTTTATAGGGGCCGGCCAACGCATTGAAGTATGTGATGGCAGCTTCAGTCGATGAGGTATTCAGATAGCCTTGTGCTGCCACCCGAGTGTTGCCACCTTCTTGCCCAAGGGGGGCTTTATCGAGCAAGATCACCGAGGCGCCTGCCTCGACTGCAGTGATGGCTGTGGCAGCACCTGCTCCCCCAAAACCGACGACCACAACATCTGCGACCGCATCCCACTGTGTGGGCAAGGTGTTTCTTTGACTCATTTCAGCAGGCCCGTCTCTTTAAAATACTTTGTGTACCATTCAATCTCAGCCGGAAGCTTGCTCGCGACCGTCGCACCATCTTCGTAGGCATAAGGCAAGTTGTATTTGATGAGAAGTTGCTTGAACTCAGGTGATTCAGTGACCTGCTTGAGTGCCGCTTCTAAGGTAGCTGCCACAGCATCGGGCAGACCGGCAGGTGCAACCACAATCATCCCGCTCGCTGGATTGGTGGGCGGACAGCCGATATCTTTCATCACAGGAATATCTGGCCGCTTTGAGTCGCGCGCATCAATGTGAAAGGTAACTAACTCACGAAACTGACCTTGCTCGACCAAGAGAATATGCGACCCAGAGCCTGCAACAAAATCCACGTGTTTGCCCATCAAGGCTGTGTTAGCAGTCGAGCCACCCTTGGTAGGCATATGCTTGAACACAAGGCCCTTGCAGCGCGCAAACGCTTCGACGCCGATTTGTTGTTGGGTGTGTGGCCCACTTGACGAATAGGTCAGCCCAGGATTTT
>CANKOW010000019.1 GCA_947484295.1 Alcaligenaceae bacterium | reverse complement strand
GTCACTTTTTTAATCGTACTGACGCGGTGCTCTTTGTCACCGGGGTTGATACGCTCGGGGCTGTAGCCGGCGAAGAAATCTTTGTTAAAGACTAAGCCCGACACGCGTTCAAGCACCGGCACGCAATCTTCTTCGGTGGCACCCGGATAGACGGTCGACTCGTAAATAACAATGTCGCCTTTTTTTAGCACCGCACCGATTGTTTCACTCGCCTTGATCAAGGGGGTCAGGTCGGGGCGCTTATATTCGTCGATCGGCGTGGGCACTGTCACGATAAAGACATTTGCGGCGCTTAATTCAGTGCGGTCTGCCGTGCAACGCAGGCCTTTGGCACTAGCAAGCTCGGCGTCATCCACCTCGAGGGTGTGGTCATGTCCATGCTGCAGGGCCTTGATACGCGCTGGGTTGATATCAAAGCCGAGCACTGACCTTTTTTTGGCGAACTCGACGGCAAGGGGCAACCCCACATAGCCCAGCCCGATCACCGCAAGTTTGACGTCCTGAATGAGCAAAGTTTTCTCCAAACTACCTGCAGGCGCTCGAGCCAACGGGTTATTTTTAATGCACGGGTGTGAGTTTAAAGGCTTGAGCAAAATTTTGTTGCGCGGCCGCGGCCCTAAGCAAGCAACGAGCCCTCGACAAAAAGAATGCGCCCCTGACAAAAAGTGGGCTGGCGGCTGGGGGCCAAATCTCACGTGCTTTCGCGTTTGACAAAAAAGAGGCCAAGACCTTGCGGTCTTGGCCTAAATCCACCAAAGGAGGTAGGTGGAGGAGACAATCGTGGCAAATCGAGGAACGAGTTTTGGCGCAGTCATACTTGTTAAACGCCTGACTCACTCAGCGTGCCCTGCCTGAATGCTATCCTTGATAACAACTGCTTCAGTCAGCACACTTATGACTCAACTTCCATAAATGAATAGTAATCCATTTTTTTGTGCAATGCAAGAAAATCTACGAAAACAAAATTAAATATTAATTATGTTGTTTTTGTGCATCGCAACAATATTTTATCTAATTTGCACGGAAAACCTCGCCCTTTAGGGCGGGGAGGATGTCAAACCCGATACGCCGTCGCCGTCATGAGCTTAGACATCAGCCTCATCACGCCCTTCACAGGGGCAGGCATCCCCACTGCCCCCGCCTTTTCAGCGGTCACGCGGTGGCCGATTTCGTCTTGTTTCATTTGCTCGACGATTTTTCGTGAGCGCGTATCGCTCGGGGGCAAGCGCTCAAGGTGATCTTCGAGATGCGCTTCAACCTGGCGTTCGGTTTCGGCCATAAAGCCCAAGTTACGGGCCACGCCAGCACGCGCCGCCAAAACCCCCAGCGCAAACGAGCCCGCATACCAAACAGGATTCAATAGGCTGGGGCGGCTGTCGAGCTCGCGCAAGCGTTGCTGGCACCAGGCAAGGTGATCCGTTTCGTCGGCTGCGGCGCTATAAAACAGTGCGGCGGCAGAGGCGTCTTTGCTGGCAGCTGCCTGGCCACGATACAGGGCCTGCGCGCAGACCTCACCAACGTGGTTCACACGCATTAACCCCGCTGCGTGTTTTTTTTCAGCTGCGGTGAAGTTATCGGTCGACTCGAGCTTGGTCACCCCGGCCGGATTCGGCCGTGCGGCCGCGGCCTGCCCCGCCAACACCTGCAGCGCGACATCGACTTCGGCGATGAAGGGATCGAGCCAATGCTGGCGTCTGATGAAGTGCGATGAACCAACTGAAACCGCTTGGGGGGCTGCCATACTTGACCTTGAGAGATATTCTCGTATTGCTCTGACAAAGAAAAAGCTTTAACCCCAATTTTAAAGCTTGGCCAAAGATTTTGCTTGAAACTTGATTATTATTGTTACTTCATTGTTGGGGATTACACATGGAAGTCAAAATAGACTGGGGTGGCCCAGACGGCATGCTGTTCGTCGCACAGACCGGCACTGGGCACATTGCGGCCATGGACGGCGCACCCGATGGTGGGGGGCATAACCTTGCCCCGCGTCCGATGGAGCTCTTGCTGGTGGGCACAGGAGGCTGCACGGCCTATGACGTGGTCTTGATCCTGAAGCGCGGGCGCCACGCGATCGTTGGCTGCTCGGTCAAGCTGATTGCAGAGCGTGCCGACGTTGACCCAAAAGTGTTTACCAAAATCCACTTTGTCTTTACGGTCACCGGCTACAACTTGCCTCGAGCAGCCGTCGAGCGCGCCATCGCGCTCTCGCACGAAAAATACTGCTCAGCCTCAGCCATGCTGGCCCACACCGCCGCAATCACTTGGGCGGCTGAGATCGTCGACACGGGCGGCGCCCCAGCCGCAAAATCATAAAGATAGGCTTGATACACATGGATCAATACGAAACCTTCATGCGCCACGTCTACACGATGGGCGTCAACAAGACCGACCGAACCGGCACGGGCACACGCTCGGTCTTTGGCTATCAGATGCGATTTGATCTGTCGAAAGGGTTTCCGTTAATCACGACTAAAAAGCTGCATACTCGCAGCATTTTTGTTGAGCTCTTATGGTTTTTGCGCGGCGACTCAAACGTCAAATGGTTGCAAGATAATGGTTGCAGTATTTGGGACGAATGGGCTCGGCCCGACGGTGACTTAGGCCCTGTCTACGGCGTGCAATGGCGCTCTTGGCCAACTCCTGATGGCCAGCATATCGACCAGATTAGTCAAGTGCTTGAACAAATTCGCAAGACCCCCGACTCACGTCGTTTGATTGTCTCGGCCTGGAACGTTGGCGAAATCAAAAACATGGCGTTACCGCCTTGCCACGCCTTCTTTCAGTTTTACGTCGCACAAGGCAAGCTTTCGTGCCAGCTTTATCAGCGCAGCGCCGATACTTTTTTAGGCGTGCCTTTCAACATTGCGAGTTACGCCTTGCTCACGCACATGGTGGCACAACAGTGCAACCTCGAGGTCGGTGATTTTGTTTGGACCGGTGGCGATTGTCATATCTACAGCAATCATTTCGAGCAGGTTGAATTACAACTCTCGCGTACACCCAATCCCTATCCAACCCTCCGTATGCAACGCAAGCCAGAATCTTTGTTCGATTACCGCTACGAAGACTTTGTGATCGAAAATTACGAGCACCATCCACACATCAAGGCACCGGTTGCCGTCTGATTTTGTCCGTTTGATTTCGCTTAAGAGACTTGGCTGATGCAGTTGAATTTAATTGTTGCCTACGCTCGCAACCGCACCATTGGGCGGGATAACACCTTGCCCTGGAGGTTGCCCGGCGACTTAGCGCACTTTAAGCGCACGACGCTAGGGTGCCCGATTGTGATGGGACGCAAAACCTGGGATTCACTTGGCCGGCCGTTGCCAGGGCGACGCAATCTTGTGATCACCCGCGACACGACCAAAGCGTTCATCGGTGCAGAAGGCTTTACAAGCCTGCTGCAGGCGCTCGAAACCGTCAAAGAGGCCGAGCAAGTGTTTATCATCGGCGGTGCGCAAATTTACCAACAAGCCTTGCCGCTCGTTGATCGTGTCGTTGCGACTGAGGTTCAGGCTGATATTGAAGGCGATGCTGTATTTGAACCGCTCGATCTGGCGGTGTGGCGTGAAACGTCGCGCCTGCCTCAGCCAGCAGAAAACGGTCTTGCCTACGATCTGGTCGAGTATCATCGATTTAAAGGTTAAGTGATGAACAAAAAACTTCTCGGGGTCTTGAGTGGAGTCGCCCTGCTCTTTGCTCTTTATGCGGGCACTAGCTGGTATATCGGCGGGCGCGTGCAAACCGAAGCCAACGCTGCGATCGAGTCACTCAACACTTACATCGCAAAAAACTGGTCCGATCACGCTCGCGTCACCCTGCGCACGTATGAACGGGGTGTATTCACAAGTCAAGCCTCGTACGTGCTAAGTTTTCCTGCCGCTAAAACCGCGACGTTGAAGCCCGAAGTTTTACTGGTCAACCACATCGCGCACGACGCGCTCTCTTTCGCGCAAATCGGGCACAAAAACTTTGATTGGTTGTCTGCGTCAATTCACACAACTTTAGAACCCACAGCGTTCACCGAAGCCTTATTTAAAGCGACGGGTGGGCGGTCGCTGATTGAGGGACGCACACAACTCAGCGCCAAAGGTGTGGCCAAACTTGACTGGATTATTCGCCCGGTCGACCACACTCAAGACACGGTTCGTTCAAGATTTGCTGGGGCCACCTTGGTCGCCGAACTCGGCCCCGCTTTTAGTCATACCAAGGGTGAGCTCAAAGTCGAGGCGCTCAATATTACCGATGGCAAAATCACGCTCGAGATCAAGTCAAGCCGCCTGCACACCGATACCCATCCAGGACAGTCAGACTTGAATATCGGCCTGAGCGGCGCAGACATCGGCGAACTCACGCTGACCTCGTTAAATTTTCCGACCGTCACAGCTAAAAAAATCAATACGCGTTTAATTTTGAGTGAGAAAGACGGCCTATTAAGCGGGCAGTCTCACTACGATATCGAGCGTTTAACGGTCGATAAAAAAGACTGGGGTACGCTTCAACTCACGGCCTCTTACGACAAACTCAACAGCAACACCGTCAAGTCACTTGCCGATCTGTACACCACGATTCTGACGCGCTCACTGAACAACGAGCCCGAGGCCGACCTGATGACGGCAGCAGACCTGAAACAGTTTTGGGGATACGTGCAAACGCTCGTCAAAAATAACCCCTCGCTTAGACTCGATCCGTTAGTGTGGCAGACCGCCCAGGGGCAAAGCTCAATCACCTTAAGCACAGTACTTGCCCCAGTTGAGTTGCGCAGCAACGGCATAGGCTTAAACGGCAATCCGATTCAAGCGATCGATGCCACGATTGCTTTCTCGCGCGCGATGGCTGTTGGCGTGCTGGCCACGGGTCTTGAAACAAGTGGTATCAATCCAGCACAGGCTAAAAGCACCGCCGAAAAAGACATCACTGCTGCGCTTGACGTTGCTGCCAAATTAAAACTGGGCACACTCAAGGGCGATCGCCTCGTCACTCAACTGAGCTTTAAGGACAACGTCTTGAAAGTTAACGGGCAACCTGTTCCCCCCGAGGCTCTGCTTACGCTAGCCGCTTCACTCGTACCGGCCGGCTGGCTCGCGACAGAGCCTGTCGCAAGTTCAGATGGTCGCGACGAGGCAGCAGCAATTAGGCATCTCGACCCCTCCGTTCTGGCTAGCATTTTGACGGCTGCCGACTTCTCTTTTGAAGAGATCAAAGACGAGCAGGGCGATCCCTTACTCAAGGTGTCGCCCGGAGACTCAGGAGCCGCCAAAATCGATATGTTGTTTGTTGGCTGCGGCAGCGACCCAAGCTGCGAAGACGTGTTGTTGCGCGCGACTTACTCTCCGAACAAACCTGTGGCCCTTAAAGTGGCTAACGACTGGAACTTGCGCAATCGCTGGGCGCGCGCCTACGTGAACGATAAGAAAGAAGCTGTGATCGAAATGGATATCAGTGCGTACGGAGGCATTGGGCGCGATGCCGTCGAAGGTATGGTCAATACCTTCTTTAAAATCGTACGAGATTTTTCTAAAGAACTTGCGCGGTCAAACTAACCGCCTCGTTCAAGAAGCTCTGTGTTTGTTCTTCTCTGCGGCAACAATTAATTCTGACTTTGAAAAAAACTGAGCCGACGATCGCCTAAACAATCATCGGCTCGCGGCTTCACAGCCGTGCTCTTTTAGTGACAACTCCGCCTTCACAGCACTACCCAAGCATGACTATGCGTACGCCTCGGTTGGCAAGCACGCACACACTAAGTTGCGATCACCCCACGCATTGTCGACACGACCCACCGCGGGCCAATACTTATTGTCACGCAGGCTCGCGACAGGATAGGCCGCTTGTTGACGCGGATAGTCGTGGTGCCACTCTTCTGCAAGCAGCATTTGCGCCGTGTGTGGTGCGTTCTTGAGCACGTTGTCGCTGCGGTCACGCTCGCCTCGCTCGATTTGAGCAATTTCTTGGCGGATGGCAATCATGGCGTCAATAAAACGATCAAGCTCAGCCAAGCCTTCAGACTCGGTAGGCTCGACCATTAGCGTACCCGCAACTGGGAAGCTCATGGTTGGCGCATGAAAGCCGTAATCCATCAAGCGCTTGGCAATGTCTTCGGCTGAGATGCCAGAGGCTTCTTTGATATCGTGCATGTCGAGAATACATTCGTGCGCCACACGGCCGTTGCGACCGCTGTACAACACGGGATAATGGCCCAATAAGCGACGCGCAATGTAGTTGGCACTTAAGATGGCGACCTCTGTGGCGCGACGTAAGCCCGACGCCCCCATCAACGAAATGTACACAAACGGAATCGGCAGGATACTGGCCGAACCAAACGGTGCCGCCGACACAGGGCCCACCGGCACCTTGCCCAACAACGTACCGTTTTCACCGACCACTCCTGGCAAGAACGGCGCCAAATGTGCGCGCACACCGACGGGCCCAACACCGGGACCACCGCCGCCATGCGGAATACAAAAGGTCTTGTGTAAGTTTAAGTGCGACACATCCGACCCAAACTTACCGGGCTGAGCAACGCCGACCATGGCGTTCATGTTCGCGCCATCCATGTACACCTGACCACCGGCGGCGTGGATCATGTCACAGATGCCCGTGATCGCCTCTTCAAACACGCCGTGCGTTGAAGGATAGGTGACCATCAGGGCGGCCAAACGGTCGCCCGCCTGCGCAATCTTGGCCTCTAAATCTTCAAGATCAACGTTGCCGTATGCGTCTGATTTGACAACCACAACATCCATGCCGACCATATTGGCCGACGCAGGGTTGGTGCCATGCGCCGACGAAGGAATCAAGCAGATATCGCGTTGCGCTTGTCCGTTGGCACGGTGGTAGGCACGAATCGCCAGTAGCCCAGCATATTCGCCTTGCGCGCCAGAGTTTGGCTGCAAGCTGATCGCGTCGTAACCCGTGATTTCGCACAGGTCTTTTGACAAACGCTCGATCATGGTTTGATAACCCAGTGTCTGATCAGCCGGTGCAAAAGGATGAATACTGGCGAATTCGGGCCAGGTTACCGGAATCATCTCAACAGTCGCATTGAGCTTCATGGTGCACGAACCCAACGGGATCATCGTGCGGTCAAGCGCCAGATCCTTATCTGACAGTTTACGTATGTAGCGCAACATGTCGGTTTCAGATTGAATGCTCGAAAATATAGGGTGACTCAAAATCGCCTGCTTGCGCTTCACAGCACCAGGGATACCGGGCAAACCAGCCAGCAACGTGGCAAGGGCCGGTGCAGCCTTGCCCAGTGCCGTCGCAAACAGCGCCACCAGTTGCTCTAGATCACTGCCCGTTACCGTTTCATCAAGCGAGATCGAAAGTTGCGAGGCGCTTACGTGGCGCAAATTCATGCGGGCAGCACGCGCAGCCTGCAAGATTTTTTCAGTTTGAGCGCCTGTGTTTAACAACAAGGTATCAAAAAATGTTTCGTTGACCACTTCGATACCCAACGTGGTCAGGGCTTGGCGTAACAGCGCTGTCGCGTGCTGAACGCGGGTGGCCATCGCAGTCAAGCCTTTAGGGCCATGCCATAACGCATACATGCTCGACATCACAGCGAGCAGCACTTGCGCAGTACAAATATTTGACGTCGCTTTTTCGCGGCGAATATGTTGCTCACGCGTTTGCAGCGCCAAGCGCAGTGCCGGATTACCCTGCGCATCTTTTGACACGCCAACCAAGCGCCCGGGCATATTGCGTTTGAACGCATCTTTGCAGGCCATAAAGCCCGCATGCGGGCCACCAAACCCAAAGGGCACACCAAAACGCTGGGCTGAGCCGATTGCAATGTCAGCATCCCAATGACCTGGGGGCTCAAGCAAAGTCAACGCCAAGAGGTCTGTGGCGCAGGCCACAACACCACCTTGTGCATGGACCTGAGCCGTCAAGGCACGGTAATCCGCGACAGAGCCCAACGACTGTGGATATTGCACCAACAAACCAAAGCAGTCTGGCACACCTTGCAGCTCATCGCCCACGATCACGTCGATATCTAAGCCATCGGCGCGGGTACGAATCACTTCGATGGTTTGGGGATGACAGTGCTGCGACACAAAAAATACTTTGCTAGCCGCTTGTGAGGCCCTGCGCGCCAGCGTCATCGCTTCGGCAGCCGCAGTACCTTCATCCAGCAACGAAGCGTTTGAAATATCAAGCCCCGTCAAGTCCGCCACCATCGTTTGATAGTTTAGGATCGCCTCGAGACGGCCTTGCGCGATCTCGGGCTGGTAGGGCGTATACGCGGTATACCAAGCTGGGTTTTCAAGGACATTGCGCAAAATCACGTTGGGCGTGTGCGTACCGTAGTAGCCCTGCCCGATGTAATTGCGAAAGACCTGATTGCCAGCTGCAATTTTTTTCATTTCGGCCAGCACGTCGGCCTCGGCGCGTGGTGCAGGAAGATTGAGCTCGCGCGTCATGCGAATATTTGCAGGCACAACTTCTTGCATCAAGGCCTCGAGGCTAGGCGCCTCGATTGTTTCGAGCATGCGTTGTTGATCTGCCTCGCTGGGGCCGATATGACGGGGGATAAACTCGCCTGACGTATCCATGATGTTTGACATAGTGATTAGCCTTAATTTGCGTCTGCGACAGCCTGGTAGCCTGCTGCATCGAGCAGGCCATTGACGTCGGCTGGGTTGTTAGCTTTGATTTTAAAAATCCACGTGCCGTAAGGCGAAGCGTTAATGGTTTCGGGCGCGTCGTTCAGGGCCTCGTTAAAGCCCACGATTTCGCCCGCGACAGGTGCGTAAATATCAGAGGCCGCCTTGACCGATTCAACCACCCCGGCCGTTGCGCCCGCTGCGAGCTTGGCGCCAACTTTAACGTCACCCACAAAAACCAAGTCACCAAGCTGCTCTTGCGCAGGGCCCGTAATACCGACCAACATGACATCGCCCTCTGCCTTGATCCACTCGTGACTCGTTGCGTATTTACGATCGTTAGGAATGCTCATGAAAGTCTCCTGAAATTTTTGGGGTTCGATACAGTCGAAAAAATAAAGTGTGAAATTTAAAAATCTTGAGTTATTTGCAACGGGTACCACTTGCAACTTGTCATGCTTACAACTCGCGTCACTTAAAACGTGAGTCAATGTTTTTTACGTGGCTGACTTGGCGTGTACCACTTCAGCGCCCTGACGAACGAAGGGCAGCTTGCAGACCTCGGCGGGCACCCATTTGCCACGTATATCAATCTCAACGCGATCGCCCACCTCGACACCCAACGGCAAACGAGCAAACCCGATCGAGACCCCCAGCGTGGGCGACATCGTGCCGCTTGTCACTTCGCCTAAACCATCATCGGTGCGCACTGCCATATGTGCGCGCATCACGCCGCGATCTAACAGCTTGAGCCCGATAAACACTTTGGGATCCGCAAACTGCTTAAGCGCCTTGCGCCCAATAAAGTATCGCTCTGGATCTTTAAGCGAAACCGTCCAGGTGAGGCCGGCTTGATTAGGATGAATCAGTTCATCCATATCCTGACCGTATAAATTCATACCGGCTTCGAGGCGCAGTGTGTCGCGCGCGCCCAGGCCGCACGGGTGAACGCCCTGACCAATCAGGTCAGCCCACAGTTGGGCAACCTCAGTTGCCGACAACACGATCTCAAAACCGTCTTCGCCGGTGTACCCCGTGCGAGCCACCAAAACGTCACCCACAAAGACCGCAGCACAGAACACACCCAGATTTTGCGTAGCCGCTTGCCAGGCAGGGCGCGCCGCCCAGACTTTTGCACGAGCATTGGGGCCCTGTACCGCCACCATCGCCAGATCGCGACGCGGCATCACGGTAACTTGAAATTTTTCGGCAGCGACCACTCGCTGCATCCAGGCAATATCTTTATCGGCCGTACCCGCATTGACTACCAGACGCCATTGCGTAGCTGTAAAAAAATAAACAATGAGGTCGTCAATCACGCCTCCCTCGGGGTTCAACATACAGGAGTAAAGCGCCTTGCCAGGCTGCGTCAACTTAGACACATCGTTGGCGACCAGTCTGCGTAAAAACACAATCGCATCGGCGCCGGTCACATCAACATTTAACATGTGCGAAACGTCAAAAATACCGGCGTCACGGCGCACCGCGTGGTGCTCTTCGATTTGCGAGCCATAATTGACCGGCATATCCCAGCCACCAAAATCGACCATGCGCGCGCCTGACGCGACATGCGTCTCGTGCAGAGGCGTGCGTTTTAAAGTAGCAGACATGGAAAAACTCCAGAACAGTCAAAGGACGAACGGTTTAAGCGCCCACGTCTAACGTAAGCGTTTGCACCAGCGTTCGCCCCTCTGTCCTTTTGCCTGAGAGTTGCCCTGCAAGAAGCAGGTGTGCACCTTCGGCGCCCGTGTTGGCCATACGGCCGCGGGTCTCTCCAGAGTGTTGTGTTGTCGCATGCCTGTGAAGCAGGCGACATTGCAGATTGCGGTATGGGAAGCCTGAGCGATTCTGGGCGAATTGCGCCTTCGGCGGCAAACTAGGGTGACCATTACGTTACCCGCTGCACTCTCCCGCAAACTGCGTTCACAGCTTTTCCATCGTACCGCGAAAATACGACCTCGGACAACCCTATGAGAAATTAAAGGCTACGACCGCAAGCCACCGCCGAGGCCCAGGCCCACTGAAAGTTGTACCCCCCCAGCCAGCCCGTGACATCGACCGCTTCGCCAATAAAGTGCAAGCCGGGCACCGTTTTAGCCTGCATACTGCGTTGATCAAGCCCTTTGGTATCGACCCCCCCGCGCATGACTTCAGCCTTTTTATACCCCGCGGTACCTTCTGGGATCAACGACCAAGACTGTATGCGTGCGGCAAGTTCGCGCAGCAAGCGATCGGGTGCATCGGCGATACGCAGCGCGGCCTGCTCGCCCAGCCACTTTTCGGCTAAGCGCTTAGGCCACAGCCCGCCCAGCAAATTACCCAATTGTTGGCGCCCGCCCGCCTTCGCCTCAAGCAACGCCGCCGTCATATCTTGACCGGGCGCCAAATCAAGCCGAATGGCTTCGCCTGGCTGCCAATAGCTTGAAATCTGCAAAATCCCCGGCCCTGACAGGCCGCGGTGGGTAAACAAGACATCTTCAAGAAAGGCAGGCGCGTGGCGACCCGCCCCAGTTGAGATATTGGCGACAAGGGCAAGCCCGCTCAACTCGCCAAACTCACCCCATTGCCCACCATCAAAGGTCAAGGGGACGAGAGCGGGTCGGGGCTCAACAACTTTTAGGCCAAACTGACGTGCAATTTTTAAACCGTAGTCGGTTGCCCCAAGTTGAGGGATCGCCAAGCCACCCGTCGCGATCACGACTTTATTGACCTGTAATAACCCTTCTGAGGTTGCAAGTTCAAAGCCACCCTCGGCACCCGACTCGACGCGCGTGATCTGTTGCACCGTGCAAGGCATGCGCCATTGCACATTGCCCAACTCGCACTCGGCACGCAGCATCTCGATAATATCTTCGCTGCTGCGATCGCAAAATAACTGCCCGCGATGCTTCTCGTGCCAGGCAATGTTGTAGCGCCCCATCAGGACAATAAAATCTTGTGGTGAATAGCCGGCTAACGCCGACTTACAGAAGTGGGGATTGTTTGAAATAAAGTTTTCGGGCGCGACGGTTCGGTTCGTGAAGTTGCAGCGGCCTCCGCCTGAGATCCGGATTTTTTCGGCCAGTTTTTCTGCGTGATCAATCAACACCACTCGACACCCACGTTGCGCGGCAACGGCCGCGCACATCATGCCAGCCGCCCCCGCGCCAATTACCGCGACGTCAAAGTTCTGCATCTAACCAGCCTACTCGCAAAGCACTGCGTCGAACCCGCCTACTAACAACGTGTCGTATTGAGCTTGCCTGCCGCCAAAGTACTGCACTCAACTCGCAGGCTGCTCGAGCAAACAATCAACGTAATAACGTTTATCGCCTTTGGGCAGAATCTCCTCGGCTAAGCCATGAATATAGGTTTCAAAGCCTGGAAATTTTTCGTTAAACGAACGGGCAAACTGCAAATATTGCACGATCGTTTTGTTGAAGCGCTCGCCTGGGATCAGCAACGGAATACCCGGAGGGTAAGGCGTCAGCAAGACACCGGTGACCCGACCCTCAAGTTGATCAATCGACACACGCTCAACCTCGCGATGTGCCATTTGAGCAAAGGCATCAGATGGTTTAAGCGCCGGCACCATATCGCTCAGGTACATCTCAGTCGTTAACCGTGCCACGTCGTGTTTACGGTATTCGGCGTGAATCTGCTGACACAGGTCGCGCAAGCCAAGTCGCTCGTACTGGCGATGGCCCTTGCAATAGTCGGGCAAAATTCGCCACATCGGCTGGTTGCGATCGTAGTCATCTTTGAACTGCTGCAACGCGGTCAGCAGCGTGTTCCAGCGGCCCTTGGTAATACCAATCGTGAACAAGATAAAAAACGAATAGAGGCCGGTCTTTTCGACCACCACGCCATGCTCGGTCAAATACTTTGAGACCAAGGCCGCGGGGATACCGGTTTCACCAAAGCTGCCTGACATATCCAGACCAGGCGTCACAATCGTCGCCTTAATTGGGTCCAGCATATTGAAGCCTTCGGCTAAGTCACCAAAGCCATGCCAATGGTCGTTCGACTTGAGCACCCAATCAGCTTGCTCACCCACGCCGCGCGGGGCAAGATAATCTGGGCCCCAAACCGTAAACCACCAATCATCGTCGCCGTACTCAAGATCGACCTTACGCATTGCGCGCCTAAAATCCAAAGCCTCGCGGATGCTCTCTTCAACCAGCGCCGAGCCGCCTGGGGCCTCCATCATCGCTGCGGCCACATCGCACGAGGCAATAATGGCGTACTGCGGCGAGGTCGAGGTGTGCATCAAATACGCTTCGTTAAAAATATTGCGATCAAGTTTGCGGGTTTCGGGCTCTTGCACAATGATCTGCGAGGCTTGCGAAATGCCCGCTAACAACTTGTGCGTTGAGTGGGTTGCAAACACCATCGCCTTGCTGCTGCGAGGCCGGTTAGGCCCGATCGCATGCATATCTTGATAAAACTCATGAAACGCCGCATGCGGCAACCAGGCTTCGTCAAAGTGCAAAGTGTCAATGGTGTCGCCGAGCTTGTCTTTAATCATCTCAACGTTGTAAATCACGCCGTCGTAGGTACTTTGCGTCAACGTCAAAATGCGAGGCTGTTTGTTTTTGACCTTACGGGCAAAGGGATTGGCATCGATTTTTTTCTGGATGCTTTCAAGCTCAAACTCAGCCAAAGGAATCGGGCCAATAATGCCCATGTGATTGCGGGTAGGGCGCAAAAACACGGGGATCGCACCAGTCATGGTAATAGCATGCAAGATTGATTTATGACAGTTGCGATCGACCACGACGATATCATCGGCGGCGACGTTGGCATGCCAGACAACCTTGTTTGAGGTCGAGGTACCGTTGGTCACAAAGTAGCAGTGATCGGCATGAAAAATACGGGCAGCATTCAGTTCAGATTCGGCAATCGGACCCGTGTGATCCAACAGCTGGCCCAACTCATCAACCGCGTTACAGACATCGGCACGCAACATGTTTTCACCAAAAAACTGATGGAACATTTGGCCGACCGGGCTTTTCAAGAAGGCGACGCCACCTGAGTGCCCGGGGCAATGCCACGAATACGATCCATCTTGCGCGTACTTGACCAATTCGCGAAAGAACGGCGGCGCCAGACTATCCACATAGCTACGGGCTTCACGAATGATGTGGCGCGCAACAAATTCAGGCGTGTCTTCAAACATATGAATAAAGCCGTGCAATTCGCGCAAGATATCGTTAGGGATATGTTCAGAGGTGCGTGTCTCGCCGTACAGATAGATTGGGATATCGGCGTTACGAAAACGCAATTCACCAATAAACGTACGCAAGTTTTTAATTGCGCCAGCAACATTTTCAGGCGAATCGATATCAAACTCTTCGTCATCAATCGACAAGATAAAGGCACTTGCGCGGCTTTGCTGCTGGGCAAACGAACTTAAATCGCCATAGCTTGTGACCCCAATGACCTCCATCCCTTCAGCTTCAATCGCAGAGGCCAGCGCGCGCACGCCCAAGCCTGAGGCATTTTCAGAACGATAGTCTTCATCGATGATGAAAATAGGAAAGCGAAATTTCATGCGAAACGCCCCACAAAAAAGAAATGATGAAAGAGGGGCGACTGTAGCGCCCGAACATGTTAATGAAATGACAGTCTGGCAAACTCAAGTACGGGGCAAGGTCACGCCGCGCTGGCCCTGATACTTGCCGCCCCGATCTTTGTAAGACGTTGAGCACACCTCGTCGCTTTCAAAAAACAACATCTGCGCGCAACCCTCGCCCGCATAAATCTTGGCGGGTAGCGGCGTGGTATTTGAAAACTCAAGTGTCACATGACCTTCCCACTCGGGTTCGAGCGGCGTCACGTTGACGATGATGCCGCAGCGGGCGTAGGTGCTCTTGCCTAAGCAAATCGTTAACACGCTGCGTGGGATCCGAAAATATTCAACAGTCCGCGCTAACGCAAACGAGTTGGGCGGAATAATGCAGATTTCGCCTTGAAAATCAACAAACGATTTTTCGTCGAAGTTTTTAGGATCAACGATCGTCGAATTGATATTGGTGAAAATTTTGAATTCATTGGCACAACGGACGTCATAGCCGTAGCTACTGGTGCCATAACTCACGATCCGACCCGACTCGTTTGTACGCACCTGGCCCGGTTCAAAAGGCTCGATCATGCCGTCTGACTGCGCCACACGGCGAATCCAGTTGTCGCTTTTAATGCTCATGACTAAGCGCCCCAATAGTTATCTGTACCAAGAGGGCGGATTTTACCCCCATCTCACTCAAATCCGTTTGATCGCGATGGCCCCAAATTTCTCACTCAGATCCTTAGGTAAGGTGGCCACCCGCGCGGCCAGCCGCAAGGCGATCTCGCGATACAACCCAGCCGCCTCGCTTTCGGGGTGCGACACCACAATGGGTTGACCGGCGTCAGCCTGTTCGCGTATCGCCAACGCCAAGGGCAAGCTGCCCAACCAAGGCGCTTTGTAATCGGTAGCCATGCGCTGCGCCCCACCCTGCCCAAAGATCGGCTCGGCGTGCCCACATTGGCTGCAAATATGAAGCGCCATGTTTTCGACAATGCCCAGAATGGGGACATTCACCTTCTCAAACATCTTCAAGCCCTTACGAGCATCGATCAGGGCGAGGTCTTGGGGAGTGGTGACGATCACCGCCCCCACCACAGGAACGCTTTGAGCCAGAGTCAAGGCGATATCGCCCGTACCCGGTGGCATATCGATAATCAAGTAATCCAGATCATCCCAAGCGGTTTGACGCAGCAACTGCTCAAGCGCCTGAACCACCATGGGGCCGCGCCAAATCGCCGGCGTGTCGTCGTTCATCAGAAAACCGATTGAATTTGCCTGTAGACCGTGGCCCTGGATTGGAATCATTTTTTTGCCATCAAGGCTGGCGGGCTTCACCGATACCCCAAGCAGCAACGGCACACTCGGCCCATAAATGTCGGCATCTAATAAGCCAACGCGGGCGCCCTCGGCCTGCAGCGCCAAGGCCAGATTAACCGCCGTTGTACTTTTGCCGACCCCGCCCTTACCCGAGGCGACCGCAATAATATTACGGACGCCTTCAACCCGCGTAATGCCTGTTTGCACGGCGTGCGCCGCGATCTTGACGCTAATCTGAACGTCGGGGCTAGGCGCCCCACGCGCCTTGAGTGCAGCGTAAATCTGAGCGCGCAGTCCATCGAGCTGGCTGGCCGCCGGATAGCCTAGTACAACCTGCACGCTGACGTACTCGCCAACCAGTTGGATCTGGCTATCTTTGACCGCCGACCCAATCGAGCGCCCAGTGTTGGGGTCAATAATGGTTTCAAGCCCCTCACGCACCTCAGCCAGCGTTACACTCATGAATATTCCTCTGTGATGATTTCTCTATTTTAGGCTTGCAATATGCTATTACTAGTTCAGCGGCTGCTAAGACTTGTCGCGTTTGTCTTCCTCGCGCTAATCGGTATGTTTATGGCTGTCGTGTTTGTCGCGTCAACCATTGTCGCAGTCGCGATTTTGGTCGTGGTGGCGCGTTTACGAGGCAAAACATTCTCTGCCAAAGAATATTGGATGGAGCGAAGCGCACGACGCAAACCCATCGTAAAAAGTGGATCTTTTTCAAAGAAAGACAGCGCCGACGTCACTGACGTCAAAGCCCGCGATATCTCCTGACCGGCGCGCATCATAATGCCCTCGCTGTCCCACGCGCCCGAATGAAGTGAATTTTCTCAGCACCTAATCTATTCACGCGGTGCTTTAGCTCGCCCTCGATCCATCCCACTGAATCATGAATACTTCTAAACGCTCGGTTAGTTTGTTTGAACTGTTTAAAGGCTTTGCCACCATCGGTTTACTAGGGTTTGGCGGAGTCGCCGTCATGGCGCGACACGTGATCGTTGAACAATATAAATGGCTCTCTGAAAAAGAGTATGCAACCATTTTGGGCATGGGGCAGGTTTTACCCGGCGCCAATGTTGTGAATGCCTCGGTCGTGATTGGTGACCGTTTTCAAGGGCCCAAGGGATCAATTGTTTGCGTACTAGGCATTATGGTGCTGCCGATCATCATTCTGCTGCTGTTCGCCATGCTTTACGACCAGTTTGGTCAACTGCCCGCCGTGAGCGTAGCGCTGACCGGGGCCGGCGCCGCGGCAGCTGGGATGGTGTTGGCCACCGGCCTCAAAATGGCCATTAAGGTCAAACTCGACTTAGCCGGCTGGCTGATTGTCGGCTTTGCAATCTTGGGGGTTGTGGTGTTGCGCGTGTCGATGGTGTACGTCGTGCTGGCACTGATCCCAACCGCCCTCATTGTCACGGCGTGGTTAGGCAAAAAATGAACGAACCTAGCGTCTTAGGCCAGCTGGCCCGCAGTTTCGCAATGATTTCACTCATTGCCATTGGCGGTATCAATGCGGTGCTGCCGGCGCTTCGCGAGGTCGTCGTCGACTCGATGCACTGGATGGACGACGCGACCTTTATGCAACTGTTTGCCGTCACGCAAATCACCCCAGGCCCCAACGTCGTGATCGTGAGCTTAGTCGGGTGGCAAGTGGCCGGGTTTGCCGGCTTGCTAGTCGCCACGCTCGCGATGCTTGTACCCGCCTGCCTGCTCGCCTTTTTGGTCGGGCGCCTGGCCAATCGGCTTGAAGGCAGCAAGGGCCTGCGTCTGGCACAAAATGCCCTGGTGCCCGTGGCGATCGGCCTGATTCTCGCAGGGGGGTTGGATTTAAGTCACGCCGCCTACCGAGGCTGGCTCACGCCTCTGATCGTGGCAGCTAATGTCGCTGGCATCTTATTTACCAAGCTCAATCCCGTTTGGGGTTTGATGGCCAGCGCCTTAGTCGCCTTGGCGGCCCATTATTCTGGCTTGTTTGTGTTGGGTTAAAGGGCTAAAGCGGTTGACCTTGTTAAACTCGGAAGCTGTTAAGCTCGGAAGCTTGACTCTCTTACTAGCGCCTGCCATGTCCCGCACTCTGTTCGTTACCACTGCCTTGCCTTACGCCAATGGCTCTTTTCATATTGGCCACATCATGGAGTACATCCAGGCCGACATCTGGGTACGCTCTATGCGCATGGCGGGTCACACGGTGCACTTTGTGGGGGCTGACGATACCCATGGCGCGCCCATCATGCTCAAGGCCGAAGCCGAGGGCATTACGCCTAAGCAACTGGTCGAACGCATCGGTGCCGAGCGTCCGCAGTACTTACAAGGCTTTCAAATTGAATTTGATCATTGGCATTCAACTGACTCAGCTGAAAACGTAGAGTTATCGCAAGATATCTATCGTAAATTACGCGCGGCAGGCCTAATCAACACCCGTGAAATCGAACAGTTTTACGACCCCGTCAAAGGGATGTTTTTAGCGGATCGCTACATCAAAGGCGAGTGCCCCAAGTGTCACGCCAAAGATCAGTACGGCGACTCGTGCGAGGCCTGTGGTGCGGTCTATGCCCCGACAGATTTGATCGAGCCTTACTCAACGCTCACCAAAGCACGACCCGTGCTCAAAACGTCTGAGCATTATTTCTTTCAGTTGTCTGATCCACGCTGCATCGAGTTTTTGCAACAATGGACCAGCGGCAGTAACGCTCAGGGCAACAAACATTTACAAGCAGAAGTCTTAGCTAAAACACGCGAGTGGCTTGGCAGCGGTGATGAAAAAGCCAATCTTGGCGATTGGGATATCTCACGCGATGCGCCCTATTTTGGGATTGAAATCCCCGATGCGCCAGGCAAGTATTTTTATGTTTGGCTTGATGCCCCGGTCGGCTATCTTGCCTCATTGAAATCGTATTGCGCCAAAATTGGCCTCGATTTTGAAGCTCTGCTCGACCCGAACGGCACGACCGAACAGGTGCACTTTATCGGCAAAGATATTGTGTATTTTCACGCTCTGTTTTGGCCAGCCACTTTACAATTTTCAGGTCGCAAAACGCCCGATCAACTTAATGTGCACGGGTTTATTACGGTCAGTGGCGAAAAAATGTCAAAGAGCCGCGGCACAGGTATATCGCCCCTGCGCTACCTTGAGCTTGGCATGAACGCCGAATGGATGCGCTATTACATCGCGGCTAAGCTCAACGCGCGGGTTGAAGACATTGACTTTAATCCCGATGACTTTATTGCTCGGGTGAATAGTGATTTAGTTGGCAAGTACATCAACATTGCGAGCCGCGCGGCCAATTTCATCAGCAAATATTTTGACGGGCAGCTTGCTTATCCTGACGATGCAGCCTTATTGGGCAGCAACTGGGCACAGGCCGCAGACCGCATTCGCACCGATCTTGAAGCGCGCGAATACGGGCGGGCGATTCGCGAGATCATGGCGCATGCCGATCAGATCAACCAAGCCTTTGATGCGGCCCAGCCCTGGTTGATTGCAAAAACCTTGGCATCTGCCGAGCCCTCGCAGCGCGCCGCACTACAACACATCTGCTCGTCGGCGCTAGCAGGCTTCAAGGCGCTCTCGGTCATGCTCGCCCCCATCTTGCCCGCCTTGTCGCAGCGTGTCGCAACTGAATTATTTGGCCAGACAAGCAACTTTGTTTGGGTCGATGCGGGTTTACTGCCCAGCCAGATCAACCCCTTCAAACACCTTATGCAACGGGTTGAGCCGACGATGCTCGATGGGTTGTTTGAAATCCCTGCAGCGACCCAAGACCAACAGCCTGCGGGCGCACTAACCGCTGCTAGCAATCTTGCTGACGCGAGTGCGGTTGCCCCAGGCGGCGAGCCGCTCGCTCCCATCATCACGATTGATGACTTCGTCAAAATAGATTTGCGCGTGGCACGGATCGTCAACTGCGAACAGGTTGAGGGTTCGACCAAGCTCTTGAGGCTGACACTCGATGTGGGCGAAGGCCGCCTGCGCAACGTCTTTTCGGGGATTAAGTCGGCCTACACGCCCGAGCAATTGATCGGACGCCTGACCGTCGTCGTCGCCAACTTGGCGCCCCGCAAGATGAAGTTTGGTATATCTGAAGGCATGGTGCTAGCCGCCAGCCATTTTGACCCCACAATCGATACCGGCATCTATGTGCTCGACCCGTCGTCAGGTGCTCACCCGGGGATGCGAATTCACTAAGGGCGACGTTGAGTTTTTTACTTGGGGTGGTAAGAGCGCAACCGAAGGCAAACGCTTAGGACTGGAGCGGGTGATGGGAATCGAACCCACGCCTGAGGCTTGGGAAGCCGCCGTTCTGCCATTGAACTACACCCGCTCTGGCGCTCAGTCGAAACGGATTATACGAGATCATGACCAAACAGTCTGACAGACTGGGCGGGTAACCACTACAATGCTCGGCATGGAAATCGTACTCAATGGTCGGGCAAAAACTTTAGCCGGCCCTCTCTCTGTTGCCGCACTTGTTGCCGAGCTTGGTTTTACCGGCAAGCGTATTGCCGTTGAACGCAATGGCGAAATCGTCCCTAAAAGCACACATGCTCAGGTGATGGTCGCTGCAGGCGATCGCCTCGAAATCGTGGTCGCTGTGGGCGGGGGCTAGCCGTGCACCCAACTCATATTCGTAGTTTTGTAAACCGGCGTAGCCACATTACGCAAGGTCAACAAGAGGCCCTCGATACCTTTTTAACCAAGTGGTCGCTGAGCTATCGCCCTAGCCTACTGAATCTCACCGAGACCTTTGAGCGCGAAGCACCCACGATTCTTGAAATTGGTTTTGGCATGGGCGAAACCACTGAAAAAATAGCGCTTGCCCGCCCCAGTGATAATTTTTTGGGGGTCGATGTGTTTAACGCAGGTGTCGGTGCCCTGCTCAAGCGCATTGAGGCCTCAAGCCTAAGCAACATTCGCATTATTCAACACGATGCCGTTGAAGTCTTGCGCGATATGCTCGCCCCGCAAAGCCTATCCGGCGTACATATTTATTTTCCGGATCCGTGGCCCAAAACCCGCCACCATAAGCGGCGCTTAATTCAACCGCTGTTAGTTGAGTTACTTGCAAGCCGGATGGCACCTGGTGCCTATATTCATTGCGCAACTGACTGGCAGCACTATGCCGAGCAAATGTTAGTGGTGCTATCGGCCGAAGCAAGCTTGCAAAACACCTGCGAGGGCTTTGCACCGCGGCCTGAGTTCAGGCCGCTCACCAAGTTTGAAAACCGCGGCTTACGCTTAGGCCACGGTGTTTGGGATGTCATTTTTACGAAGCGTTAGTGCTCACCACGCTTGGGGCAACGCCTGAAGACGGCTGCCACATTGATATTTCTAGCACTCAAATCCTTAGCGCCCAAAGCCGCCCATTTTGCCCAGATTTTTCATGCCGCCCATGGCGCGCATCATTTTGGCCATACCGCCCTTTTTCATTTGTTTCATCATGCCCTGCATTTGCTCAAACTGATTGAGCATGCGATTGACCTCTTGCACCGGCACGCCGGCACCCGTCGCAATGCGACGCTTACGCGACGCCTTTAGCAACTCGGGCTTGCTACGCTCGAGGGGCGTCATTGAGTTGATGATGCCCTCGGTGCGACGCATTTGTTTTTCGGCTTGACCGCTTTGCATCTGGCCTGCGGCTTGCGCAAACTGAGCAGGTAATTTTTCAAGCATCGAACTCATGTCACCCATTTTTTTAACTTGGGCAAGCTGCTCTTTAAAGTCATTTAAATCAAACTTATCGCCCGACTTAATTTTGGCGGCAAGCTTGTTGGCCTCGGCGACATCAATATTTTGCTGAGCCTGCTCAACGAGCGACAAAATATCGCCCATACCCAACACCCGCTGCGCCATCCGCTCAGGGTGAAACGGCTCAAGGCCATCAAGCTTTTCAGAGACACCCACAAACTTTAAGGGTTTGCCTGTGACATGACGCACCGACAAGGCCGCGCCACCGCGCGCATCGCCGTCAAGCTTGGTTAACACGACACCGGTTAACGGCAAAGCGTCTGCGAAGGCACGCGCCGTGTTGACCGCATCTTGACCCTGCATGGCGTCAACCACAAAGAGCGTCTCAATCGGGTTGAGCACCTCGTGCAACAGACGAATTTCAAGCATCATCTCTTCGTCGATGCCTAAACGACCTGCAGTATCCACAATCAGCACATCAAAATGATGACGCTTGGCGTAATCGAGTGCTGAACGGGCAATATCAACGGGTTTTTGGGTAGGATCCGAGGCGATCCATTCGACCCCCACCTGTGCCGCCACCGTTTTTAACTGTTCGATTGCCGCCGGGCGATAGACGTCGGCACTGACCACGGCAACTTTCTTTTTACCCGTTTTGCGACCATGCGCAACGTGACCACCCTCAGTCAGCCAACGCGCTAATTTACCTGTGGTGGTGGTTTTACCGGCGCCTTGCAAACCTGCCATCAAGATGATTGCAGGGGGTTGCATCGCCAAAGACAATTCGCTAGCGTCGGGGCCCAAATCGCCGCCCATCAGCGCCGTCAGCTCTTTGTGCACCACGCCCACCAACGCCTGACCCGGTGACAGGCTACCCACGACGTCTGCACCTAAGGCCTTTTCTTTCACGTTGGCCACAAACTCGCGCACCACCGGCAACGAGACATCCGCCTCGAGCAAGGCTAAACGCACCTCACGCAACATCTCTTGCGTGTTGGCCTCAGTCAGGCGGGCTTCGCCGCGAATGGTCTTGACGACCCGGGATAGTCGCTGGGTTAGATTTTCAAGCATGGCAACCGTTTCGATTTACACTAGACACATGTCTGCGCCCATTGTATTTCACTCGCTCGCCGCTTTGGCCTATTCGTTGCTGGCCGTGGTGCTTTGGCGACGCTTTGCAGCTCGCCAGCCCACTGTGCAGGTCGGGCAAGTGGCGCGCATTGACCTGTTAGCCGCGATCGTGCTCCATGGTTTTGCGTTACATCAATCTATTTTGCTGGATCAGCGCCTGCAACTGAGCTGGGCGCTGGCTCTATCAACAGCCGTTTGGTTAGGGATGATCGTTTTTTGGCTTGAAAGCCTGATTATTCGGATTGATGGGCTTCAACTGCTGCTCTTGCCTGCAGGGGCCGCGAGCTGCCTGCTAGTCGCCTTATTTCCGAGAGAGCAACTCGTGGCGCATGCAGTCGACCCCGCCGTGCGTATTCACCTGTTGGCGGCTCTGTCAGCCTATGGCCTGGTCACCATCGCTGCACTGCAAGCCATTCTGATGTCGGCCATCGACCGCCGGCTGCATTTTCCGATGGCGGCGGCGCGCGAAGCCAAAGGCCTCGGCGTCGTAATCGGCCGTATCCTCGATGCGCAACCCCCTTTACTTGCGCAAGAGCAAGTACTCTTTCGGGTCATATGGATCGCGTTCGGCCTGCTCACCTTCGCGGTGCTCTCGGGCTCTTTAATCTCGGTAACCGCCACCGGCAAATGGCTGCCCTTCGATCATAAAACTATCTTTACATTGCTGTCGTGGCTCACCTTTGGGATCTTATTAGTGGGGCGCTACACCCGCGGCTGGCGTGGGCGGATTGCGTTGCGATACACCTTACTCGGCTTTGCGTTCATCGTGCTCTCGTATACGGGTAGCCGTTTTGTTGTCGAAGTCATTTTGCAGAGAAGCTAATGGGTAAAGCGCTTTTTTGGGTAACTATCTTTATCGTCGTCATTTTCGTGACGCGGCTGTTGGCGATTCAAGCGGCAAAAAAACGCCGCCCGCCGCCGCAGGCGCCTTCTAAACAAACTGACGCACCGGCTGTCTCTGAAGAAATGGTGCGCTGTGCGCACTGCGGCGTGCATTTGCCTCGCTCTGAAGCTGCGCTACTTGATCAAAATACCTGGTGTAGCCCGGCGCATGCAAACCTAGGCGTGCGCGAAAGAGACTAACCCGCTCACTTATGCCCTCAGGATCACCGCCATTCACCCTTGACTCGCGAGGTTGGCTTGCGCCAAGCGCAGACTGCACGCGGCGACCTTCGCCCAACTTTAACGAGCGCCCGCTAGGCACAGTGGTGTCTTTACTGGTGATTCACAACATCACGCTACCACCAGGCCAGTTTGGCACGCCATACATTGCCGATTTATTTTTAAACCAACTCGACCTGTCTGCAGATCCGTGGTTTGTAAACGTGGAAGGTCTGAAAGTTTCGGCGCATTTCGTGATCGATCGGCTTGGGCACATCACCCAATTCGTATCGTGCGACGATCGCGCCTGGCATGCTGGCGCTTCGTCTTTTGAAGGGCGCGTGCAATGCAATGATTTTTCAATTGGTATTGAACTTGAAGGCACCGATGACGTGCCGTTTGAGGCGGTGCAATACGAACGCCTGGCGGCGCTTACCCAATGCTTGCGTGGGCGGTATCCGTTAACCGCTGCAACGGGTCATTCAGATATTGCGCCTGGGCGCAAAACCGACCCGGGCCCATGCTTTGACTGGTCGCACTTTAGCGCGTTAGCACCGTGGCCAGCAGCTCGCAGGGGCTAAGGCGATGAAAGGCGCTCAACTGTAAACTAGTCGCGACACAGCGCGGCTAATGATGGCCAAGTGCTACCCCTTGCAGCAGCCCACGCAACGTTCGCGCGATTGAAGATCAGCGATGACTGGCCGCGGCAACTGCCAGGGCCCGCCGGCAGGCAAAGCCCCAGCAACACCATTACGCCAGCAACAACTGATTCACACGTTTCACAAAAGCTGTCGGGTCTGGCAATTGCGAGCCGTCAGCCAACAGCGCCTGTTCAAACAACAAAGTTGCCCAGTCGTTAAACGTTTCGTCAGAAGCTGTTTGTATACGCGCCACCAAAGCATGCTCAGGATTAATCTCAAGCACAGGTAACACGTCAGGAGCAGCCTGGCCCGCCGCTTTCAGCATACGCTGCAGGTGGGGGCTTAAATCGTTTTGCCCAACGACCACGCACGAAGGTGAATCGACTAAACGCAAGGTCACACGCACTTCTTTGACGCGATCTTTGAGCGACTCTTGCAAACGCTCAACCAAAGGCTTGAACTGCTCAGCCACTTCGGTTTGGTGTTTCTTTTCTTCATCATCGGCCAAGGCCTCAAGATCAAGCCCACCTTTCGCAACTGACACCAACTGCTTGCCATCAAACTCACGCAGGTGCGACAGCATCCACTCGTCAACGCGATCCCACATCACCAACACGTCGATACCTTTCTTGCGGAAAATCTCGATGTGCGGGCTGTTGCTACCCGCGGTATAACTATCGGCGGTGACGTAATAAATTTTGTCTTGGCCCTCTTTCATCTCGGCAACATAATCGCCAAGTGTCACCGTCTGTGCGTCAGTGCCCTGCTTGGTTGAAGCAAAACGCAGCAGCTTAGAGATGCGTTCAATATTGCCGACATCTTCGCCTGTGCCTTCTTTTAAGACCTGACCAAACTCGGCCCAAAACGTTGTGTAAGCGTCTTGATTGTTTTCAGCCAAATCCTCGAGCATGCTCAGAATACGTTTGGTCGAACCTTCACGAATCGCTTTCACATCGCGGCTTTCTTGCAGCAACTCACGCGAGACATTTAGTGGCAAATCGGCCGAGTCAATCACCCCACGCACAAAGCGCAGGTACGAAGGCAGCAGCTGCTCGGCGTCGTCCATAATGAACACACGCTTGACGTAAAGCTTCACGCCACGACGCGCATCGCGATCCCACATATCAAACGGCGCATGCTTCGGAATAAACAACAGTTGCGTATATTCGCTGCGACCTTCAACGCGGTTGTGCGTCCAGGCAAGTGGATCATCAAAATCGTGCGACACATGCTTGTAAAACTCGCGGTACTGCTCGTCGGTGACATCAGACTTGCTGCGTGTCCATAACGCATTGGCCTGATT
>CANKOW010000018.1 GCA_947484295.1 Alcaligenaceae bacterium | reverse complement strand
GGCACGATTAAGCTCTGCGCACCAGCCCCATCAGAACCCAATACAAAATGACTTGGCTCTCCGGTGCTTGAGGCCTCGAGGGCGGTCATCGTGCCTGCATCGCCAAACAACAAGGCCGTTGCTCGATCTTTAGGGTCAACAATCTTACTAATAGTATCGCCAACCGCCAGTAATACTCGCTTTGCAGCACCCGACTGAATCATCGTCATACCCAACCACAAGGCATACACATAGCCTGAGCAACCAAGATTCACATCAAAGGCAATACTTGCTTGCGATAGCTTCAGCGCATGTTGAATCACGCAAGCTGTTGCAGGCAAGACATGGTCGGGGGTTTGCGATACAAATATGACCGCATCGATTGAGGCAGGATCCCAGGCGAGTTTTTGCAATAAGTGCTGGCCCGCAGTGATGCACAAATCGCTTGTTGTTGTCGACGCATCAGTGTGGCGACGGGTTTCAACGCCGATCATCTTCAACGCGCTAGCTAAAGCTTCAGGCTCAAACGTTGCCGCAAACTCGTCGTTTGTCACAATCCGTTTAGGTACGCAAGATACAACCCCCGCGATGCGGGCCCCATTGACCGAGATCTCTTTGCCGATTGAAGGGGTGTCTGTACTCATCGCGACTGGGCTAGGCTTGTTGGGCTGCAGCTATCAATTGTTGAATATCGGCAACCGTCTCACAACTGGCCAAGGCTTGACCATCCACCATGACATCAAAATGCTCATCAATCAGCGCGATCGTCGACACGATCGCGAGTGAATCCCACGCGATCGTACTCAAACTTAATTCAGGGGTGACTTCGGCGGTTTCTAACTCAAAGACCTCAGCCAAACCCTCTAAAAACTTCTCCATTACCGTTCCTTAGATCGTGACGACGCAGCCGGCCCACGAATAGCCAACTCCAAAACCCATCAATAATAACTTGGCGCCACTTTTTAACTGATTTTGAGCCCGCATTTGAGCCAATGCCATCGGAATAGATGATGACACCGTGTTGCCACATGTTTCGACCAAAATGGGCATTTTCTCTACCGGGATGTTCAGCTTTTTTCTTAACGTCTCAAGCATAAACTTGTTGGCTTGATGAAACACAAAGTAATCAATCGCGTCTCGCGTACAACCTGCCTTGGCCAGCACGTTTTCAACGGCCTTGGGTACCTCGCGCAGCGAAAAGGTCAAAACCTCTGCTCCGTTCATGTATAAACTCTCGGCCGAACGGGTATTGCCCGACTGATCAACGCGCTCAATTTTTGAGTTGGCATCAGCAGGTTTTCTAAATAAGCCCGCCTCAACGATTAAATTGGCGGCACCGCGCCCATCGGTACCAAACTCAAAGGCGCCAATCTGCGCCGTCGCCGCATCACTTGCCACAATCGCTGTGGCGGCCGCCCCATCCCCAAACAAGGTGCGTACACTTTTGTCTAAAGGGTGGATGTATTTTGAGTAGGTATCGCCTGTTAGCAGCAACACGCAACGCGCCGCGCCGGTTTCGATCAAACCTTTTGCCAAAGACAATCCGTAAACATAGCCCGAACAGCCCAAATTGATATCTAACGCCCCCGACGCCCGACCGATTCCCAACCGCTCTTGCAACAGGCAAGCTGACGTGGGCAACACATAGTCGGGGGCTTGGGTACAAAAAATGATGAAATCGACTTGCTGAGCAGTGACCTTACCTTGCGCAAACAAACGCTGGGCGGCCTCAAAGGCCAAATCCGCCGCTGTTTGATCCAGTGCCGCAATATGGCGGGTCAAAATCCCCGTTTTGTCATAAATCTTATTTGCTGGCCAATCAGGGTACAGCGCCGCTAATTCGGCATTATCTAAGGTCTGGTCAGGCAAATAGCAGGCAAAGTCTTCGATCCGAGCCTGAATTCGTTGCAGCGGCAGGTTTTGCACCGACATATCAGAGTCCATTTCGCGGCAAATAAGCGTGTTTCAGTGTAAGCTAATTTTATTGAAAAAATGCTGGGCTCGGCCCGCGCTGAACCTATGACCGATCGTTTCGACTGGCGCATCGCTGTCGTCATCCCCTGCTTTCAGGTAAAAAAGCACATCCTGAACGTTATTGGCGCCATCGGGCCAGAAGTCACGAAGATATATGTGGTAGATGACAAGTGCCCTGAAGATTCGGGAAAGTTCGTTGTAGACAACTGCCAAGACCCACGAGTAACGGTTAGCTTTAACGCCGTCAACCTCGGCGTGGGTGGCGCGGTCATGGCGGGTTATCAAGCGGCGCTTAAAGACGACATGCATATAGTCATCAAAATTGATGGTGACGAGCAAATGGATCCCGCACTCATCCCTCGCTTCGTGCAACCAATTAAAGACGGCCGCGCCGACTACACCAAAGGTAACCGGTTTTTTAACCTAGACAATGTGCGAAGCATGCCTGCCCTGCGCTTGTTTGGTAATGCCGTTCTATCGTTTCTCAACAAGCTTTCTTCAGGCTATTGGGATATCTTTGACCCCACCAACGGGTACACCGCGATTCATACCGAGGTCTTGCGCGAGTTGCCTTTTGACAAAGTTAGTCAGCGCTACTTTTTTGAATCAGACATGCTGTTTCGGCTAAATTTACTGAAAGCTGTTGTCGTTGACGTACCGATGGACGCCAAGTATGGCGACGAGGTCAGTAATTTAAAAGTATCCAAGATTGTCACCGAATTTCTTGGCAAGCATGCACGTAATTTCTACAAACGCATTTTTTACAACTACTATCTGCGCGATTTGTCGTTAGCATCCATTGAACTGCCGCTTGGTTTGCTGCTGTTTATTTTTGGTACTAGCTTCGGTCTGCTGCAATGGTGGCATGCAGCGGCAAACGAACTTGCAACGCCAGCTGGTACCGTGATGCTAAGCGCACTACCCACCTTAATGGGTTTACAGCTTATTTTGGCATTTTTAGCCTACGACATTGGGTCGGTGCCACGTACGCCACGTCATTTTAAGTAGACCACTCATGGCCCATATTATTAGCGTTAAGCAGTTCATCTTTATCATCGCAACAGTTTTTTTGTTGGCGGCGGGCCAAATCCTCTTTAAAGTCGCTGCCGAAAAAATCGATATCGCAGGCCAAGGTATTGTTGCGAGCCTCTTGCTCAACACTAGCCTCATTATCGCGTTAGTCGTCTACGCCGTGGCAACGTTTTGCTGGCTGATGGTATTAAAGGGCATACCACTTCGACTCGCCTATCCATTTGCGGCACTCGGCTTTTTTATTGTGCCGTTGCTGTCATACCTATTTTTAGGCGAACCGCTGCGCGCCAGTTCGTTTATCGGCGCCGCCATTATTGTGGTTGGCATCTATATATCTTTGCTCTAAATATCAATGAATGTAAATGCACCTGCTGTAAGCACCCGATTAAGTTGCCCGATTTGCCACCGTTTAATGGCGCTGAAAACGTCGACCTTCACGCATTTTTGTAAAGACTGCGATTATTGGGGCGCAGATTTGCCTGTTGATATCGAGGGGGCGGGCTCTGATGAAGACGAAATCAGTGACGTGGCTTATATTGCCTCGCTTGAAAGCTTAAGGATCAAAAATTTTGCGTTGATTCTAAAACAGCTTAAAAAGGCCAAGCCCAAAGCAGGCCTGAGTATTTTGGATGTCGGCTGCGCCTCTGGTCTTTTTATGCGTACCGCTCAGCAATGGGGCTACACCGTAACGGGGATCGAGCCAAACCAACCGCTCTTTACAGCAACGAAGCGGCAAGGCTTAAACGTCATGGATGATTATTTTCCGCCAAAACAAGATTTGAATAAAACATTTGACGTCATTATTTTTAATGATGTGTTTGAGCATATCCCTGATGTGCACGCTATCTTAGAGGGCTGCAATAAATACCTAAAAGAAGATGGGATATTGATCTTGAATTTACCAAACGCTCATGGTTTAATTTTTCGGTTTTCTAGGCTATTGGCAATGCTAGGTTTGATGGGGCCTTGGAATCGCCTGTGGCAGGTGATGTTTCGCACGCCGCATTTGCACTACTTTACGTTTGAGTCTCTCGGTAAGTTAGCGGCTCAGCATGAATTTTTAGCCGCCAGCGATAAACTGCAAATTGCGACTCTCGAGATCAAAGGCCTTTGGTCGAGATTGGCCGTCAACACAGGTGCGATCGGCCTTGTTAAAAACTGTATCGCGTATCTTGGCACCTTATCGCTGTACCCCGTGATTTTGCTCTCTGAGAAAGACACCTTTTTTGTACTGTATCAGCGCAAAACTCCCTAAATCATTGCCTATTTAATGACTGTAAAATTTTTATGAAGCCAGCAACAAGCACACCTTATGGTTGGCAGTTTTGGTACATATTGTTCAGTATCGCCTGCAGCGTATACGCTGCTCTTGCAAACTCCGCACTGCTCGAAAGCTACCAAGAGCAACTCATCAAAGAGTATTTTGATTTTTCTCGTACGATTTATCAACCACAAACTATTTATTTAGCGGAGTCGGTTTTATTTCCGTGGATTGCGTTCTTGATGGGGGCTGGCAAGCATTGGCTCATGTACAAGTTGTTTTGCTCGTTTGCCACCGTATTAAGCGTTCCGGCGATTGCATATTTTGCGATGAAATATTTTGACCACCCCTTAAAGGCCTGGGCATTTCTTCTTGTTTTTCTTCTCACTTATCGCAATATTTGGGGGCCTTATTACATCGGCATGCCAGATCCACTCACCGTGGTCTTGTTGGTGGCCGTTAGCTTTGAAAGACGACCTCTCGCAGTGTTTTTTCTAACTACCTTGGCGGCGGTCACGCACTTTTCGATTACGTTTATTGCAATATTTTGCTTTATTTCGCTGTTGATCTGCTCAATATCAAAAACTAAAGAATTTAAAGTTGCAGCGGTCAAATACGCGGTGCTAGGGCTAATAGCTGGCAAGCTGCTGTTAGCGATATGGTTTTATCGCTTCAAGTATCAACTGAATACAAGAATCGATTACGTCACAGACTTAGGGCTCATGCACTTTGTAGAAAGATACTTAGCTGATGTTACCGGCTATTGGTTAACCCCTGGATGGCCATTTTTAGTGGTGTTTCTTGCCTTGGTGCTTTGGGCGATTAACAGTAAACAGTACCTGTTCGCTTTAATGATGCTCGGTACGATCACACTCGCCTATATCGCACTTTTTTTTACGCGAGACGGCTTACGAGTATTTGCGGTCGCCATCGTTTGCGCTTACGTTTATATGCTTAAAGAGTTCATCGACCAGATATTTGCGCGTTGGACTCAAAAGCCAACAGAGCAACCTCAACGCACGCACTCTTAGTCCTGGCGTAACAGCGCTTCAATTTCATTTTTAAATTGCATCGTAGCTTGAGGCAGTATGTGATAAGTATCCTCATAAAACAAAACTCCATTTCTTTGCGAATGACACAGATCTTCATCACATATTTTTTCTGCGGGGTTCACAAAAGTCACTCGTTTATCTTGAACACTTTTAAAAATGCTATTGACATAGGCGGTAGAGAGATCAAACTGCGGCCGTGAAATCGTCGGGGGCTGGCGAGTAAAGTCAAGCATGCTAACAACGCGTGGGCTGGGCCGCCGTGGCATAACAGGCCAATCAGTCATCACAACCACCCGCGCAATTTCGGCTAGCGTCAACATGGTTTCAGGTATCCCCTGGGTAAGCGCTAGCCGCGTCGACTCTTGGTCAGCGGTTTGGCCCCTAACGCTTGTGACAAACTCAGTGTTAGCGTATCCAGACCAGGCTGCGAGCCAAACGATTAAGTCTGGCTGGCTGTTTCGAATTAAGCGAATAATTTCCTCTTGGATTTTTCCGTCTGCGCAGTAGGCTTTACTTGATTCGTAGTTAAATTTTGTCTTACGCGCCCTCAATATCGGGGGGCAAGAAGGGTGTGCAATCAACACTACTGCATAGTTTTTTTGCTTAGCCATGGTTAAAAATACAGGCGCCCAAGAAATTGCTGTCGAGTCGCCCCACAGCACAATTGTCTTAGTCGGATTGCCTGATGAATACAAGTTGCACAGCTTAAGGGCTGAGGCTGGCACCCCTGCCGCGAGCACACTTTGCCCGTCGCAAGGTTGGTGCGGCGGCGCTTCTAGCAAAACGACCGGGCTCGTCGACGCGCTTGCTTGTACGACAGCTCTAGTAGCGACGCCCTTTTGCTGATACACCCAATAGCCAAAGCCCCCGATGCCAACCATTAAAACAGTCAGTATCCAGACAACGCTCGGACGCTTGCTCAATCGAAGTCTGATTGGTCGCTCGATCAAAACGTAAGTGGCCCAGGACAAGGCCAATGCTAAAACTAACAGCACGAGCCGTACCCAAGCCCCGAGGCCCTGATTTTCTAAGATGCGGCCGAACGATAACAGTGGCCAGTGCCAGAGATACAAGGGGTAACTGATCAACCCACAAAAAACCATCACTCGATTGGCTAGCAGAAACCTATTCACAACAGCCTGCGGCCCAGCGTAAATAATGAAGCTGGCCCCAACCGCCGGCAGTAGCGCCCAAGCGCCAGGAAAATGACTGGTTTTATCTAACACCAGCAGCCCAGCCACAATACAAACCAAACCAAATATAGACAGCCAGTTTTTTATTGGCTCTTGCATCCCATCGTCCCGCTGCAGCGGATAGTGGATAGCCCGCCAGGCTAACCACGCACCAATTAGAAACTCCCAAAACCGAGTGAGCGGCGAATAAAACGCAGCTGTCTGATTCGTGAAGGTCAAAGCGACACAGAGGGCAAACGAGATGGCAGTGAATACCAGTAAGGCGGCAAAAATATTTAATCGCCGTTTGGCAAGCACCCAAAGAATCACCGGCCAAAAGATATAAAACTGTTCTTCGACGCCCAATGACCAAAGATGTAGCAAGGGCTTTAAATCGGCGGCTTGATCAAAATAACCACTCTCGGCCCATAGCACCAAGTTTTGAATAAACCCTGCACCAGCTGCGACGTGTTTGCCTAAAAGCGCATACTCATCCGCAAGTAATACAACCCATCCAGCAATACAAGACGCTAGCAAAACAAGAAATAATGCCGGAAATATTCTGCGAACTCGGCGTGAATAAAAATGTAAAAAACTAAACTCGCCAGCTGCTAACTCTTTGAATATGATGCCCGAAATCAAATAGCCAGAAATCACGAAAAAAATATCAACGCCGATAAAACCACCCGGCATCCGGGCCGGAAAAGCATGAAAAAAAACGACCGCCAACACGGCTAAAGCGCGAAGACCGTCAATATCTGGACGATAATTTTTATTGTTCAATGTGGTGTTTTTTTACAGGCTAAGAGCAAACACTATAATTGTACCGAAGGCAACAACTTTGAATTTTCATCTCTATTTGCCTCAGGCGCCTATGGACTGGTACGTTATTCATACAAAACCTCGCCAAGAGGCTCGTGCTTTTGTGAACCTTAATTCGCAAGGGTACGAATGTTATTTACCTGAGCTCGGTAAACAACGGCTACACCGTGGGGCCCTTGAGGTGGTGCAAGAGCCTCTTTTTCCTAGATATCTGTTTATTCGCTTAGATTCAACGCAATCGGGTAAAAGTTGGGGGCCCATTCGGTCAACCTTGGGTGTATCCCGGCTAGTCACCTTTGGTTTCGAACCCGCGCGCGTCGACTCAGAGCTGATTGACTTGCTCAAAGAGCATGCAAAGATCATCCAGACAGAGCCCGTCAAAATTCATGAGCCCGGGCAGCGTGTGCTCATCAATGAAGGCCCATTTGCTGGGATTGAGGCAATTTTCGAAATGGATGATGGCGAGTCACGAGCCATGGTACTGATCGATTTACTCAGCAAACCTACGCGACTGAAACTGCCTCTCGCGAACCTCTCGCAAATCCGCTGACACGCTTGCCAATTAAGAGGCTGTTCCAACAGCTCCTTTAGTCATTGATGTCTTGAGCATCAAAAAGAGACAACAGAGCGTCGCTCAGATGCAGCACAGACAACATGAAGCCATGTCACACCAACGCTAGCGGTACCTCTTAGTTTTTTGTCCATTGTAAAAGACATACGCAAAACGGACGTTCGTGTCAAAATCTAATTCTGTTTGATATATTCTTTAAACGATTGAATGAAATCAAAGTTTTTAGCCGGTTCGTATCGATGGGAATTATCACCATATTCAATTGGAACCTCAAAGATTGCATGTTCGTACAAATGCCCTCTGCCCCATTTTGAAACAATACGTTCAACAGCATTTATTTTTCCGATATGAGTAATATGCTCATTGGCAAAGTAAATAATTAAATTGCCATCTGGAGAAAGTATCAGGTGACCTTGTTCTATCAAGTATTTGAGAAAACGGGTATCAGCATGTACATCATTTGGCAATTGATAAAGCAAATCCAAATATTGCTGATTGCCCACACCATCTAACGCAAACATTACACAGTTATATCTTAAGTCATCTCCCTCGACTGATAATAATCTGATGCTGTGGTTTGCTGCTCGTTCATGCATTAATCGTGGATGTGCGGATGGATGACTTAGTGTAATTTCGTGTAGCGTTTGTCGGAAATCTCTGTTTGAATTCATTAGCTTCATCTCGCTCAGCTACTGCATTAATTAGTAGGTATCCCGTCCGTTTAATTCGCAGTGCTCAAGCGTCTCGTTGAGGTCGAGTGATCACTGGCGATTTCTGACTTTTGCTTTAATGCTCGTTGTTTGAACGCATAACACTATCCTTCATCGTGCTTTAGAATATTCCAATTGGGATATTTTGGAGCCCGCTTTAACGACTTAAATAGCGGTTGCTTTCATTTTGAGGTTCAAATTTACAGTGAAAACTCAATCCCACAAACGCAGAGATCACCTTACTCCTCGTCTTGAAATTCTTCAGAGAAAGAAAATGATGTACAAGAATATAGTGGTTTTTTTTGTTTTCTTGATCTACTTAGGGATTGGTTGCTCCATATATACCGATTACGGTATTTCATGGGATGAACCTCAATCTAGAATGAACGGCGAGGTGAACTTAAAATATGTGAGTCAACATCTAGCCCCTTCTTGGTCTGTCGGTAAATTTAATAACACACCCGATCTCCAACAATGGGTAGACAGAGATTACGGCGTTGCTTTCGAACTGCCGCTATATATCATCGAAAAACTGGCCAAGCCACTCGACGACCGTAATGCTTTTCTTCTTCGACATCTCATCACGTTTTTATTCTCGGCACTCGGGGTTTGGTGTCTTTACAAAATAGTTGATCTAAGATTTCAAGATTGGCGTCTTGGTATCTTGGCCGCAAGCTTACTGATCCTAACGCCTAGGTTTTTTGGCGAGGCGTTCTACAATTCGAAAGACATTGTTTTTATGGCTGCCTTTTTGATGGCGACCTACACGATGTATCGATATGTTATCCACCCTAGCCTAAAAACCGCATTCATTCATAGTTTTGCAACCGCCTTTGCAACCGATGTCAGGATAATTGGGTGCAGCATTCTGCTGCTAACTTTTGTTGCCTCCTTTTGCACATTACGGACCTTGAAACTGAATCGAGTCGTGCAACTTAATTTTGCCTACGCGATTTTTACAGGCCTTTTTATCATTGCAATGTTCCCCTTGCTTTGGTCGTCGCCCATCGAAAATTTTATTGGCGCGTTCAAAGCAATGATGAATTTTCGCTGGGATCTCAATGTTCTATACCTGGGCGAGCAAATCAATGCAAAAAAATTACCTTGGCACTACATCATTGTTTGGATACTGATCACAACTCCAATAATGTATCTTGTGCTATTTGTCACCGGAGTTATCGCCAGCATAAGAAGTCTTGGCAGAGTAGTGCAAAAAAGAAAAGTGTTAGCTACCGAAGACATACTTGATGGGCTAGCGTTAGTAATATTTTTTGGTCCCATCCTAGCGGGCATTGTCTTAAAGTCCACTTTTTATGACGGTTGGCGGCAGATGTACTTCATATACCCCTCTTTCTTGATACTGTCGATAAGCGGCTTTAAGAGCGTATATGTTGCACTGACACGTGCTATTTACAGAAATACGTTTTTATTAGTAATTGCATGCAGTCTCGCACATCACACCTATGTTATTTTTCAAACACACCCGTTACAAAGTTTGTATTTCAATCAACTAGCTGGGAGTGATTGGCGCAAATCCTTTGAGATTGACTACTGGGGCTTAGCCAACAAAAAAGCGTTGCAATACATCTTAGACCATGATTCGCGCACGCATGTTTCTGTTTCAACTGACAGCGCCACACCACTTAGCCTATCCTTGATGATGATCGATCCTATACAAGCACCACGAATTAGCTTAGTGGATCCGAGCCATGATGCTGACTATCTTGTTACAAATTATCGGATGACCAACACTAGCGACGAAAAATACTTAAACACTCACACCATTTTTCATCAAATCAAGGTCATGAACGAAGTTGTTCTAACGATATACAAACTAAAAAATTAAGTCGAATTGAATCGAGAATTGCACTCAAATATTCAACTTATTAAAGATAAAAATCGGCAAGTGCCGTATCACCATCATAATTAACCACCACTTGCCCGGCACATAAGCCACTGGCGCGCCTTTCTCGATAGCAGCCACAATCCCTTGGGCCACTTCTTGCACCGACGCCATTTTGGCCCCATTTGCTGTTAGGGCTGCAGTCATTGGGGTCTCGGTTGGTCCAGGCTTAATCAAAACCACTTTTACGTTGGTGTCCGCGAAGCGATGTTGCAGCCCCTGCACGTAGCGGGCTACCAATCCCTTGGCTGCACCATAGACATAATTTGATTTACGTCCCCGATCACCGGCAACCGAGCCAATCACAGCAAGGGTACCGTAATCCGCTTCAGCCATCACTTGCGCAAACGCCTCGGCAAACAGTACCGGCGATACGCCATTTGTTTCAAGCTCTTGTTGGCAGCGTTGCAAGTCGTTTTGCGACTCAGTTTGATCGCCAAGCGAGCCATGGGCAATTAGCGCCACATCGATCACTTGTTGCGCAGCAAGTTCAGTCACCAACACTTGAATGGCACGCGCATCAGTAAAGCTTGACGTTAACGTTTGCACGGTTGAGTCTGCGCTGCGCGCTTTCAAATCTTGCGCCACACGCTCAAGGCGAGGCAGGTCGCGCCCCACCAGCACCAAATCCACAGCTGCCGTTTGCACCCACAAGCGAGCGCAGTGCGTTGCAATTGCAGAGGTCGCGCCGATGATTACGATTCTTTTCTTTTGAGTCAATTTATATCCCCATCAACCTGCGTGACATCTCCGAGCTCATCCCGGGGTCGTGATATTTTAAAAATTCAGGCAATCGAGGATAGCCCGCTTCAAATAAATCTCTGGGCATGCGCGCATCTTTGCCTAAATAAATCCGCCCTTTTGCCTCGCGTACGATGGCATCTAGTCTGTCAAATAAGGCCAACGTCGAGGCGCCTTTGTTTGGAAAGTCTAACGCCAAGGTCACCCCAGGCTGCGGAAAACTCAATATCCCTTTCGGCTGTTTGTTACCAAAGGTCTTTAATACCGCCAAAAAAGAACCCTGACCCGAGCGCCCAATCTCAGCCAGCATTTGGCAGGTTGCGTCAGCACCCACCTCAAAGGGCACCACGCTTTGATACTGATAAAACCCCCGCGGTCCGTACATCCGGTTCCAGTGCTGCAAGTTATCCAGGGGATAAAAGAAAGGCTTGTAGTGTGAAACCGACAGACCCGTTTTGCGCTTATTCAAGTAAAAATAGGCTTCATTAAACGGGCGCAGCGACAACCCATTTACCAGCGAAATCGGCGGCACTACGGGCATGGTTAAGCTACGCCCAACTGGCTCGGGCCGCAGGCCTGTTTCGCAATGGTTGCCCCGCATAAACAAACCGCGCCCACCGCTGCTTGCCAAGCAGTCAATCCACGAAACCGTGTATTCCCAGTCTGTTTCAGACTCAGTCGCCAGGGCGAAAAACTCGCCAACATTGCCATAAGGGATCGTTTCGGTCTCAAGCCAGGGCCCTGGCACCTTGCGCAGTTGTAACTCTGCCTCAAGCACTAAACCTGTTAAACCGATCCCCCCTAGGGTGGCCGCAAACCATTTGGGCTCTAGAGCTGGCCCGCATTCGATGAGTTGGCCATCCGTACGTAAAAGCTTTAAACGTAATACATGGTCACCAAAGGTACCCATGACATGGTGATTTTTACCGTGCACGTCATTGGCAATCGCCCCACCAACGGTTGCCATCTGGGTGCCAGGCGTAACTGGCAGCATCCAGCCAGCAGGTACAGCCAGCTGCTGAATATCCCGCAGCAACACCCCAGCCTCACACACTAACCGGCCCGATTGACGGTCAAAACTGATGGCATGATCCAGTTCGGAAGTTGCCCAAACAGTGCCACCGCTGTTTAAACACGCATCACCATAGCTTCGACCCATGCCATAGGGGATCCCGGTCGAGGGCAAAATACCGCCTGGGGCTGCAACCAGCCGTAATGCCGAAGCTGGGTCAATTAAGGGCACCACGCGGTGTGGCGCGGCCGATAATCGCCCCCATGAGGCTAAGGGCCTCATTGAGTGCCCACCGTCAAGACCAAGCACAAGTCAGCGCCTATGGTGTCTAATACTGGGATTACACAGTGCATCGGTACTTTTATCCTCACGCTTACGGGCAAACACTACCCAGATGGATGATAACGCAAGCCAATCCAGCAACACGCTCAGCCCAATTACCGGGCTGATTACGCTGCTTCGCCCCAAGCAATGGGTAAAAAACGGCTTTGTACTCGCCCCACTAATTTTTACGGGCGCTTTTGCCGATCGCTCGGCTGTCTACTTAGCGTTCATCGCCACCCTGTTGTTTTGTGTTGCGTCATCAGCCACGTATATCTTGAACGACTTGCGAGACATTGAGCGTGATCGTCGCCATCCTAAAAAATCTAAGACCCGGCCGCTAGCTTCAGGCGCGGTTTCACCTCGCAGTGCGCTAGTTTTACTGGGCATTCTTTATGCCACATTGATTGCCGGCTGGTGGGTCGAGCCTCGGGTGATCTTAGTGATCGCGGGCTACCTTGCGCTCAACGTTGCCTATACCTTTGTCCTGAAGCATCAGCCAGTCATTGATATCTTCTCAATCGCCCTCGGTTTCGTTTTGCGCGTGTACGCGGGCGCCGTCGCCTTGGATGTGCCGGTATCGGGCTGGATGTTTGTCACAACCCTTTGTTTGGCGCTTTACCTTGCTGCCGTAAAACGTGGGCAAGAATTAAGCCAAAGCGGTACCGAGGGGCGGCAAGTACTCGAAAAGTACTCAAAACCCTTAGTCGATCGCTATGCCGAAATGTCTGCCACCTGTGCCTTGGTGTTTTACAGCATGTTTGTGATGTCAAGTCGGCCACAACTCGTCATTACCGTACCAGTCGTATTGTTTGGTTTGTTTCGCTATTGGTATGTTGTTGATGTGCTCGATGGCGGCGAATCACCCACCGATGCCTTACTGTCCGACTGGCCCTTATTATTGACTGTCGTTGGTTGGGTCGCCGCTTGTCTTTGGGCACTTTGGCCAGCATAAAGACCTATGGATTATTCCTATCTTCTTTGCCCTTTTGTCGCTTGGCTCACAGCTGGGATCCTTAAATTTTGTATTAATAGCGTTCGTGCAAAAAAACTAGCGTTTGGGCTGATCGGCTATGGCGGTTTGCCTAGCAACCATAGCGCCATCGTTTCGAGCATAGCGACTTTGATTGCGTTAAAAGAGGGCATCAGCCATCCAGCCTTTGGGGTTGCGTTAGCCTTGGCATTTATTGTCGTGCTAGACGCCTCTAGCCTCCGTAAGCAGGTCGGGAAACACGCAGTACTTCTTAATCAACTCGCTCAAGCGGCAGGTGTAAAAAGCCAATTACGAGAACGTATGGGCCACACGCTGATTGAGATCATTGCAGGCATTGGCACTGGCGCCTTGGTCGCACTTGCTATTTCAAAAGTTGCGAGTGGTCATTGACACAACCCACTTCACATCCGCTGTATCGCCCAGATATTGACGGGCTAAGAGCCCTTGCGGTGCTGCTCGTCGTTGGATACCACGCCTTTCCGACACAACTCAAAAGTGGTTTTATCGGGGTTGATGTATTTTTTGTCATCTCGGGTTACCTGATCTCGACCATTATTTTTACCAACCTAAGCGCCGGTACCTTTAGCTTTGTTAACTTTTATCAGCGAAGAATTAACAGAATATTTCCGGCGCTGAGCCTCGTACTAATTAGTTGCCTGGCCTTCGGTTGGTTTGCGTTGTTACCGAGCGAGTTTAAACAACTTGGCCAACACCTAGCCGGCGGTGCCGCCTTTGTGTCTAATTTTGTTTTATGGCGCGAAAGTGGCTATTTTGATAGCTTGGCTGAAACCAAGCCCTTGCTGCATCTATGGAGCCTGGCCATTGAAGAGCAGTTTTATATCCTGTGGCCTGCGATTTTATGGCTAACGTTCAGGTTTAAGCAATCTTGGCTGGTAGTGATCGCCATCGTTTTAGGCTTATCTTTCGCGTTAAACCTCACCAGCGCATACGCTGATCCGTCTTACACGTTTTATTCACCCCAAACACGCTTCTGGGAACTTCTCATAGGCGCTATCGTCGCCTACGCTACCCTCTACGGTCGTTACCCTCAAGCTTTTTTACGCTATCAGACTGCACTTTCTAATCTGCTCTCACTTGGAGCCTTAGTTATATTCGCTGCAGCAGTTTGGCTCATCAATCAGAACAGAGTGTTTCCGGGCGCATGGGCACTTTTGCCTACGCTTGCGGCGGCACTGTTCATCGCTGCGGGCCCTCAGGCTTGGGTCAACCGCACGGTACTCTCGCGGCCACTATTAGTCTGGCTGGGCCTAATTAGCTATCCTTTGTATCTTTGGCACTGGCCTTTACTCGCGTTTCAGCGAATTATCGAGGGTGAGGCAGCAACCCTCATCGCGCGCGTCATCACCGTAGCGCTCTCGGTTTTACTGGCCTGGGTAACCTATCGCTTTGTTGAAACGCCAGTTCGTCAGAACACGCGCAACAGACCTTATGTGTTGCTGTTGTGTGTTGCCATGACAATTATTGGTGCCGCTGGGCTTTACACCAAAGCGCGTGATGGCTTAAACGCCAGACATCAAATCAACGAGCAGGTGGCAAGCCTAAAGCAATACAGCGAGACCTTTGACGAAAATCCGCTTTGCCGCGAAAGTTATCCTCGGTTTCAAGGTGCCTATTGTTTCAAATCTAAACCGGGTGAACCGACCTTACAAATATTGGGCGACTCGCATGCAAACCGATTAATCATGGGATTAAGCCAACTCACCAATGAAAACATTCTTCACTTAAGTCACCATAGCTGCCCACAGTTTTTAAACCTTGCGGTGCACGTACTGTCTCGAACCGACGTGTGCGCTAAATTCAATTTGCAAGCGCTTGATGTCGCCTTGAATACTGAATCGATCAAAACTGTCATTATGACGTTCAGAGGCCCGCTCTATATCGGCAACCACGGCGGCACCGTATCTTTGGTGAGTAACCCAAAACAACAAGATGTCAAAACTGTGATCAGTACGGTCATGCGAAAAACGCTTGATCAACTGCTGGCTCGGCATAAAACAATCATCTTTGTCTTTGATAATCCCGAAATTAACTTCGATATCAAAACCTGCGTTGATGCCCGATCGGTCAACGCACAATCATCAAATATTCGCACCAACTGTGCAGTATCACGTGCGCAGTACGACGCCCATCACCGCGAATATCGAACCTTGATGCAATCCATACTTAAAGACTATCCGGCAGTCAAAATTGTTGATGGCGCAAAGGTCTTTTGCGACACCGATTACTGCTACGCGTCGAAAAATGGCGAAGTTCTTTACACCGACTTTGATCATCTATCGTTAGCTGGCGCAACTCTTGTAGCTAAAGAAATTATTCATGCGCTTCAAAAGTAAGCCGTTACAGCAAGGGCCAATCTAATGCTCACAACGACGACTGCCAAGATCGATAGCCTGTTATCGAAACTGTATTTTCCTGCAGTGGTCTTGCTGTGCCTGTTTTCGATGATTCATTATTTTCGCGTTTCAAGCGGGCTGGCTGCAATCTGGAGCGGCTGGTCGATTGGCGACTGGGTGATCAATTACGACACGGGCCCCACGCGTCGCGGCTTAGCCGGAGAAATTATATTTTTTATTGCCCGAGTGTTTCATTTAAAAATCAACTGGCTTATTTTTAGCATCCAGGGGTTCGCGCTTATTGGTTTCGTTAGTCTATTTTTAAATGTTTTACGCAAAAAACAACTTTCCTTTTGGTACGTCATTGGCTGTTTTTCGCCTGCATTTTTTCTGCTGTTTACTTATTACGACAGTATGGCGATCGGCCGAAAAGAGATCCTGCTGTACCTCACCTTTATGGTTTGGGTTGTCTTCTGTCTGCGAGACCAAATCAGCACGCTCAAAATCATCGGATTTAGCCTGCTTCAATTTTTGCTTGCACTCATACATGAGGCGTTTTTCTTTTACTCGCTATACTTTTGTGCGGCAGTGTGGCTCTCAACAGACAAGTACAAAAAACTTGTCCTTGCCATCCCTCTTTGTTCATTCATTGCTGTCGCGCTGACTTTTTTGTTTTTTAAAACAGTCGACCCCACCTTCTCTTGCAACACATTATTAGCACTGGGAGCATTTCCTGAAGTTTGCGCGGGCGTACTTAGCGCAGGCCCGCAAGATGCACTACTTTTAGCAAAACAATATTTCCAAAATTTCGATACCTTGTCTCTACTCAACATAGGGTCGGTTTGTTTAATTATTCTTTTACCGGCATACCTCATACTAGACACAAACTCGTTTAAAAAATTCAGTCGACGCACTCAGATCTCGCTACTCTTTGGGCTGATTTGCTTTTCATTTCCCCTTTTCATTTTCGCGATTGACTGGGGCAGGTGGATCTCGATGCATGTCACTTTAACGCTCGTGATGCTTATCATGACCTTGAAAAATAAAGATACTTATGCGATTAAGCCAAGCGCACAGTTAAGCGCCACGGCTAAGGTCGCATTGGTCGTTTGGGCTATCTGCGCTTTCGCACTGTTTTCGTTAACGTATAGTCTCAGTCATTGTTGCGCCAAAGATTTTGTTAAGCCGTTTGGCCCAGTGATAAAGATCCAGCACACCTCTGTCTTTAAAGACAAAAACTAGTGCGTAGGCTACGCCGAACGCGCAGCGCACTAACGTTCTTTTTAAACTCTAGACATCCAATCAGAGAGCACGGCCTTTAGCGTCTTTTCGAACGAATATTGTTGGGTCCAGCCCAACCCCAACAACTTCGAATTGTCTCCTAATAAAATTTCTTCATCAGACGGCCTCAGTAAGTCTGTACTCTCTTGAACGTCAACAGTGATATCAGCCAGTTCTAGCAAGGTGTCTAACACATACCTAATTGAGTGCGCTTTACCGGTTGCCACATTGACTGGTTGGCCAACCAAATCGCTGTCCAGCAACCTCATCATCGCTGCGACGCCATCTCGCACGTCGATAAAATCTCGCGAACTGTCTAAATTTCCAACAGACATAACGGGCTTTTGCACACCCTTTTTAATGCGAGCAATTTGCCGGGCAAAGTTTTGGATGGCGGTCGCCGGTGGATGTCCTGTTCCGACATGAATAAACAATCGGGGCAAATAAACCTGCAAACCATAATTCAAAAAATACTGATAACCCAAGTGCTCAGTGGCAACTTTACTGACCCCATACGGGCTGACAGGCTTTAACTCACGGTTTTCAATCAGCAAGCCATCCGATACTGTCGTCAAACCATATTCTGCGCTGCTGCAAGCGAGCAACACCTTAGCCTCAGGACAATATTTTTTTACGCACTCAAGTACATTCAAGGTGCCAAATACATTCACTTGATGGGTGTACCAAGGTTGTTCCCAACTGAGCGAATTAAACGCCTGTGCCGCAAAATGTGCCACCACATCGAATTGATGTTGCTCAAAAATCTTAGCAACACTGTCGCGGTCTGTGACGTCGCACCTAAACATGCCCTGAAAGGGTTCGTCAGCCAACCGACTGGCCGAACTATTTCGGGCAATGCCAACCGTTTGCCAACCCGCCTGCTGGCAAGCCTGATTAAAATGGCGGCCAATCATCCCCGTCATCCCGGTAATAAGAACTTTTTTCATCTTTGCGAATACGCCCTAAGCTTTTGTCAACGACGCAAACACAGCGTCGTTTGACCTGTAGAATCTTACTTGTTTAATTTGCCCAAAACAAAAATGTCTATAAACTTTGCCGTTATCACGCCTTTGGCAAACGAGAGCAATGATTTCACGCCTTTTACAGAAGCTGTCATCGCTGCGTTTGATCTTGTTGGCAGCGGCTGTTGCTATTTTGTTGTTGACACCGTATCCAAAGACAATACCCTTGAGCTTTGTCAGGCACTCTCTGCCCGAGACGCTCGGTTTATTACGGTTTGGGCCCCAGAAAATCGCAATGTCGTGCAAGCGTATATGGTGGGCTACAAAACGGCACTGGCTGCCGGCCATGATTTCATTATTGAGATGGACGCCGGGCTTTCACACGATCCGGCCGCGCTCCCGCTTTTTTTGAACGCGCTTACGGCAGGTAATGAGTGCGCCTATGGCTGTCGATTTATGAAGGGCGGTTCGATTACTGACTCTTCAAGTACACGATCCCTATTATCAAGGTCGGGCACGCTGTTAGCACGTTTGCTGCTGGGGCTCAGGCTGCAGGATGCGACCTCTGGCTTTCAAGGGTTTCATCGCTCGATTGTTGAAAAATTTTTAGGCTATTCATTACTATCTAAAGCGCATTTTTTTCATGTTGAGCTGCGTTATCTTTTACGCTCAAAACGCTTTGTTGAAATACCCATTCATTACCGCGCGCCTTCGCCCAGCGTTTCGTCTAAGGTTGTGTCAAATTCGCTAGGTGTGTTGATGCATTACTTTTCATTAAGGCTCAAAGGCAAAGCGCCTGAGATCCGTTAATTCGCTCACACCCTACGTCGATTATTCATAAAATGAAAAATACTGCTCTTGTCATTACCTCAATCGCCGCCGATTCGCATCCTGTGCTCAAACAGTATGCCTTAGAAACGCAAGAGAATAACGTTGCCTTCGTGATGATCGGAGACACCAAAAGCCCAGCTCAGTTTGCGCTTGAGGGTTGTGATTTTTATTCGGTTTCTCGGCAAAAGGATTTGTCGTTTACGCTCGCCCGCGAGCTACCGTTTAAACACTATGCCCGCAAAAATCTTGGTTATTTAATTGCAATACAAAATGGTGCAGAAGTCATTATCGAAACTGATGACGACAACATCCCATTAGCCGACTTTTGGCAACCTCGCACGCGTACACAACAAGCACGGGTTTTAAAAGACACAAGCTGGACAAACGTTTATCAGTATTTTTTAGATGCCAATATCTGGCCAAGGGGCTTTGCGCTAGAGGCATTGCGCGAGCCTTTACCGCCACTGCCCAACAGTTCAACCATTGAGTGCCCTGTGCAGCAAGGCTTGGCCGACGACAATCCTGACGTTGATGCGATTTATCGACTCACCCAGCCCCTACCCATTCAATTTAATAAATTCGACAACGTAGCGTTGGGTAACAACGCAATCTGCCCCTTTAATAGCCAAAACACCACTTGGTTTAAAGAGACTTTTGCGCTTTTATATCTGCCCTCTTATTGCAGTTTTAGAATGACAGACATTTGGCGTTCGTTTATTGCGCAGCGTATTTTATGGTCCTGCGGCTGGACAGTACTGTTTCACAACAGCACCGTACGGCAAGAAAGAAACGACCACAGCCTGATGGGCGATTTTAAAGACGAGATTTCGGGCTACACAAATAATCTTGAAATTATGCAGACCCTCATTCAGCTGGATTTAGCTCCAGGCGTTCAGGCAATACCGGGCAATTTACGCAAGTGCTACCAGGTGCTGGTACAAAAGGCCTTTATCGGCCCAGAAGAGCTACCCTTGGTCGAAGCTTGGCTGCAAGATCTTGAAGCTCTTGGCCATTACGGCTGAGTCTCACACGGTTACAATCCGCTCCATTAGACTGTTTTGGGGTACCCCGCATGAGTATTTCGCAGCCATACCAAGGCAAAACCATCCTGATTACTGGCGGTGCCGGCGCGATCGGCAGCAACTTAGCGCGCGCACTGGCGCAGGCCGATGCCGCTAAAGTCGTCATTTTGGATGATTTATCAGCCTCGTACGAGTGGAGCATCCCAAACCTGCCAAATGTGCTGTTCGTCAAAGGCAGCATCACCAACGATATTGATTTAAAAAGGGTTTTTCACGAAAAACCTGACTATATCTTTCACCTAGCGGCCTTTTTTGCCAACCAAAATTCAGTCGATTTCCCCGAAAAAGACCTGTTGGTGAGTCAGCTTGGCACAGTCAAAATGCTCGAATACGCGGTGCTTCAGGGCAATTTAAAGCGCTTCGTCTATGCCGGCTCTGGCTGCGCCATTTATGGTGCAGCAGCCCCACTGCCGCTCAAAGAAGAGTTCATGTCGATGCATTTGACGACCCCGTACCAAATCTCAAAGATGGCGGGTGAGCTGTACTGCAACTTTTACTGGCACCACTACGGCTTACCCATCGTCAAAACACGGTTTTTTAACTCGTACGGTCCGGGTGAAGTCCCGGGCCAATATCGTAACGTCATCCCCAATTTCATTTATTGGGCCATGAAAGGCCAGCCGCTACCCATCACGGGCGACGGCAAAATGACTCGCGACTTCACCTACGTTGACGATATCGTCGACGCCTTGCTGCGTGCGGGTACGGCTGAGGCGGCCATCGGTGCCGAAATGAATATTGCTTCGTCTCGCGAAATCGAAATCGTTGAGATGGCCGAAATGGTCAACAAACTCACGGGCAACACCGCCGGCCTGCTGTATACCGACAAACGCAAATGGGACACCAAATCCCGCCTCTTGGCCAGTATTGATCGCGCCAAAGAACTGCTTGGCTACAACCCACAAACTACCTTCGAAGCAGGCTTAGTGACCACTATTCAATGGTTTAAAGACAATTGGGACGACATTTCGCGCGATGCTGAGTTTCCGCCAGGCATGTCTTCGGCCGTTAAGAATTATGTGTTGCGCCAAGAACCGTCGCGCAAATGAAACAGGTTGTTCAAAGCTATAAAACGGGCGAGGTCGCTTTGCGCGACGTTCCTGTTCCGCAGTGTGGCAGCAAACGCATTTTGGTACGCAACCGCCACTCTCTCATTAGCTTGGGCACCGAACGCTCGACCATTGAACTTGGCCGTAAATCCTTATTAGGCAAGGCAGCGTCGCGGCCAGATCTGGTCAGGCGTGCTTGGGACAAGGCCAAAAAAGAAGGCTTACTCAAGACCTGGCAAGAAGCCATGGGGCGCTTGGATACCCCCACCCCACTCGGTTACAGCAGCGCAGGCATCATCGAACAATGCGGTATCGCGGCTACAGAGTTTTCACCGGGGGATCGGGTCGCCTGTGTTGGTCAGGGCTTTGCCTCGCACGCCGAGTTCGTATCGATCCCGATCAATCTCGCCTGCCGAATCCCCGTAGGCGTGTCAGACGACGAAGCCTCTTTTGGCATGCTGGGCATCATCGCCTTGCACGGTATTCGCAGTGCGAAACTGACCTTTGGTTCAAAGGTTGTTGTGTTAGGTTTGGGGTTATTAGGGCTTTTAACCATACAAATGTTGCGTGCCTACGGCTGCGAAGTCATCGCGCTGGATCCCGCTCAAGATAAAACTGCACTAGCGAGCAAACTCGGGTTTACGCACGTTACGAACCAAGCTGAAGACCTAACGCGCCTTTGCGATGTACAAACCGCTGGCTATGGGGCCGATGCGGTCATCATTACTGCAGCAAGTAAAGACCGCAGCTTGGTTGACCAATCAATCCAGCTGTGCCGCAGCAAAGGGCGTATCGTTATTGTTGGCACAGCAGACATTCACCCCGATCGTAACGAACTTTGGCTAAAAGAAATTGAATTAGTCGTGTCGCGCGCGGCGGGGCCTGGCTCGCTTGACCCACTGTACGAGCTCGAAGGCGTTGATCTACCCATTAGCGAAGTACGCTGGACTCAAAAGCGCAATCTGCAAGAGTTTTTGCGCTTGATCGCTGATAAAAAAGTAGACGTCGCGTCCTTGATTACCCACCGCTACGACATTGACCAAGCCGAAAGCGTTTACTCTCAATTTGTAGCGGGCCAATTGATGCAGCCTATTGGCGTGCTGCTGACCTACCCCAACACTGGCACTATTGAGCGCAGCCTACCCATTCCCAATACGCGTACAAGCGCAGCAGGGGCAAACACCTTACAAATTGGCGTGATTGGCGCAGGGCTTTTTGGTAAAGCGTTGCTATTGCCAGCACTTAAGGGTCTGCCAAATGTAGCGCTCCATACCTTGGCCACGGGCTCAGGCGCGAGTGTTGAACATAGCGCTCGCAAATTTGGCTTTGCCAATCAAACAACTGATGCCGCAACTATCTGGGGCAGCGACACTATTCATGCTGTGGTGGGGCTCACCCCACACAGCCAACATGCACAACTTGTGCAAACGGCCATACAAAACAACAAAGCTTTGTTTTTAGAAAAACCACTTTGCACAACCGAAGAAGAACTTGCTGAGCTAAAGCAAATCGCTGCTGCGGCGCAATTGCTACCCGTAATCTTTGTCGGCCATAACAGACGATACTCACCACACACAGTACAAATGCAAAAGTGGCTTGCTGGACGCCAAGGGCCCTTGGTTTTGCAGATGCGGGTCAATACCGGTTTTGTACCAGCCTCACATTGGGTGCACTCAGAAGACGAAGGCCGCAGTCGCATTGTCGGTGAGGTTTCACACTTCATTGATTACATTCAATGCCTAGTCAACGCGCCGATCGTGCGCGTATCGGCTGAAAGGATTTCTGGCGATAACCGCAGTGCGGTCAATAACGATAATGTGGCGATGAGCTTTAAGCTTGCAGACGGCTCTGTGGGCACACTGATTTATTCAGCTTCAGGCGACAAAGCCTATTCGCGCGAAATGACTGAAATCTTTTTTGATGGCAAAACCATCGCTTCAAAAGATTTCAGGGTTAGCGAATTACATGCTAACGGAAAAGCCACCGCGTTTAAGACTAGCAGCCAAGAGATGGGTTACAAGCAAGAGCTTGAAAGCTTTGCCGCCTGCGTCAAAGGCGATTTACAACCTAGCGTTCACTTGGCGCAAAATCTCGACACAATGGCGGTGATTTTTGCGATTGAGCGTGCCCTTGCAACCGCTTCGGTTGAAACGCTGTCGGTCACCCGCCGCTATGAACAAACAATGCCTCTTTAACGGCATCAACAAGCAAGCCTTTCCTTTAGTGCTCTTCGCACTTTGGGCGCTTTATCTGTTCAGTCTGTACAACTTCAATCTTTGGGCATATGTCGGGGTTCCGCATATGAAACCCCTCTTTGCTGACCTGCACGCCATCCTCGCTGCCGCCGAGTGCCACGACAAGGGTTTGAATGTTTTTGTGACCAACCCCTGTGATGCCTTGGGCAGAATTCATGTCTACGGCAGTCTATGGCTAAAGATTAGCCACTTGGGGCTTCAGTCACAGCACCTCTTTATGCTCGGGCTTAGCCTGAACTTGATATTTATGCTGATCACCGTATTTCTAATCCAGCCAAAGACGCTAGGCCAACTCGCCCTATCTTGCTTGATTGTATTTTCACCGGCTGTCACACTTGGCATCGAAAGAGCAAATAACGATCTGGTCATATTTATACTGATCGCCCTGGGCGCAATCTTGCTGACATATAAAACTCGCCTCGCCTTCGCAGCAAGTTTGGCGCTGATTTATCTTTCGTCTTTGCTAAAAATGTATCCTTCGATTCTTTTTGGTACCGTTTTGTTGTTTGCAAAACAGCAAACAAAAGGCCGAGTCTTGATATTTAGCTGTAGCTGTGTATTGGGTGCTCTTTGGCTTGCTACGAATCTGAATGAAATTTTGCTGCTCAAGGATTTAGTGCCTAGGCCTCTTGATCACTATGTCACGGGGCTTCAGGCACTGTTTACCTATGTCGGGCGACCCTATCCGCAAATATTGCTGATTTCTGAAGTATGGCGCTTAGCCTTATTCGTCGGCTTTAACGCAGCTGGCGGTCTAGTGCTTGCGCGGCGGCTAAATTTAAGTGATTTTCAACCGACCCAGACAAACTTCCAGTACATTCTGTTTCTTTTCGGGCTTTCGACACTATTCTTTACCTATGTAATCAATAGCAATTATGATTATCGTTGGATATTTTTTATCTTATTAATGCCGAATCTTCTCAGTATCCAACAAACAGCAGCTAACAACTCTCTAGCAAAAAGTCTGGTTAATCTAGGTTTTATTTGCGCGGCTGTCGTGATATGGACTGAAGCCTTCAGAGCAACACGCCTGTTCGGCCTGTATGACTTTAATGTTTATTTCAATCTTGGCAAGTCGACCTTTTCAACCGAGTTGTTGCAACAATTTTTAAAAGAGCTTTCTGCCTGGTTTCTTTTTATCATTTTGTTTGCCTTCGCCATCAAACAGTTTTCTAAACGCTAAAGCAATCCATCGTGCATATTCTGCTTGTTACCGATTCGTATCCACCAGAAATTCGCTCGGCATCTCACCTGATGCTTGAGCTTGCGCAAGAGTTGCAAGCACGCGGGCATGAAGTCACTGTGATCACAACCTGGCCTGAATACAACCTTGATCAAGCGACAACCGCTCGAGTTTATGGCGAGCTTGAAAATGAAGCGGGTATTCGCGTGATACGCGTTAAAACCCTGCCGCATCACAACGTAAACTATATTGTGCGTGGCCTATCTCAGTTATTAATGCCACTGCAGTTTTTGATCAAACTACGCAAATACAAAATTCGACCGCAAGGGCTGATTGTCTATAGCCCACCCCTGCCCCTCGCGCTTGTGGGTAGCTGGTTTAGGCGCTCGGGTGTGCGCACGCTGTTAAATATCCAAGATTTATTTCCGCAAAATGCGATCGATCTTGGCATTTTGCGCAGCAAAGCACAAATTAAGTTTTTTAAAGCACTTGAGCACTTTGCGTATAAAACTTCGGATATCGTCACGGTACATTCTGAGGGCAACCGTCAGATGTTGTTGCAACAACAGCCAGAGTTTGCAGCCAAGATTAAATTGCTGCACAACTGGGTAGATGTCGATCATCACAATAACGCCCAAGCTACTGTCGACTTTAAAAAAACCTGGTGTATTACCCAAAAGCATGTTGCCGTTTTTGCCGGCGTGATGGGGCCGTCACAATATCTTGATTTGATCTTGAATATTGCCGCGCAAATGCAAGACCGCAGCGACCTATTATTTTTGATGGTGGGTGACGGTAAAGAAAAAGAACGATTACAAGAACTTGTTAAACAAACTGGCCTAAACAATGTCCGTTTTGAAGGTTTTATTTCACGTGACGTTTATCCAGACCTACTTGCAGCCTGCAGTATTGGCTTAGTCTGTTTAAGCCCACAAAATCAAACCCCGGTCGTACCCGGCAAAATACTGGGTCACATGGCGGCGGGGTTACCCGTTGCGGCTTTCTTGCACACCACGAGCGATGCCCATTCAATGATTGCCGAGGCGGGTTGCGGAATCTCTGCAAACTCAGGTAATCTAAGTGCCTGCGTCAATGCTCTGCAAAATTTATTGGCCAATGAAGCCACATTTGCAGAGATTGGCCAACGTGGCAAACGCTATGCGATCGCGCATTTTTCAAAAGAAGTTTGTGTGACACAACTCGAGGCAATGCTGACCGCTGGCTAGTCACTCGCCGCCCTACTTGAACTCACGGCTATGACGACTCACTGAACACCGAGTTGTACGCCAAATTGAACGCCAAATGATCCGACCGTTTAGGCTTCCCTCGTGTTTGCAGGTTAAAACCATCTTTGTTGTTTGGCTGTTAGGTATTTCAACATTACTCTCAACGGTCATCCCGCCGTTTCAATCGCCCGACGAGTTCGAACATATTACGCGTGCGTATTTGCTGGGCAACGGCGATATTGTGCTCAAGGCACCAGCCGGTCAATCTTCAGGTGGCATGATCGACGCAGGGTTGGCGCGTTATTTGGATGCCTATAGTCACCTTCCCTTTAACCCTAACAAAAAGTTGTCTACGACTGAGATTGACGCGGCAAAAACTATTCAATGGCAGGGGGTAAAAGAGTTCAGGCCAGCCTTGGGCATGGCCTATTATTTTCCCGGCATTTACGTGGTGCACACTTTGGGCTTAAAGGTAGGTGAGTTTTTCAATCTCTCGGTGGATGCTTCATACCAGCTCACCAGAATATTTTTGTTTATTGTCATTGGCCTGATTCTTTATTATTCGTTTAGCCTTTACGCGCCGTCATACCTGACTCTTGCGCTGCTCATGATACCCATGAGTATTTTTCAATTTTCATCCGCCAGCCT
>CANKOW010000017.1 GCA_947484295.1 Alcaligenaceae bacterium | reverse complement strand
GTTGAAAAAATACCGCCGAATTAGTTTTGTCGGCACTGACGACATAACGCTGAAACACAAAGCGACCCGACCAGCAACAATCGCCTTTGTATTCGACCCCGAGGACGCCCTGCGTCACTTTAGGCATTGCGACCATGACGGTTGGGTCGATGATGCTTTGAGCGTTTACGCGGTTGAACGAATAGTCGACACGACCCACTGAGTACAACTTTTTTGCCAACGGCCATTGAAACGCGCCGCTAATCTGGTTTTGCCCTTGAGGCTGATAAAGCGCCAACGAAGGTGGGTTGATCTGATAGCGGTACGAAAGCGACATCATGGCCAAACGCTGAGGCCGCCAGCGCGCGACGACTTGCGCGCGATCCCATTGACTTAGGTAAGGATCGTACTGAAACGTCGCAGAAGTATTAATTTTATCGGTCAGTGCGGCGCTGGTACCGATTAGAAATTCAGATTTTGTGTTGGTGCGTGGCACCTCAAAGGGCAAGGTCACCATCTGATCTTCAAAGTAGTAGCGCTGCGCCACGCCAAAATTGAAGCGCTCGAACCCGGTCTCTTGATCCATCCAACGCGTCGTCAAGGCGAGCGTGGCCTGATTGGCGTTGGCGACACGATCCCAACCGCCGGTATAAATATTTTCTTGAAAAGCCTGCGCGAAACTGAAGTCAGCCAACGTGGTGTCGTACACCGGAAACTGCGACTGATCACGATAGGGTACTTTCAAGTAATAGGCACGAGGCTCGAGCGTTTGAATCGCTGGCTTACCAAAGAACGTCGTGTCGCGATCGAAGGTCATACCCGAGTCGAGCGACAGGATAGGTAAGACGCGCGAGTTTGACGGTTGGCCGTAGCCATACCAATTTTCGAGACCATACCAGTCTGTTTGATATTGCGTCGCACTTAAGGCAATTTTTGGGGTGACGTACCAGCCGGGCCTGACGATTGGATACGCAATAGAAGAGTAAGACGAGGCGCGCGAGCCATCAGGCTTATAACGCAGGCTGCCCGCAGGGCCATACGGAAACCGTCGATCAAGCGGCATCTCAAAGCGGGTCACGGTGTTTTGACTCTGGACATCGAAACCACCCAAGTCAAAACGCGCACCGTTCACAGTGAGCTCAGGGACCTTGTTATAAATTGGCGCAACAGAGGCACCGGTGGGCCGCAAGGTTTGATAGGTTTGTACCTGCAAACTGGTTTGCCAAAACTCACTGGCCCAACCACCACCCGCCTGACGCGGCAAATAAGTGTTGGTCGACTGGTTGACCGCCATTGTTGCAAAATCGTTGAAATAATTGTCGTCAGAGACACCACTGACGTTATAGCCCGCAAAGAACCCACGGCCCAAACTCTGCATATGATTGGCGGTATACAGCCAGCGATCCGTGCCCGTTTGCAAATCGCGGTTTAGATAGGTGCCTGCCATCAGGCCTGCGTAGTTTTGACCTAGATAGCGAAATTCGTCACCGAGCTGTAAGCCGCGTGTTGACATTGCCCGCACCTGCGCAGTCATGTCCATATTGGGCGCGATATTGAAGTAGTAAGGCTGCGTGTAATCAACCCCCGTATTACTCGTAACGCCAAACGTTGGGATCAAAAAGCCAGACTTGCGTTCTTTTTTTAGCGGAAACGACAGGTACGGCGAGGCTAGAATCGGGAAATTTTTAAAGTACAGCACACCATTTTTAGCAACGCCTTCGTTGGCCGCAAAATCGAGGTCAAGTTTTTCAGTTTCGATGTACCAAGAAGGCTGTGGACACGGGCAACCGCTGTAGACAACGTCGGTCAGGCTCATCTGATTTTTGTTGTACACATCGGCCCAAGACCCCACCCCGGCGCCGCCGTTCTCAATCCAAAAATTAGGCTGATCGACGGTGGCCGTGCCGTCATCTGATTTGTACAAAATACCCGTGCCACCAATCACGTTGCCGTCTCGAATCAGGCGCGCGTTGATCTGGGCATCCATGACACCCGTACCCTTGTTGTAATCGATGATGCTGGCTTTCAAAACACCGTCTTGGCGGCGCACCACCGCATTACCTTGCATTTTGAGGTTGTTTTGCCCGTCGCCCTGCATTTGGGCCGCCTCAATAAACGTCGGCATGGTCTTGTCAGAGGCCATGGTGCGCTCAAGACGAGGCGACACGCGCAAACCCGGCACCAACAGCCCATCACCATTTGGCCAGGGCCCTGTGTTTGGCGCAACAGTGCCTGGTGTCTGCGCAGTGGCGACACTCAAACACGACAGAAACAACAGCCAAAACAGAATACGCACGTTCTAAAAGATCACCTGGATCGCAACAGCATGAGGCAAGCGTGCCCAAGCGCCCTTTGAGGTAAAAGGCACCAACAGCCAGTATTATAGAGAAGAGGAGCGTTTTTGCCTCAGGATTGCCTGAGGTTTAAGGCCAATCTTTCTCATCTTTAAACAACCGACCCCCTCATGACCCAGCCGACCCCCCCCTCAGATCCAAGAATGTCTTTATTGCTCAATTGGTTAGCGACGCTTGATCCGAATATCGGTCTTCAAATCCACTCACTGGCGGCGGCTTCAAGTGATGCAAGTTTCAGACGCTATTTCAGGATTCAAGCGCGTTCAAGCACCTTGATCTTGATGGATGCCCCGCCTCCCCACGAAAACTGCCGCCCCTTCGTCGACATTGCGACGCGTTTAGCCGACGTCAAACTCAACGTACCCGTGGTCTGGGCGCAAAATCTCGAGCAGGGCTTTTTGCTGCTGTCTGACCTAGGGCCGACGACTTATTACGCAAAAATCCAACAGGGTCTGACCGACGCCGAGTTGCAGCCGCTTTACCGCGACGCGCTGTCCGCTTTAATACAACTACAGACTGCCAGTCACGCTGGCTTGCCAATCTATGACGCCAAGCGTCTAAAAAACGAATTAGGCCTGTTCAACAAGTGGTATGTGACCGTGCATTGCAAGACACAGCTCGAACCAGCTGTACTGACGCAATTAGATCAAGTGTTTGACTTACTGGTGGCGCATAACGCAGCGCAACCCGTTGTGCTGGTGCACCGTGATTTTCACTCGCCAAATTTAATGCTCAGTGAGGGCGGCCAATATGGCCTAAACCCAGGGGTTCTGGATTTTCAGGATGCCGTGGCAGGGCCGATTACCTATGACCTCGCCTCGCTCGTTGTGGATGCGCGCACCACTTGGGAAGAGCCGCAGCAAATTGACTGGGCGATCCGTTACTGGGAGCTTGCTCGCAAACAAGGCTTGCCGGTTCCTGCTGATTTTGCCGATTTTCATCGAGATTATGAATGGATGGGGCTGCAGCGTAACCTGCGGATATTAGGCGTGTTCGCACGACTCAATCACCGCGACAACAAAGCAGCCTATTTGGCACACCTTCCGCGCGTGAATCAGTATGTGCGTCAGGTCGCAGCACGCTACATCGCCTTCAAACCTTTGCTGCGCGTACTCGATCAGTTAGACCAGGTGCAAACGAAAGTCGGGTACACCTTTTAATGCGTGCGATGATTTTGGCCGCAGGCCGTGGCGAACGCATGCGGCCTCTCACCGATCACCTACCTAAACCCTTGATCCCGGTCGCCGGCAAACCTTTGATCCAGTGGCATCTTGAAAAACTCGCGGGCGCGGGCTTCTCTGAGGTCGTCATCAACTACGCCTGGCTCGGCCATATGATCGAGCAGACGCTAGGCTCAGGTGAGCAATTCGGGCTCAGTATTCGCTACTCAGCTGAACCGCAAGCGCTCGAAACCGCAGGAGGTATCGCAACCGCGTTACCGCTGCTCGGTGAAGACCCTTTTTTAGTCATCAATGGCGACGTCTGGTGCGATTGGGATCCTGCTCAGGCACAGCAACTTGCCGCAGAACTGAAGTTGCGGCAATGCTTGGCGTGGCTGCTGATGGTGCCCAACCCCGTGCAACACCCTGCAGGCGATTTTTTACTAGACGGTGAGGGGTTCTTGCACGACGAAGTGGCAAACTCGACACGACATACGTTTGCCGGCATCGGTATTTATCAACCCAAACTCTTTGCACACACACCTGCGCATCATCCCGCCAAACTAGCGCCGCTTTTGCGCGAGGCCATGAAACATCATCAAGTATGCGGAGCCTTGCACTCGGCCGAATGGATGGATGTCGGAACCCCTGAACGTTTAGCTTCACTTGAAATTGACATCCTTTCTCGGCCTAAAAGCTGAGGCTTTTCGCGCAATCCAGTAAACTGTAAGCCATTCACTACAAACAGTAGTACTTGCAAAAAGCTGTGTTGTTTCAAGGATTGTATGGTTATTCGCGTTCAACCGAAGCGGGCGATCTTTAAACCCGCCGCCTATGACACGCGCCGGCGCTCGCGTCGGCTGCCGAGTTGGCTCATTTTATTGTTACTCGGCGTACTCGCGGGGGGCAGTGGCATGCTGGTTTTACAAACCAGCTACGGCCCTAAGCATCTCACAAGTGCCAACGCGCAAAAGCTCACTGAAGAACTGAACAGCGCAACGCTCGAACGCCAACGTCTTCAAACCAAATTCGACGAACAAACACGCTTACTTGACGCTACCCGCGACGACAGCGAAAAACTCAATCGTGCGCTCAAAGACGAACTCAGCACCACGTTAGCGTTGGTCACACCGCTTAGAGAACAACTCAATCTGTTCGTTCAAACTCTGCCTTATGACGCCCGCTTTGGCCCCCTTGGTGTGAGCACAGCCACCTTTAACCAAGATAAAACGAGCCCCAAACTCACCTATCTGCTTTGGCTATTGCAAGACAAGCCCGATCGACCTGAGTTCAAAGGCTTGCTCGAACTCAGCTTTGAAGGCACCCACAAAGACGGTCGCACCGAAACCGTCACGCTTGCACGCGCTCCTGTCACGTTTGGGCACTACCTAAGTGTCACTGGGCAAACTGAGCTACCCGCCGGCTTTGTTGCACGCCGCGCCAACGCGAGGCTCTTCGATCTTGACGGCAAGCGCCAAATCACTTGGCGAGTGTTTCCGGTCGTCATCAAATAGCGACCCACCTCACGGCGCAGGGGCCCGGCTCGCAGTCGCGACTCGCTGCCCGTCTATACTGCGAGCACTTCTTAGGGTGCTGAATTGCCTTTATTCTCCTCTGCCGCAGCAAGCCTTCGTGCGTCAACTCTGACTCAGCGTCTGTGGGCGCTTTTGGCGCTTGGCCTCTTATTGCATTTGGTGTTTGGAAGCTTGCTCACGCTCTCGGTCGACGAGGCGCATTACGCTTTGTATGCTGACAAGCTGGCACTCAGCTATTTTGATCACCCGCCTTTAGTCGGTTGGTTGCAATGGCCTCTCGTTGCGCTCGGTGTACCCGATGGCGTACTGCGCCTGATTCCGCAGTTGCTCTGGCTTGCCGCCTGCCTGATTGCTCGCGATCTGACGCACCAGTTGCCGCGAGTGGTGCCCGCTTGGCAAACAGATCCGCACAGCAAAGAGGTCGCGGGGCTCTGGGCCGTGGCTTTGGTGCTGCTCGCCCCTTTACTGCATGTTCTAGGTGTTGGCCTGCTACCCGACACCCTACTGATGGTGCTATCGCTTTTACTGATGCAAGTCGCACTTAAGCTAAGCACAACTGCGCAAACAACGCACACCGCCCAAACGCGACTGCGCCTGTGGTTGAGCGCCGGCGTCTTGCTAGGGCTGGCCGGCTTGTCAAAATACACGGCCATCCTGCCAGCGGCTGCACTCATTCTGACATTGAGCAGCACTCAAGGCTTACGCTGGTTGCTCAGCCCCGGTCCTTGGCTAGCACTGGTGATCGCCTGCTGTTTGGTTTCCCCGGTCTTTTACTGGAACGCCCAGCATGAGTGGGTGTCATTTGTGTATCAACTCAATCATGGCAGCGGCGGCCAATGGCGAGCCCGCCGGCTACTTGCCTTTGTTGGCTTACAGCTCGTTGTCTATGGCCCTCTGTTATTTTTAGGCGGGTACTTGGCGCTGCGACAATTGGCAGGCAATCGTAACTGGCCAGCACTTGGGCTGCTATCGTTTTTCTTACTGCCATTTTTGGTGACCGCTGCGTTGTCTGGTGGTGGCAGTTTGCCGCACTGGACCGGGCCAGCCTGGCTGGCACTCATTCCCTTTGCCGCACACACTTTGGCAGCCTACTGGCGCTCTGGCAAACATCAGTGGATTATCGCCCTCGTGCGCACGCAAGCCATCATCTGCTTGCTGGCCTTTGTCGCGCTGTTTTTTGTTGGGATCCCCGGGATCAGTCAGCAACACGCCTGGGGCAAAAAAAACCCGCTCGCCGACATGTGGGGCTGGGATCTTGCCGGAGCTAGAGCGCGCGAGTTGGCACGCCACTTACAAATACCTTCGATTTCGGTCAAAAACTGGACTCTCGCGAGCCGCATGGCTTGGTATGCCCGACCGCTAGATATCTTTGTGCTTGACTCGCGTTTTGATCAGTTTGACCTATGGTTTGGGCGAATTCCAACAGGACAGGACAGTATTTTTGTAAACTGGTCGCAAATGTCTTTTGCTTTACCCTTGCAAGCAGGCGGTTTTGAGTCATGCACCCGGGTTGAACATCTGAATATCGAGCGGCTGGGTAGGTTAATTTCTGACTTTAGCTTTTATCACTGCCGTAACTGGGGGGGTGCGCAAGCGCCGACTCACTCAGGTAAACCGAATTGAAAAAGACCTTTAAATTTCTCTGGCCCTACCTGCGGGTCGTGCTGTCGCTGCTTCTGCTTTGGCTTGCCGTACGCAATATTGACTGGCAGGCCCTGAGCTCTACAAAAATTGAGATGCAACCCCTATGGTTTGTGCTGGCGCTAGCGCTGCTTGTGTCAGCCAACTTGCTGGCGGTCGTGCGTTGGGGCTGGTTGTTGCGCAGCCTGGGGCTTTATCATCCCGTCTCTACCTACATCACACTTTATTTTGCCGGCGGCCTCATCAACCAAGGCTTACCAAGCACCATTGGCGGCGATAGCTATCGCGCCGTTGAGGCGAGCCGACTCACTCAAAACAACAATGCCACAACGGCGCACCCTACCCTCACGCAAGAGCTTCATGCGCCCATTGACTTACAGCATGCGCCACCGCGCTTGCGTCTCGGATTTTTAAGTGTCGCGTTTGATCGCGGCCTAGGACTGGTTGGCAACAACATTCTTGGGGCATTGGGCTTACTCTTGAGTGGCACGATGATTGCCCCTTGGGGCCCAACGCTGGGCGCCTGGGTGTTAGGCGCCATGCTTGGCGGGGCCGCTGTCGGATGCCTGTTACTGAAATTGTCGCGCACGCGCGGCCTGATCCTCGCCCTGCTGACTAAACTTGGCATGGCCCAAGCGCTCAAAGGCGTTGACACGGCGTTCGGCTGGCCACAAGTCGCCGTGCAACTTACCATTTCTGTGATGACCCATACCCTTGCGCTGTGCGCCTTTTGGTTGTGTCTGCGTGCCTTTGGCATCTATGCGCCGTTCGCCGCGCTGATGGTGGGTCTGCCGGCCTTGGGGCTTTTGATGGTGCTACCCATCAGTATTTCAGGGTGGGGATTGCGCGAAGCCACACTTTCGGCCGCGCTGGTGCTGTGGGGTGTTGATAGTGGCGTGACCGTGCTGGCCTCGGTAAGCTTTGGCATTGTCACCCTCGTCACCTATCTGCCCGGTGCGGTGTCCTTACTGCGTCGCCGGCGCGCTGACGCGTCAAACATCAACAAACCGCAGCACGTCACACCGTGACACGCCCAGACACGAAAATTTTTATGTTTCTCTACGTTAAGAGCCCCCACTTATGAGCCTAAGCGTCGACACCATGCGCACCATCGACCATCGGGTCGGCGTACCGCTTTGCGCACTCGCCACCCCCTTTGTGATGCTGTTTGATTGGATCAACACACTGTTCGCTGGGCTCGCTGAAAAACCCCGCAAGCTGTTGTTCATTGAACTTTCTGAAATGGGCAGCGCGATTTTGGTTGATCCCGCCATGCGCGACGCACAAGCGCGCGGTGCCGAAATATTTTTTCTAATCTTTAAAAGTAATCAGGCAAGCCTGACTTTGCTCAACACAGTGCCGGCCGCAAATATTTTCACCATTGATGCCTCCTCTTTGGTCAGCCTTGTCACCGATACGGTCAAGTTTTTGTTTCAGGCGCGCGCCAAAAAAATCGATACCGTCATTGACCTTGAACTGTTCTCGCGCTTTACAGCCTTGTTAACGGGTCTGTGTGGCGCGCGGCGACGCGTGGGTTATCACATTTTTCATGGCGAGGGGCTCTGGCGCGGCAACATGCTCACGCACAAAGTGCACTACAACCCCCATATCCATATCGCCAAAAACTTCATGGCGTTGATTCACGCAGCGTTTTCAACCAAGGCAGAACAACCTTTTAGCAAAATTCACATTACCGATGCTTCGATTCAAATCGCGCAAGCCGTAATCAAACCTACTGACAAACAAGCCGTACTCGCGCGCATCGAACGCCTGGCAAGCGAGGCGCAGCGTGCGTTTACGCTTGGGCAACAGCCACTGCTGCTCGTCAATCCAAACGCCAGTGAGCTTTTAGTGCAGCGCCGCTGGGCGCCCGAAAGTTTTTCGGCGTTAATCATTGCATTACAAAAAAAATGGCCTGATTGCCTGATTTTGATTACCGGTTCGCCGGCCGAGCATGCCTATGTCGAGAATGTTCGGGTGGGCGCCAACGTACCAAATGCGTTGAATTTTGCTGGTCAAGTTTCGTTTGCCGAACTGCCTGCACTGTACACACTGGCCGACGTGATGGTGACAAACGATTCAGGCCCTGGGCATTTTTCTTCGGTCACAGGCTTGCACACTGTGGTGCTGTTTGGCCCAGAAACCCCAGCCCTGTACGGGTCGCTCGGCAAGTCAATTCCAATTACCGCACAGCTGGCCTGCTCTCCCTGCGTCAGCGCCGCCAATCATCGCAAAACACCTTGCTCAGATAACGCCTGCATGCGTGCGATCAGCGTTGAGCAAGTGCTTGAAAAAATGACTATTCAATTTTCTGCGGCACGTTCGCATGCATAAAACTGAGTCGTCTGTTGCAGCGCCCGCGCCTGCGGTCACGACTCGGCTGATCAAGCCCGCCTACTGGCTATGGTGCTTGCTGCCGTTGCTGTGTTGGGGGATTATCGAACTCAGCATCGATCGAGTTTCTCTGTTTAGACTGCTCAACACAGCCACGCAACAATTACCGAATTTATTTTGGGTGGGTTTCAATATGTTGGGCAATGGTTGGGGAGTCTTTGCACTACTCTGCCCGCTATTAATCTTGGCACCCAGAGCTTTGCTAGCAACGCTGTGTGCCGGTGCGCTTGCCGGCGTGCTTTCGCGCACACTCAAACTCAGTCTGCAGTTTCCTCGACCCGCTTCGGTGCTTGACCCGACTAGCTTTCATATCGTCGGTAACCCCCTCACATCGCTTGCGATGCCGTCCGGCCACACACTGACTGCCTTCGCTCTGGCAACCGCGCTGTACTTTAGCGTGCCGCACGCAAAGCGTAAGAATGCCGTCTGGCTGTTTGTGCTGGCGGCCCTTGCGGGCCTCGCTCGTGTGGCCGTGGGTGCACACTGGCCCGCCGATGTGTTAGCGGGGATGTCAGTCGGTCTTTTTAGCGGCATGGTTGGCGTAAGCCTAGCGCAACGCATACCAGACCGCCTGCTCGCACCGCAAGCTTGGCCGCTACGCGTGGCCAGCGTCGGTGCTGCACTGTGTATTTACATACTGCTAGCAGACCGAATTGACTTTGACGAGACGCGCCCATTTCAATACTTCGCCGCGACTATGGCGACAATCGGTTTGGTTTTATTTCTGCGACAAACCGTTAAGCCTCAAAAATAAGAGGCTGCGCGCCGTGATCAGAGCTCGCGAGTCGGACACACAGGTCTAAGGCGCAGGTTGCGCCAAAACGCCTTATTCAAACACCGCACCGGATGAGCCAAAACGCGACTGCCTTGCCGCAAGCAGTTACTTTTGACCCGTTTCAGCCTTGTAGCGCGCGAGGTTTTCAGCGTTAGGGGGATACAAACCGGGCAAGGCATGACCCTTTTGCACTTGCTCCATGATCCAGTTTTCAAGATTTTCTTGGGCTTGGGCGCTTGCCATGACGTCATCGAGCAACGCGGCCGGGATCAATACCGCACCATCATCATCGACCACCACCACGTCGCCCGGAAACACCGCCACACCGCCGCAGCCGATCGGTTGCTGCCAAGCAACGAAGGTTAAACCTGCCACGGACGGCGGCGCCGCTGCACCCGAGCACCATACTGGAAAACCGGTACCGAGTACCCCAGATAAATCACGCACGACACCATCTGTCACCAAGCCTGCGACTTTTTTCTTAGCCATGCGAGCGCACAAGATATCGCCAAAAATACCAGCATCGGTGACGCCCATTGAGTCGACCACAGCGATGCAGCCCTCTGGCATATCTTCGATCGCTGCGCGCGTTGAGATCGGCGACGACCATGACTCTGGGGTGGCAAGATCTTCGCGCGCAGGAACAAAACGCAGCGTGAACGCACGCGCGACCAAACGCGGCTGACCCGCGCGAATCGGCTTGGTGCCGCGCATCCAAACGTTACGCAAACCCTTTTTTAGCAAAATAGTCGTTAGGGTTGCAGTCGAGATTTTTGACAGAATGTCGATGACTTTAGGATCGAGTTGCATGTTGATCATGACGGTGTACTCTTTAAATATGAAGCGGCTGTAGGTGAAAAATCGATCTGCCGACTGTGGTGACGTTAACTGTATTGATCTCTTGCGGCGGCCCGTCAACGCACGGCAAACCGCCTTCGCTGCACTCTTACTTCAGTGCGCTTAGTTTTTTCTCTTGCCGAGCTGTTAAGCGTTTGATGTCAGCGATATCAAGCGCCGATAGCTTTGGACCAGGCTTGCGAATCGCCGCCGAGGCGATCGCACCACGCTCGGCCAAGATATGCTTGCGCACCGCCAAACCAATACCGCCCTGCTGTTCGTACTTAGCCAACGGCAGGTAGGCGTCAAAAATATCAAAGGCACGTTCAACGTTACCGGCGGCATAGGCCGCACAGACATCAACCATCATTTCTGGGTAGGCAAAACCTGTCATGGCGCCGTTGGCACCACGCACGAGTTCTTCTGGCAAAAACAATCCGCCACCGTTACCCGTCAAAATCGAGATCTTGCGCAACTCGCCTTTTTGCATGGCCGCACAAATCGCACTGAGCTTAGCTAAACCAGGCCAGTCTTCGTGCTTGAGCATCACGCAGCGCGGTGAATTTTTTAGAATTTTTAGTACGACGGCCGTTGACATCTGCACCGTCGTTGAAACCGGATGATCTTGCAGCACCCAAGGCACATCAGAGCCAAGGGTTTCATTGACCATCTCAAAGTGGCTGGTAATTTGATCGTCGGTACGCACGGTTGGAGGAGGCGCCACCATCACGCCCGCTGCACCCATATCCATCACGCTTTTGGTCAGTTCGCCCATCGGTGCGAAGCCTGGGGCTGAGGCCCCTACAACGACCGGTACCTTACCTTGCACACGCGCGAGTACCTGACGGACAAACAAGCGTGATTCTTCGGCGGTCAGCTTGGTGGCTTCGCCCATGATGCCCAAAATCGTCAGGCCGGTGACTCCGCGCTCTAGACAAAAATCGACCATGCGATCGGTACTCGGCAAATCAAGCTCACCATTGTCTTTAAACGGTGTCACTGTAATCAGGTAGACCCCTTGGGCCGTCTCATTGAGTGTGTTCAAAATGCTTCCTTATCTTGGGTAAGCTAGGGGTTGCTCGCTTGTCACAACCACGTACAATCGTAAGTCTAAGTGATAGATAAGATAAGTGCTTGCCTTCAATCAGCAACGCCTCGGAGACCGCAATGAAGATGATCGAACTCTCTTCCGTTTTTGGATACTTAGCCGCGTTTTATCTAGGTACCTTGGGCTTTTCAGCCCAAGCACAAGACTATCCGCGCCAACCCATCAAAATCGTTGTGCCTTGGGCACCGGGGGGTAACGTTGATATTACTGCACGTACCATCGCACCCGCTTTATCAGAGATCTTAGGCCAGCAAGTCGTGGTTGAAAACAAGCCTGGTGCTGGCGGCTTTATTGGGACCTTGGGCGTTGTGCGCGCTGCGCCCGATGGTTACACCTTACTGCTCGGCTCAAGCGGTTCGATCGCCGTCGGACCCGCGCTCGATCTAAAGGCACCTTACGACCCGACCAAAGATTTAACCGCCATCGGCCCGATTCATGAAGCACCCATGGTGTTAAGTGTTTCGCCGAAGGGCCAGATTAAAAACTTCGCTGATTTCACCGCTAAGGCCAAGGCTGCTAATTCTGCAGCCTCAATTGGTTCGGCCGGCAACGGCTCAAGCCAGCACCTTGCCCTAGAATTACTCGCGTTAAAGATGCAACTCAAGCTCACCCATATCCCCTACAAGGGCAGTGGGCCAGCGATCAACGACGCTGTCGGTGGTCAGATCGACAGCATTCTTGACCAAGTGGTCGCCTCGATCGGTCATATTAAAGGTGGCACACTCGTCGCGATTGCTCAAAGCGGCAATGCGCGCTCAGCGCTCTTGCCCGACGTGCCAACGTTTCAAGAACTCGGTGCGAAAGATGTTGATATTTTGACATTCACCGGCTTGTTTGGCCCAGTCGGGATGCCGGCTGCCGTGACCGACAAGCTCACAGCAGCGCTTAAACAAGCGCTCGCCACAACAGCCGTGAAAGAGCGCTTTAAAAGTTTAGGCGTTGATATCATGACCCTTGATCGTGCTGCGTTTACGCAATACGTAGCCAAAGATTTTGCAACCTCGAAAGCGATTGGCAAAGCCGCCAACATTGTGATTAACCAGTAATGCTGCAGCAAGCAGCGATCAGGCCGCAAGCCGTTTCAACAACGCTTGCCCGGCTTCTTTTGTACCAAGCTTGCCGCCCATATCACGCGTTGACTCTTTTGCCGCAATCGCTTGCGTGACTGCCTGCTCAAGCGCCTCGCTGGCTTGAACAAACTCAGGTCGGCCTTTGCGCTGCCCGTACCAGGTCAACAGCATGGCAGCAGAGCACACTTGCGAAAATGGGTTGGCAATATTCTGCCCAGCGATGTCGGGCGCCGAGCCATGCGCAGCCTGCGCCATCGCGTAATGCGTCCCCGCATTGATCGAGGCTGCCATTCCCAAACTACCCGCTAACTCAGCTGTCAGGTCAGACAAAATATCACCAAACATATTAGTCGTGACAATCACATCGTAGCGCTCGGGCGCGCGCACCACATGCGCCATCATGGCATCGACAATCACATCGTCAACCTTTACGCCTGGAAACTCTTTAGCCACCGCGAGGCAGGCATCAATAAACATCCCATCCCCGATGCGCAAGACATTTGCCTTGTGCACAATCGTCACATGTTTTTTTCGAGTCATCGCTAACTCAAAGGCCGAGCGAGCAATACGCTCACAACATTGACGGGTAATTCGACGCAGCGAGACAACAACATCAGGCGTAATCAACATTTCGCTACCACCCGATTCGACATTTCGGTCAGCATAAAAACCTTCTGTGTTTTCGCGCACCACCACCAGATCAAGCGGTTTGTAGGTGGTGCCACTGCCCGCATAGGTTTTTGCTGGGCGGATATTCGCAAATAGATCCAACCCTTTTCTAAAGAACTTTGACGGATTGATCTCGCCTTTTGATTCGTCTTTGAAATCGTAGGTTGCCATCGGCCCCAAGATCAAACCATCGGCCTGTTTAACTGAATCCATCAAACCATCGTGAATCGTCGTGCCGTATTTTTTCAGACTGTCGTGTCCGGCGATATCGTGCTCTAGCTTTAGGCCCAATTTAAATTGCTTAGAGACATGCTCTAACGCGTCAACGGCAACCGCTACGGTTTCAGCACCAATTCCATCGCCGGGAAGCACAATAATTTTCATGTCTAGTCTCTTATTTGAATTTTGAATTAATAGATATTGAATCGCCAAATGACTGAATCGCTACGCTGCTCAAACCCCACCCTTCAGAGCGACGGGGCTGACAAAGATTTTGTTTGAAGCTTAATCGAACTTTAACTGATCTTGAGGCCCCGCGAGAGCCCGCATGCGTTCGATATAGGCCTTGCGCTGCTCGGCCGAAGCCGTCACCTCCGCTTTCAGATAAAAATCCCAAAACTGTGTTGTCATCGCACTGATACGCGCCCACGTTTTCGGATTATTTTGTTCAGGTAGCGGCACATCACGACTGAAGTGTTGCGAATCAATAGGTTCGCCAGCAAAGCTCATATGATCCGCCTGCGCGACCAAGAGCTCTTGCCGCTTGCCCTTTGGCAAATGACTATAGACCCATTGACGCTGACTTAAGGGCACCCCTAAACGCACTGAATCTTGCCCGTCTTTGAATGTGACGTGAGCATCAAGATCACCCGTCACACAAAAGAAGGGGATGTTGACCTGACCCATCGCCGCTGCGCGCTCTTGCGACATGGCACTCGGTGAGAAAGCGATGGCGGCATCAATTCGGCGGTCAAGCAAGCCCTTACCGCCTTGGCCCTGGCCAGTGATGGATTGCACCGTCAGGGCGCCATAAGAATGGCCGGCAATGCCAATGCGGGGGCGCTGAGACCCGCCCCTGTCGCCGCCAGACCTCTCTAGGTAAGGCTTTAACGAGGGCAAGCCGAGTAAATAATCCAGGGCAAAGCTACAGTCGTTCACGCGTAAGGCGTACTGCGGCGAGGCAATGGCCTCGGCGATCGTCATTTTCAAAGACCTACTCTTGCTGGTATTCCAGATGCTGTCATCGGTAACGGGGTGCGCAAGCGTCACCACAAGATAGCCCGCTTGACGCCATGCTTCGCACCAGTCGGCCCCGTTCAAGACCCCACTACCGAGTCCTGGAGAATACAAAATCAAGGCTGTCGGCTTTGCTTGGGCCGGCAAACGAATCTTAAGTTTAATCTTACGTTTTGTTTTTGGATCTACGATCACCGCGCTGTTGGGCTCGGCCTGACGTGAGGTTTTGGGGTCGGTTACCGCGGCGTTTACCGTGGGTATCAGGCTTGAGGCCCCGAGCGCGGCAATCAGTCGCCTGCGTACTGCCCGATAGGGTTGGTCGGTGAAAGCAGTCATATCAAAGAACTAAGTCATGAAATTGAACCTGTTGATAGTAAGTTAGAATTTACTCATCGTGCTTTGCGTATCAAGGCTCTCACCCTTTTTTGCAATGATTTCTCGTACCAGCATGCTTGCTTACCCTCGCTTTAAGTTCAACGCAGCACTGGTGCCATGAGCTTCGTTTCGCCAGAGTTTGCGCTCGTTGCCCTGATTTTCTTCCCCGTATATTGGTCACTTAACCATCACCGTTCAATCCAATTGGGGTTTTTAACGCTTTCAGGTTACGCACTTTACGCAACCTGGTCGGTGCAATTCGCCGGGATCTTGCTGGTGTTTAGCGCCTACATTTGGCTGGCAGGTCAATGGGTACAGTCTTGCAAGACTCATCCTCGCCGCAAACTCTGGTTTGCGATCAGTGTGCTGGTGAGTCTGGTTTTGCTACTCGCGAGCAAGTATTACGAGTTTGTCCGTCAATTGCTGTCGACACTCATGCCCAACGTGGGCATGCAGGCGTTGCTGCCTATTATTGATATCGTGGCACCTGCTGGGATTTCATTTTTCACCTTTCAGGCAGTCACATACCTAGTCTGGCAGTACGAGAGTAAACCGCCTCGCCCCTCTTTTGTTCATCTGCTTTTATTCTTATCTTTTTGGCCGACCTTGTTTGCGGGGCCGATCATGCGTGCGCGTGATTTTTTTGCGCAACTTGATGGGCCCGAGGTTGGGTTGCCTCGCCAGACGCAAAAGGCGATTTACTACATCTTGCTCGGGCTCTTTCAAAAAATGGTCTTTGCGTCGTGGCTAGCCGCGACGTTTGTCGATGAGGCCTTTAAGTATCCCGGCTCACAAACATTTGTGACAGGGTTGGCAGCCATCGTAGGCTATTCGTTGCAGATTTTTTTAGACTTCGCCGGCTATACCTTGATTGTCACTGGGCTCGCTTTAATGCTGGGATTCAGCCTTCCTATCAATTTCAAGCAACCCTATTTAGCGATCAACCTACAAGAATTTTGGCGGTACTGGCACATTTCGCTCTCAAGCTTTATTCGGGATTATGTCTACATTCCGTTAGGGGGTAACCGAAACGGCTTTTTACAGACGCAGATCAATATACTTTTGGCGATGGTGATCAGTGGACTCTGGCATGGCGCCAACTCTACCTTTATTGTCTGGGGTGCTTTACACGGACTAGGCGTGGTGTTCGTCAATCTATACGACAAGATGCTTGGCAAAGATCAAGCGATGCCGGTCGCACTCGCACGATTCTTTACACTGTCTTACATTGCGCTCGCGTGGGTATTCTTTAGGGCTGACAATAATGAAGCTGCCTTGCAATTACTCGCCTCACTAACCAATGGCTTAGACAAAGCTGAATTTCAACACGGTTTGCTCGCAGCCTTCGTGATTATTTTCTTTTTGTTAAGCGCGCGGGCTCAACGCCTTGAACAAGCCTGTGTGCAGCGGCTCACCGAGCTCGGGTGGGTTGCACTGACCTGTTTAGTGAGTGGTCTTGCCTTTACGGCGATTTTATGGGGCCCGAGCGGCGTACCTAGTTTTATTTATTATCGATTTTGACATGAGCAAAGCCCAGCGCCCGCTTTACCTTTTTTTACTCGCAGTGGTGTTACTCAACACCGTGCTTTGGCTTGATTCGTTCGATCGTTATCTTAGCTCGCGCTATCACATCAATCTGAGCGCAACGGTACCAGAACGCGCCTTCGCTGTATCGCGTCAAACGCAAGACCTGATCGCCAAGGCGCAGCAGTTCACTTCGGCCAAACTGGTACTGCTTTTAACGCCCGCCCAGCGCAACGACGCACCGGTTGTGCCGAAATTAACCGCGGCAGTGAGCAACACCACACGCACAAATCAAACAAACGAGGCCACGAACGCCGCGTCTCATGCAGCACCAGAGACGCCTGCTCCTGTTGTGGCTCCTGCGCCTGTTGCGCTCCCTGCACCTGTTATGGCTCCTGCACCTGTTGTGGCTACTGCGCCAGTTTCGATCCCTGCGCCTGTTGCTATCCCTGCGCCTGTTGCTATCCCTGCACCTGTTGCGCTCCCTGCACCTGTTGTGGCTCCTGCGCCTGTTTCGATCCCTGCGCCTGTTGCGCTCCCTGCACCTGTTGCGCTCCCTGCACCTGTTGTGGCTCCTGCACCTGTTGTAGTTCCTGCTCCTGTTGCGATACCTGCACCTGTTGTGGCTCCTGCGCCTGTTACGACTGCGACTCCCGCTCGGGTCGTTGCTCCTGCCCCAACCACTGCCGTGACAGCAGCGCCCCCGGTTACCTTTCCTAAGATACTGTTTGCCGGCGATTCGATGATGCAAGGCGTTGCGCCACTGGTGATCAATCAGTTACGTAAAGAAAATCCAAAGGGTGTCTTTGTTGACCTGAGCGCCCAAAGCACTGGCCTGACTGTACGTCGCTATTTCGACTGGCCCACAAAAATCAAAGACGAGACGCTTAGCCGTGGATTCGAACTGGTTGCAGTTTTTTTAGGGCCCAATGATCCTTGGGATATCTTTGAAGGCGCAAAGCGTTTTGCCTTTGGTACGCCCGAGTGGGAAGACAAATACCGTGACCGAGTCATCGAAGTCATGCAGTTTGCGCAAGACCGCAAAGTACACGTGATTTGGATTGGCTTGCCAAACATGAAAGAAGATCGCGTGAAACGCGGTGCCATCGTGCAAAATAAAATCTTCAAAGAGCAGGCTACTCAATTTAATTTTGATTATCTTTCAACAGAAGATTTTTTAGGCGGTCTTGACGAGCCCTTTAAAAAGTTTATGGATGAACCTGGCAGAGGGCAAGTCATGCTTCGAGCAGACGACGGCATTCATTTCACACAAGCCGGCTTGCGCTTAATTAGTCACCGTTTATATGAGTTAATCAAAAAACAAGCCAAACCATGAGAGCGTACTCACGTAGTCGCGCAACGCTTTGCACTTCGTTGATCGCCGCGTACCTCAGCCTGCTGTTAATGGGCAGCAGTTACAACCTTTTCGCACAAACCCTCACTCTTCAAGCGGGTCCTCCAGCTCCGGATCTACAATGTCCGATCAGTCAACCGCCAGCGCGACCCAAAACAACACCCCCACCACTTGAAGAGCTTTACGCAATCCCTGATGACGCTCTGTTGCGTGAGTTGATCAAGACCTTACCTCCATCGGCTGCGCACACCCAGAATGCTCTCAATCTTTTTTCTAAACTGCCTAAAACACGACCACTCAACATTGGTCTGTGGGGCGACAGTCACGCGGCTGCGAATTTTTTCGCCGAAGAACTCATCAAGTCGGTGAACGTGTCAAAAGATAAGGTTCTGCCGCTTTTTATCCCGCCCACGCTCGCGCGTGGTGGCGTACGCTTACCCCTGCGCAAGCAGTGCCAGGGGCAAGGCTGGAAGTACGACCTCGCGTACGTTGGCGGGCAAGAGGGCCTACGGTTTTCACGTGGCATGGCACGCCTAAATTCAACAATTAACAACAGCTATCAATGGATTGACTTTCGGACACAAGGGCAACAACCAAATCTGCGCGGGGTCGATATTCTGTATGCAGCCAGTGCGATGCCCACCACACTAGGCATCACGATTGATCAGTTACCCGAGCAACTGGTTGATCTGAAACTCAATGAGCGAGGCGCGATACAAATTCAAGCCCAAGGGGGCTTATTCTCGACGCTCAAGTTACGACTGGTGACAGGGTCAGTCAGCCTTGAGGGTTTTGTCCCAGCCTACGCCGAGGCTGCGCGGTTGTATTTTGACACCCTCGCAATCCCTGGGGCGACGATGCGCAGCTGGAAGCTCATCGATCCAGAGTACTTTAAGGCGCTCGGCAATCAAACACCCTACGACGTGGTGTTACTTCAATACGGTACAAATGAAGGTAATCAAAAACCTTTCGATCCCATTCGCTATGAAAACGACCTGACTGCCAGTCTACAAAATTTACGGCGCATCTACCCAAATACCGTCTGCGTGTTGCTAGGCCCCACAGATCGGGGCACACTGATTGCTCGCTCGAGCAAATCCCAGTCGCACGCAAGCACTCAAACAGATCATGCACAAGGTGCGATCACAGCACCGATGATCGTAAAAGAGCTACTGGCTTATTCACGCATTCACGAACAACTCAGCCGCATTCAACAAACTGTTGGCTCAAAACACGACTGTGGGTTTTGGGACTGGCAGCGCGCGATGGGCGGACCCGGCGGCTCGTACGCCTGGCTTAAACAAAGTCCGCCTCTGATGGCACGGGACTTGATTCACCTCACTGTGGCGGGGTATCAAGCAAGCGCACGACTGTTTAGCCAAGAGATGCGACTTGCAGAGGCATTCAAGTAACCGCTTTGAGTTCGATCATGGTCATTAGGTCTTTTCAGTCAAGACCGTTGAATGGCTAGATTGCCAGTTGCTGAATCGCTAAGATCCAAACAACTGAACAGTTCGACTCAAGGCAGCTGAATCGTTTTGAAATCACCTGGCAAAATCAATTCAAGCGTTTCAAAATCTTCAGAATGCTCAATTTCACGATGGCGAATGCCAGGGGCCTGATGTACACAGGTGCCAGCCTCAAGCTTATGGGTGCCGTGGCCTTCATATTCAAAAATGGCCCAGCCTTTTAAAACAAACACAAACTGAAATTCAACTTCATGGCAATGCCAATCGCCGTGCGCGTTGCTACCTTTGCTAGCCTTTATCAAATGCGCCACAACCTTTTTATCGGTCGATTCATAAATACCTAAATCGCGATAATCAAAATATTCGCGCAAGCCGTCGTGCGAAAAAGGCTTATCTTTTGCATGTTGAATACTAAATCTCATGGAAAGTCTCCGTTGTTTTATTATCTAACCAAATGCGCAGACATCCTCTCCGTTCAGGGGGAGGATGTCAAGTTATCAGAAAGGGATCACTGCGCAGCACACAACGTTGAGGCGAATCTAGCAGCCTTTTGCACTTGAGCTGCGCTTAAGATGTCCTACGATACTAAATTTGAGCCGTTTCGCAAAGCCATATTTTTGGTCACCTGAACCTTGCCTAAACCAAGCTCAAGCGTGCAACAGTCAACGCCTTCGACCTGTTGAGCCATTTTTAGTTGTTGTGTGGTCTCTGTTACCACACGCCATTGACCATGTGGAACTGGGACTCCATGCATCACGACTGGCAAAGAATGCGTTTTCAGGCGGATCACAGGAGCGCTGTGCGAATAGGGAGCATCGACATGTCCTGCAATTGCGCTTGCGATCGCATGTGCCTGTTTTGCGATCGGCTCGATAAATCGGCAAGGCATGCCATTGATACTGACACAATCCCCGAGTGCGTACACATCAAAGGCGCTCGTCTGCAGTGTCAGCGCGTCGACTACGATGCCTCGATTAATCGTTAACTGTGCGCCGACTGCCAGACGGGTGTCTGTCACTAACCCTGTTGCAGCGACCACCTCATCGCACTCAAGCGCTGCGGCACCGACAAGCGCCACAGACTTCGCACCATGAGCGAGTTGAGTTACCCCCGCCACTTGCGTTGCACCCATAAATTTCACGCCCGCCACCTCAAGTGCAGCACGTAAACGCTCTGAAGCCTGTTCCGGTAACAACGCGGCCAAGGGTGCTTTTTGCACATCAATCAAGGTCACCCGATGCCCTGCGGTCATAAAATCATCTGCCAATTCGCAACCGACCATCCCTGCCCCGATGATGACAATATGCTTTGGCGTATCACCTAGCTGCCGCTTGAGCCTGACCCACGCGTCTAGATCATTGATTCTCCAGCATAGGTGCGCCGGCAAGACCTCGGGCAGCGCGGGTCGCGCGCCTTGCGCCAAGATGAGTGAGGTGTATTGCAGATTGCCGCGCGTGGTGCGCAACTGATGCAATGCTGGTGATAAGCCCACCGCAAAAGTCTCGCGCATGAGCCGCACGCGAAGGCGTTCTGCACTGGCCACGCCAGTTTCGCGTACGAGTGATTCACGACTTGAATGACGGCGCAGCGCAATCGAGAGTTCAGGCTTGAGGTAGCGATCACCCTCACAAGCCGTCACAAGCGTAATCGGCACCAAGTGGTCGTGCGCTCGCAAAGCCTCAGCAGCGGCCCAGCCGGCATGGCCTGCCCCAACAATCACAACACCGACGCCGTGTGCGAGTTTAAGCGGCGCGGCGCTCGAGACCTGCGCGACACTGACCACCTCATAAGGCTCAAAGTCTGCTTTCACCACGCCGCACAAGGGGCACACCCAGTCAGCGGGGATATCTGCAAACCGTGTACCTGCGCCGATCCCGCTGTCGGGATCACCGACCTGCTCATCGTAGATCAGACCACAAGCACGACAAATAAACTGTTTCCAGTCTTGGTCTTGCGTCATGCAGGCAATACCTGCTTTGACAAACGCGCCATTTCCCAACGTAAGTGCTTGATGGCAGGTGTCACGATTGCTACGAAGTGAGCCTCACGAATGCGGCGTTGCGGCGCTGTGTTCATCATGTAGCCACGCGCGCCCTGATGCAACAAACCCGACTGCGACGCACGCAGTGAAAGCTCGGCACTCTGCGCACGCGCATCAAGCACACTGATCACATAATCAACACTGCCATCATAAGGAGTCAAGGCAAGCGTCTGAATGCGTTGACTTAAGTCATCAAGTTCAGCCTGCAATTCATCAGGACGGTTGTCTAAAAATTTATTGACATGACCTAACAGCGGCTCGACCTCAAGCATCGACTCAATACTGCCCTGAGTAACCCCCAGTGCCCAGCCTGTCTGAAGCAACACGAACGCCGCGCGGACTCGGGCAATAAACGGCTTGGCGGGGTCTGCGATCAACGCGTCTTCGCTGACAAAATAATTTTCTAAACGAATACCCCAGGTGCTCGTACCCTCCATGCCAGAAAATTCTGGACACTGCCTGAGCACCACATCATCGTCACAGTGCAGCAAGAACATAATTTCGTGTGAGGTACTGCCATCATCAAGAAACACACCAGCAATCGCGCCACAATATTGCCCGCGACCAATGTGACTAACCCAGGGCAAAGCACCGCTGACACGATAGCCGCCGGGTACACGCTTAGCGCGCAACAACATTTTTTCAATACCCGCAAAGGTTTTCATGGGATTGGAGAGTGCCGTGCCGCCTAAGGTATTCGCACAGACATGTTCATCTAAGACAGCCCCCATCAACGCAGGGTTACCGGACTGTTCCATGTACAAGCCACAGACGTCATGGCACCACGATAAAAATCCGGTTGAGCCGCAGTTGCGCGCAATTTCGCGCATCGCGTCGATCGCTAGGCCGAATTTTTTCCCACTGCGATCTAGGTGCGCCCCAAACGCACCAGCCTGACCTAATGTATGCATAATGCCGGCAGGGTAAAAGCCTTCGTGATCGATTTTGTAAGCGGCACTGGCTAAGTCGCCGCTGGCGATGTGTTTGACGCGCGCCAGCAAATCGCTTGACGACGTGTGGAGCAGTACAGAACTTGCCTCGGTAGGATTCATATTGCACACTCAAAGTTACTTGGTTGTTCTTGCTTTACTCGGCCTAACTGGAGGGCCGATTAGTTGCACTTGCTTCACTTAGCTTAAAAGCAATCCTGATTAACGACTCTTGCGCACTCAAGTTGCAGTTACTCGCAACATAAGAAAGAGCAAGCAATGATCAGGCTAGCCCGATTTCAAAGCCAATCGGATTACGCATTGAATTTGCAACGGGCGAATACATGTTGGCGTGTCGCACGATTTCATCAAGTTGCTCGCGCGGTGCATCACCCTCGAGCACCACTTTGACGCGTATCGCCTGAAAGCCCATTTGAGGCGGCGCCATTTCTGCACCACCTGCGCCCCACGCCGCTGGATTACCAATATCGCCCTCTAAAAATAATTCGAGCTTTGAGAGGTTGACTTGCTTCCAGGTAGCGACGGCAGTGATACCCACGGCCAAACAGCCGCCGAGCGCTGACAAGACAACTTCGCCTGGAGCTGGAGCCGTATCCTGACCAAATAAATGGGGAGGTTCGTCGACGACAACCGGCTGATGATTGCCAACGTAGCTGAGGGTTCGATACTGACCTTCGCACACGGTGTGCACTTTATTGGTGCCTTTGCGTGTTGGGTCTGCACGACCTTTTTCAGCGAAGCCTAATAAACCGTCGCGATCGATTGGGCGCAAGTAGGCTTTGACTGTTGAAGGGGCATTGTCGTTGCTCATTGAAGGGCTCCAAATAACTCAATAGAAGAAAAAAAAGGCAAGCCAAATGATACGGCGAAGCGCGCATCAATCACTGCGTTTGGATATACCACTTTGCTATAAGCAAATGCCGTGCCAAGTGTGAAGACATTGGTTGAGGTTGACTCACGCGCCGAAGGCACCTAAGCAACCTCACCCACCCAGGCCCCACGTTGCGTGGCTTAGCCCTTTTGTTCATCAAACCGAGCATTCAACCCCGGCCTCGCGCGCCACGCGCACAAGGTCACTGATCGTCTCGCTGGCCAACAACAAACCCTTTGCTCGGTTTTCAGCGTCTGCTTGTTTTTCGAGCTCGCCCGGGTAATACACCTGCGAATGGCCAGCGGCCAGAGGCACGTCTTTCAGAGACCGAACGTACTGATCGATCCTTTGGTGAAACTCAGTCAACGGTTGAAACGCGGCCACATTCAGCGCCACCATCAAATGCCCTGCACCACTTCGGTTCACGGGATCGTAGGGACCGTGCACGCGGTCAAGAAACTGGCTGCCCGACAAGACGCCCGACAGAATATCGATCATGACACCCATCACGTAACCCTTGTGCCCCGCCATTGGCAAGATAAACCCTTCAATGGCCGCTTTCGGATCCGTGGTTGGACGCCCCGCTGAGTCAACCGCCCAGTGCGAAGGAATCTCTTCGTTGCGATTATTGGCCAGATAGATTTTGCCGCGGGCGACCCCAGAGTTGGCCATGTCCATGACAATCGGACCATACGCACCGCCTGGCACCGCAATCGACCAGGGGTTCGTGCCAATTTTCTTTTTAAGTCCACCCCAAGGCGCCATATTCGGCCCCGCGTTGCTCATTAACAGCATCACGCAGCCTTGCTCGGCTGCGATCCGCGTGTAATACATACAGGTACCAAAATGGTTTGAGTTACGAATCGACACCACACCAACGCCGTGCAACTTGGCACGTGTAACGGCCTGGTCGACCGCTTGGCGAGTAATCACTTGCCCAATACCGTCATGACCATCCATCACACAGATTGCACCTGCGTCGACCGCTAACGAGGCTTGCGTCACAGCCTTCATGGCACCAGACTTTAGCCGTGCGTAGTACCAACCTAAACGCAACAAACCGTGTGACTGATGCCCCCACAGATCCGCCTGCACCAAGGTGTCGGCAGCTAACTGTGCGTCTTGCGCTGGCACGCCGATACTTTGATACACCGCTGTCGCAATCAGCCGCAAGCGGCCCGGATCCAGACGTGTGGGGGTTTCTTGCTGTGTAGTGGCAACCGACATGTTATTTAATTAACGCCCCGTAAACCAGATTTTTGTACAACATCCGGGTGTGGGTGCGATTCGAAGGCCCTTGCGCCATGATGACAGCCGCAAGTTTTTCTTTAGGATCAATCCAAAAGCTTGTGCCCCAAGCACCGGCCCACATCGCGTCACCCTTTGAACCCGGCACCCAGGCCATACCCTCATCTAAACGCACGGCAAAGCCCAAGCCAAAGCCGTAACCGGGGCCTGTGCTGTTAAAGGTCGTGCCACCCATGCCAACGGTGTGCTGCGACAACATGAACTCAACGGTCTTTCGTGACAAGTAACGCTTGCCATCCAACTCACCACCATTGACCATCATTTGCAAAAATTTCAAATAGTCAGTCGCTGTGCCCACCAAGCCCGCACCGCCTTTAAAGTAACTCTTACCTAATGGGTTATAAGTTTGCCGATACGATTTGAGCATCCCAACCTTCAGCGGATCGCTGTCAAGCGTCTCTGCCATCCGACCAAGCTGATCGGCCTGCACCCACCATGTTGTGTCTTTCATGCCCAAGGGGCCAAGCAACAATTCATTCAAAATTGCATCTAACGGTTTTTGAGCGACGCGCTCAAGCAACAGACCTAAGACGTCAACCGAAATTGAATATTCCCAAACCGTACCGGGCTGATTGGCCAAAGGAATTTGACCAAGATTTTTCAGCATGTCATCGGTGGTGATATCTGTTTCACGCGACTCAATGTTGAGATCGTCATACATTTTTTTAATACGTGGCGATTTCGTACCACCCGCATACACAAAGCCCGCAGTGTGGCGCATCACGTCTTGCACCCAGATCGGACGATTCAGTGGTACGTCACCGCTTGCCGTTTCAACCTTCAAATCTTTTAATTCGGGCAGCCATTTTGTAATTGGATCGTTAAGACCCATTTTTCCTTATTCGACCATCATCATGGCCGCAACGGTCACGATGGGCTTAGTCATTGAGGCCAGTCGAAACAAAGCATCTTTGGGCATCGGCTTAGATTTCGCTGCATCTAAAAAACCATGCGCTTCGTTATGCACCACCACCCCGTTACGCGCCACCATTGTCACGGCACCTGGAAACATGCCGGTGCGCACTTGCTCTTGCATCGAGGGGGCAATGCGAGCCAAACGGTCACTTGAAAAGCCTTGGATGATCACCCCGGCTGCGGGCTGGGCTGCAACCGCAGGCGTTGCAGCGGGCTGTGCAAAGACGTTTGGTACGCCAAGCAGCAAGGCAGCAGCAAACGCCATGCCAGCGCCGTGCGTACGACTGCGCGAGAACTGTTTTTTTGAAAATAGCATTTTGTCTCTCCAGGATCTTGATGGGATTAAATTTTTAAACACACACAAACTACAACATTTAAACGATTAATGTCTGGGCGACTTAGCCCCTAGCACTTCGCAACCAGAACTTCGGGTAAAGATTAACGTCTCAATGGTTCATCACCGAGGTGAACAATGTTCAATCTCTGGTGTCTGACCTGCTACTCAACTAACGCGCCGTACACCAAATTTTTAAAGAGCATGCGCGTATGTGTCTTGTGCGTAGGCCCTTGCGCCATGAGCACCGCGGCGAGTTGTTCGGTTGGGTCGAGCCAAAAACTTGTGCCCCACACGCCGGCCCACATCGCGTCATTGGTCGAACCGGGCACCCAGCACATGCCCTGCCCTTGTCTGATCGCAAAGCCCAAGCCAAACCCATAGCCGGGGCCGGTATTCGCGATGGTTGTCCCTGCCATCCCGACAGTATGTTGCGACAGCATCAAGTCAACCGACTTACGCGATAGATAACGCTTACCTTCAAACTCGCCTTTGTTAATCATCATCTGCAGGTACCGCAGATAATCGGCGGTTGAACCGATTAAGCCGCCACCACCTTTGAAGTAACTTTTGCCCGCCGGGTTGTAATGCTGCCGATATGACTTGAGCATACCAACCTTTAAGGGGTCATCATCAAGCGTTTGTGCCAGCTTTTTTTCTTGCTCAGGTGTCACCCACCACTGCGTATCTTTCATACCAAGCGGCTCAAGCAGTGCTTGCGCCACGATAATATCTAGTGGCTGACCCAAGACCCGCTCAAGCAAGAGACCCAAGACATCGACCGAAATCGAATACTCCCAAAACGTACCTGGCTGGTTCGCCAAGGGGATTTTGCCTAAGTTGCGCAGCATCTCGTCAGCGCTGATGTCATCGACACGCGATTCAATGTTGAATTGCTCGTACAAGGCTTTGATGCGTGGCGATTGCGCCG
>CANKOW010000016.1 GCA_947484295.1 Alcaligenaceae bacterium | reverse complement strand
TTTTGTTGCCTTCATACCCAAAATGCAGAGAAAACCACAATTTCAGCGATTTAAGAGCAAAAAACCACTGTAAGTGTTTGACTCTAGGGAACTTCACCTCTACACTTTAGCTGCAAGATTCTCAAGCGACGCGGTTTTTGTCCCTAGTCGGTCGCCCTTAGTGGTAATCAGTGGTGTCTATCCCTTCCTTGACCATCTAGCACGTTGGGCGTTTTTGCCCGTTATTTATCTATCAAGGAAGTTGAAATGGCAACTGGTGTCGTGAAGTGGTTCAATGCCGAAAAAGGTTATGGTTTTATTATGCCTGACGGCGGTGGCAAAGATCTGTTCGCTCACTATTCTGAAATTCGCTCGAGTGGTTACAAAACTCTCGAAGAAAACCAGAAAGTTAGCTTTGAAATTGGTCAGGGCGCTAAAGGCCCATCAGCAACCAACATTCAAGTGCTGTAATTTTATTGACCCTGTCTGCTTCGGCAGGCGGTCTGTTACTAAACCCTGCATCGCTTCTGTGATGCAGGGTTTTTTTCTAATATTTAAGGTGTTACGCAAATGACCTCGCTCGCAAACGCTCAGTTACTGACCACGCGTCGCTCACAAAAACTCGTACAGGCGCCAGGGCCTAACGTCGAACAGCTGCAGCAAATGCTTGCGGCGGCTGTCTGTGCGCCTGATCACTCTGCGTTACGTGCCTGGCGTTTTGCGCTTGTGATGCAACCCGAGGTCGCAGCGTTTACGGATCTTGCGATTGACGCTACGCGTCGCTCGGGTCGCGAGATTACGCCGCAAAAAGAACAGAACACACGCAAGTGGCTATCAACGGTGCCGCTACTGATTGGGCTGGCCTATAAGATTTCACACGACAACGAAAAAGTGCCTGAAATTGAACAAACATTGTCGATGGGCGCGGCCGTCATGAACATTCAAAACGCGGCACATTTGATGGGATTTTCGAGCTACTGGAGTACGGGGCTGGGCACCTACACCGATGAGGTACCTGAGGCGTTGGGGTTTGATGCGCTCGATTACCGTTTCGTGGGTTTTTTGGCAATTGGTACGCCGATCACACCTGCCAACCCGGTGCAACGCCCTGATGCGATGACGCTTACGACGCGGTGGCGACCATAGCTTGAGTTGACGTTAAAGACGCGGTGGCGACCATAGCTTGAGTTGACGTTAAAGACGCGCTGGCGACCATAGCTTTAGACGACGTTTACGAAGCGCTGCCAACTGTAGTTGTATACCGTTTGAGTCGCAGGGCGTTGGCCACCACAAAAACACTCGAAAACGCCATGGCACCTGCGGCAAACATGGGCGACAGCAGTATCCCAAAGGATGGATACAGTGCCCCGGCCGCAACCGGCACAAGCGCTGCGTTATAGCCAAAGGCCCAAAAAAGATTTTGTCGGATATTGGTGAGGGTCGCGCGCGATAAACCGATTGCTGTCGCCACGCCTGAAAGGTCGCCAGACATCAACACGACAGAGGCTGATTCGATGGCAACATCAGTGCCAGTACCGATCGCGATGCCGACATCTGCCGTGGCCAAGGCAGGGGCATCGTTGATGCCGTCACCTACGAAGGAGATGACTGTGCTCGAGCGTTGCAGCGCTTGCAACACTGCAACTTTGCCCTCTGGCAACACCTCAGCATGCACTTCATCAATACCCAATTGTTGCGCCACGGCGCGCGCGGTGTATTTGTTATCGCCCGTGATCATCACGGTACGAAGTCCAAGCTGCTGCAACGTCTCGATGGCGCCGCGCGCACTGGGCTTAAGCGGATCAGCGACTGCCATCAGTGCAGCAAGTTTGCCGTCGACTGCAAAGCAGATGGGTGTTTTACCTTGCTGGCCCCATTGCTCGCTGTAATGCGCAGCCGCCGAGATGTCGATACCTTCTGTTTGCATAAAGGCTTGTGCACCCGAACTGACAGCATGGCCGCTGACGGTGGCGCGCACGCCTGCGCCGCTGATGGCCGTGAAGCCATGCGCCGAAAGAGTGGGCAGATGATCGGCGAGGGCCGCCTGCACAATCGCGTGGGCGATCGGATGTTCAGAGTGGGCCTGCATGGCTGCCGCCCAAGACAGCAGCAGCGCCCGATCATAGGTAGGCTCTAGCACAACAAAATCGGTCAGTGCTGGTTTGCCGAGCGTTAACGTTCCAGTTTTATCAAAGGCCACCACCTGCACATCGCGTAAGCGTTGCAACGCGTCGCCTTGGCGAAATAAGACGCCGAGTTCGGCTGCACGACCTGTACCCACCATGATTGAGGTGGGAGTGGCCAGACCCATTGCACAAGGGCAGGCGATGATCATCACGGCCACGGCGTTAATCAACGCGTGGCTCAGGCTAGGCGCAGGGCCTAACAAATACCAAAGCACAAAGGTCAACAGCGAGCACAGGATAATGGCCGGCACAAACCATGCGGTGACGCGATCCACCAGAGCTTGTATAGGTAGCTTGGTGCCTTGCGCAGCCTCGACCATGCGAATGATGCGTGCAAGCACAGTGTCGCCACCCGTGTGCGTGGTTTTAAAGGTAAAGCTGTTGGTGGTGTTTAAGGTGCCACCCGTGACGCGATTGCCCACGCGCTTGGTGACCGGAATTGGCTCACCCGTGATCATCGCTTCGTCAACGTAGGGCTGGCCTTCGGTAATGACACCATCGGTGGCGATTTTTTCGCCTGGGCGCACCAGGATTAGGTCACCGGGCTTAACCGCATCGATATCAATGTCAGTGGGTTGGCCGTTGATCAAGACGCGGGCCTGCCGCGGTTGTAAACCAATTAGATGTTTGATCGCAGCGCCCGTGCGCCCCTTTGCGCGTGCCTCAAGTGTGCGACCCAACAAGATCAGCGTCACAATCACTGCCGCCGCTTCGAAGTACACAAAACGTGTGCCGTCAGGCAAGGCTTGAGGTAAATAGGTAGCCACCATTGAATACGCCCACGCGCTGCCAGCTCCTAAGGCAACCAGCGAGTTCATTTCGGGTGCCAGATGCCATAACGCCGGCAGACCTTTAGTAAAAAAGACGCGCCCCGGCCCAATTAACACCAGCGTGGTCAAGATTGATTGTGCGATCCAGCTACGTTGCATGCCAATCGTTTCATGCACAAAGTGATGCACGCCGGGTATCAGATGCCCACCCATCTCGACCAGAAAAATCGGTAGCGTCAACGCAAGCGACACCCAGAGGGCGCGCAGCAAGGTGTTGGTTTCTAGATCGCGCGCCTGGGCTTCGGCCAAGGACGGGGCCGCATGCTGTTCAAGCACAGAGGCTTCGTAGCCCGCTTTATGCACTGCAGCTAGTACCTTTAGGCTAACGCCCCTCGAATCAGAAAACTCGGGATCCCAGTTGATGTGGGCGCGTTCTGTTGCCAGATTGACCATTGCACCCGATACACCGGGCACGGCCTTAAGGGCTTTTTCAACCCGCAAGACGCACGAGGCACAGGTCATGCCTTGAATCGAGAGGTCTAGAGCGTCAGCCTTCTGATTTGTATGAGGCATCGCTATTCTCTGGTTACTTTGCGCGGGTCGTTTGAATCAGTCGCCTCAAATCAGCGGTGACCGTGTCGATGGCTTCGGTGTCAGAGGCTAATAAGCGCGCTTTACCCAAGCGATCAAAAATAAAGACGCCGCGGCTGTGCGTGACATCATAGATCTCAGCGTTATCGCCAGGCTTGGGCTTCTCAATTTGGTAGGCGATGCGATAGCGCCTGGCTAAGGCTGCGACTTCGTTTTCGTTGCCGGTGAGACCAATTGCATTTTTGTTGAAGGCGTCAACGTAGGCTTGCAATATATCCGGCTTATCGCGGTGAGGGTCGACGCTTATAAACAAAATGCGAACGTCGCGGGCGTCATCACCCAGTTTAGCGAGCACTTCAGTGAGTTGCGCCATTGTTGTGGGGCACACATCAGGGCAACTGGCATAGCCAAAAAACACCAATACTGTTTTGTTTTTGAGATCGACTTGGGTGACGGTTTTATTGCCTACTCCTTTTAGCGAGAACTCAAGATCGGGCAAATGACCGCTGACGTCGTAGAGCGACCACTTGTAGTCGGGCTCTGAACAAGCGGTCAGAGTCAGCAAGCTCACGATGCACAAGAAGCGCGACAAACGATTGAGCGAGAGCCTCATCGTTTGCTTTGTATGATCTTGCGGTGTCGGGCAAGGCGGCAGTCGCCTAAGCGTATCCTCTTAGATACTCGACAACTCAAAGAAGGTCGGTTCGCACTGATTTGCATTAGGCTGCCGCCGGCGTTTCAGTGTCTGACATGCCGCTGTGGCGCAGCAGAGCATCGATTTGGGGTGCGCGCCCTCTGAAGGCTTTAAAGGAGTCAGCAGCCGGGCGTACGCCGCCCACTGCAAGCACTTCGCGTTTGAAACGTTCACCGGTGCCCGCGTCAAGCGCGCCGGTACCCTTTAGCGTTTGGCCTGCAACATGCGCATCGTTTGCCGCACGTTGTGCAGCTTCTTCAAACGCTGCAAAGGCGTCGGCCGACAATACTTCGGCCCATTTATAACTGTAATAGCCGGCGCCATAGCCACCTGCAAACAAGTGCGAGAAACTATGCGGAAATCGATGCCATGACGGTGGTCGTATCACAGCAACTTCGTCGCGCACCTGATCGAGCTGCGTAAGCACCTCAGCAATCGAAAGGCCTTGGCTGCGGTTATGGACCAGCATATCAAATAATGAAAACTCCACTTGCCTGACTGTTTGCATACCACTTTGAAAATTCCGGGCCGCAGTCATGCGGTCGTAAAGTTCGCGTGGCAATGGCTCTTGCGTATCCACGTGCGAGGTCAGGCGCTCTAAGACCGACCATTCCCAACAAAAATTCTCCATAAATTGCGAGGGTAATTCGATGGCATCCCATTCAACCGCCGAAAAAGCCGAAGCACCGGGCTCGTCAACTTCAGAGAGTAAGGCGTGCAAAGCATGACCGCTTTCATGAAATAAGGTGATGACATCATCGTGCGTCAGTAACGCTGGGCGGCCAGCTTGCGGGCGGGCAAAATTACACGTCAAGTAAACGACAGGCGTTTGCACGTCTGGACTCTGCCCGACTCCCTTACGCGCACTGTTTGCTTGCGTCTTGCCCGTTGATTGACGCTCATTTGATACCTCAAGCTTACGACGATTACGTTCGCTATCAACCCAGGCACCGCCTTGTTTTGCAGGGCGTGCATAGAGATCCATCAACAGATAGCCAAGCGTGTCGCCCTTTGCATTGTGGACTGAAGCGGCCCGTACGTCAGGATGCCAGCCGTTCACTTCGCAGGTTTTCAGCTCAACGTTAAACAGCGTTTGCACCACATCAAATAGCCCGCTGAGTACGCGGGGTTCAGTGAAGTATTGTTTAACCTCATCATCAGAATAAGCATAACGTGCCTCGCGCAAGCACTCAGAGGCAAAGGCATTGTCCCAGGGTTCGAGATCTGTCAGGCCAAGTTCAGTTTTAGCGTAGGCTTTGAGTTCAAGCAGATCGCGCTCGGCAAAAGGTTTAGCGCGCTGCGCCAATTGCCGCAAAAAGTCTGTAACTTCTAGGTCGCTATTGGCCATACGGGTTTGCAGGCGCAGGTCGGCAAAGTGCTTGAAGCCTAGCAACTTTGATTCTTCTGCACGCAAGGACAACGCCTGCTCAATCAGTGCAGAGTTGTCAAATTCTTTGGCACCTTGTTCTGAGGCACGTGTCGCGTAGGCTTTGTAAAGCGTTTGTCGCAATTCGCGATCTAGCGCGTATTGCATCACTGGCAAATAGCAAGGCATCTTCAGGTTAAGCGTCCAACGCTCGGCGTCTGGGGCTTTCAGCGAGGCGATGACGTCTTCGGGTACCCCTTCAAGGCGTTTGCGATCTTCGATCACAAGCGACCAGGCATCGGTGGCATCTAAGACGTTCTCAGAAAACTTTTGCGACACTTGCGACTGCTGATCAGAGACCTCTGCGTAGCGAGTGCGTGCCTCGCCTTGTAGTTCGACTCCGCTTAGCTTGAAATCACGTAGCGCCAGTTCAATCACCCGTTTACGCGCGGGTGACCAATTTTTTAAGTCAGGGCTTTGGTGAAGACGTTGATACTGTGTGTACAGACCGACGTGTAAACCTACCCAAGTTGAGAACTCAGTAATTTTTCCTAACATCGCGTTATACGCATCGCGCAATTCGGGCGTATTCACGACAGAGTTCAAATGACCAACGACTGACCAGGCGCGCCATAAAGGCTCTGAGGCATCATCAAGTGGCGTCACGATAGCATCCCAACTCACGTCAAGCGCTGGGTTCGCGACTGCAGTGACGGCCTCACGCGCCGTGCCAAGCAATTGTTCGATCGCGGGGGCGATGTGTTCGGGTTTTATCGCTGCGTAGTCGATCAGCGTATCCATTGAAACAAGCAAAGGGTTCATCATTTGAATTCGATTATGCTGAGCGATTAAGCTCGATTATGTTGAGCTATTGAGCCCGCTTAAGCTGAGCGCGTTCGGCGGCCTCTAGCGTATTGACTAACAACATCGCGATTGTCATGGGGCCCACGCCACCAGGCACTGGAGTGACCGCACTGGCCACTTGAATGACGCTGTCAAAATCAACATCGCCACACAATTTACCGTCGGCACCGCGGTTGATACCCACATCAATCACGACGGCACCTGGTTTGATCATACTGCCATCGATCATACGCGGCTTACCGGTGGCCACTACCACGATATCCGCGTGGCGGGTATGCCAACCAAGATCGCGGGTCTTTGAGTTGCAGATCGTCACCGTCGCACCTGCGCTTTGCAGCAGCATCGTCATTGGTTTGCCAACGATGTTGCTGGCGCCAATCACCACGGCGACCGCACCACGCAATTGCACGCCCTCAGACTCAAGCATCTTCATGACCCCATAGGGTGTGCAGGGGCGAAACAAGGGCTTGCCGGTCATCAGTAAGCCCGCGTTGCTGACGTGAAAACCATCCACATCTTTTTCGGGGGCGATGGTTTCGATCACTAAATGCGAATCGATATGTGCAGGTAAGGGCAGTTGCACCAAGATGCCATGGATGGCTGGGTCGGCGTTGAGGGCGCGAACGCGGTCAAGCAATTCGGCTTGCTTCATGCTAGGCGGATATTGCTCGAGTACCGAATGCAAACCAGCTTTTTGACACGCAGCGACTTTGTTTTTTACATACACTTGCGACGCTGGGTCGCTACCGATTAAAACAACCGCTAAACTGGGCTTGGTACCGGCCGTAATAAGAGCTGAGGTGTGTGTGGCAACCTCTTCGCGAATCTTAGCCGCTAGGGCGACACCGTCAATGATGCGACCCGTCATGCATTGATCTCGGGTTTGGCGAGGGCCACTTTCATTAGGTCAGCAACGGTGGTGACTTGGAGTTTTTCCATAATGTTGGCGCGGTGTGCCTCAACCGTTTTGATGCTGATGCCTAGATCATCGGCAATTTGTTTATTGAGTCGACCTGCAACGATACGTTCAAGCACCTGTTGCTCGCGCGAGGTGAGGCGTGCCAGCATGGCTTCATGCTGACGCACAGCTTTGGCTTGGGTTAGACGTTGATTGGCTTGCTCGAACATGCGGCCCACGATTTCGCGCAGAGCAGTCTCATCAAACGGCTTTTCAAGAAAATCAACCGCACCTTTTTTCATGGTGGATATCGCCATGGGGATGTCGCCATGACCGGTGATGAAGACCACAGGCATTGTCGATTTGCGCGCAATCAATTGCTCTTGCAATTCAAGGCCGCTCATGCCGGGCATACGAACATCGACAATCAAGACGCCCGGTTGTTGTTCGTCGTATTCGGCTAAAAAAGATTCGGCGCTGGCGTAGGCCCGCACGCGGTAGCTGTTGGCTTCGAGTAGCCACCTTAATGAGTCGCGTACCGCCTCGTCATCGTCAACGATATAAACGGTGCTGGCTATTTGGGGCAGATTCATGCAGGTAACTCCTCGGACTGATTGTCTAGCTGGATGGCGTCAGGATCAACGCAGGGTAGTGTAAAGCGAAAGATAGTACCGCCTTCTGGATTGCTGGTCGCCCAAAGGCGACCATGGTGCGATTCAATGATGGTACGACAGATGTTGAGCCCCATGCCAAGGCCCTCGGATTTGGTGCTGAAGAAAGGCTCGAACAGCCGCTCTGGATCGGTGAGGCCATGACCGTGGTCAATGACGGCGAGTTCAATCTGATTGTCATGTACGGTGACTTGTAGCAAGAGCGTATCAATCGCGCTTTGATCCATGGCTTCAAGGCCATTTTTGAGCAAGTTGAGCAACACTTGTTCGATCAAAATTGGGTCAGCGAGGACGTCGGGCAAATTGTCTGGAATGTTGGTTTCAATGGCCACGCGATGCTTACGCGAATGGATTTCAGCCAAGCCCACGGCGTTATCGATCACGGTCTGTAATTGCAGGGCCTGGCGACGCGGTTCGCTGCGTTTCACAAACTCTCGGATGCGGCTGATGATTTTTCCGGCGCGCTGTGCCTGGGCCGCAGTTTTTTCAAGTGCGGGCAGCAGCGTACTCATGTCAGTGTTGCCTGCCTTCACCATGGCGACGATGCCCATGCTGTAGTTCGTAATCGCCGTTAAGGGCTGATTCAGCTCGTGCGCTAACGAAGACGCCATTTCACCCATCGTTGTTAGACGGCTGGTGATTTGAATTTTTTCTTGTTGAATTCTTGAGGTCTCTTCGTGTTGACGACGTTCGGTGATGTCGCGCGCGACCTGCAACCTCACCTTGCGGCCATCTGTCCAAGCGAGCATACGATGCTGCACCTCAAACCAACGCTGTACAGAGGTAGAAAATATTTCGACCGATTCTTCGGTGTAACGTCCGCGACGTCCAGCCAGTAATTCGTGGTGGCCACTGGTTTGGGCACCAAAAAAGCGCCGATAGGTGCGGTTCGCAAACAAGAGCTCGAGGCCGTCTTCTGCATCGGCGGTCACTGAGATTGCATCGTCAAGGCCTTCAAGCACCGTCATAAAGCGCTCGTGTGCTGCGGTCAGGGCCTCGCGAATGCGTTTGGGCTCGGTAATGTCAGTCATCGACGTCATCCAACCGACTTGCGTGCCCTGCGGATCGAGCAGGGGCGACACATACATGCGCGCGTTAAAGCGCGAGCCGTCGCGGCGCTGAGCCTCGAGTTCGATGCCAGAGCTTGGGGCTTTACCTAGCATCAGGTTATCGAGCGTTTGCTGATGTGATTCGTAACGTCCGGGTACCCAGTAAGGAAACGGTGGCAGTCGGCCAATCAGGTCGGCTTCGTTCCAGCCAATCATGCGACAAAACGCCGGGTTGACATACGCGATGCGGCCCTCGAGGTCAATCACACGCATGCCTGTTGACATCGAGTTTTCCATGGCACGTCTGAAACCAGTTTCGGCGATGAGTGCTGCCTCGGCTTCAGAGCGATAGCGGGTGTAACGCCACAACATGAGCAAGGCGATCACAATCACAACCGATAAGGCCACGACCACCCAGATCAAACGATGTTGGCGTAACTCTTGATCAATCGTGACGAACATGACGCTGCCGTCATGGATGCGTTGCAGCCAAAAAAACACCCCCATCACGCAGGCGTACAACACCAAGACCAGCATGGGCGTGAGCCAATACCACCTGCGGCGGCGCAAGCGGGCTTGATCAAGAAAAGGGTTGGCGAGTACCGATTTTGCGGGGTTAGACATACGTGCAATCCATAAGGTAAACATTTTAGTCGGGTTAGCCCGCGTTTTCGCTTGACAAGCCTCCTGTTGAGTTAAAGTGTCTAGGTATTTTCATAATATGAAAAGCTATACCGCAACATGAAATAATTCTTGCCGCAATCGTCAGGAGTACCTAGAATGCCGCAAATACCCAAAAAACAGGTAGCCTCACACATCAATCAGGCTAGCACCACGGAGATTGCCATGGCACCACAAGTTGCCGCACTCAATGCATTAAACGATGCAGATGCACTCGAAACTCAAGAATGGCTCGACGCCCTTGCGGCCGTACTCGATCGCGAGGGCCCAGAGCGCGCGCATTATTTGCTTGAACGCTTAACGGATTTAGCGCGCCGCTCGGGTGCGCATATTCCGTTCTCGGCTAACACGGCCTATCTCAACACGATTCCGGCTGGGCAAGAACCTGCGCACCCAGGCAATCTAGAGTTAGAGGCGCGCATTCGTCACTACATCCGTTGGAACGCGATGGCGATGGTGGTTCGGGCGAATAAACACAATCCTCCTGATGGTGGAGATCTAGGCGGACATATTGCCTCGTTTGCTTCGCTGGCCACAATGATTGGCTGCGGTCAAAATCATTTCTGGCATGCCGACACCCCCGAGCGCGGTGGCGACTTGGTGTATTTTCAGGGGCACTCATCACCCGGTGTCTATGGTCGTGCCTATCTTGAGGGTCGCTTAACTGAAGACCAACTGAATAATTTCAGACAAGAAGTGGGTGGCAAAGGTTTATCGTCTTACCCGCACCCCAAATTGATGCCCGAGTTCTGGCAATTTCCGACGGTGTCGATGGGCTTAGGCCCGTTGATGGCGATCTATCAGGCGCGTTTTTTGAAATATCTGCATGCCCGCGGCATCGCCGATACAAGTCAGCGTAAAGTTTGGGTATTTTGCGGCGATGGCGAGATGGACGAGCCCGAGTCGTTGGGTGCCATTAGCTTGGCTGCGCGCGAAAAGCTCGACAACCTGATCTTTGTGATCAATTGCAATCTGCAGCGTTTAGATGGCCCGGTGCGTGGCAACGGCAAAATCATTCAAGAACTTGAAGGCGATTTCCGTGGCAGCGGCTGGAACGTCATCAAGATGATCTGGGGCGGTTATTGGGATCCGTTGCTCGCAAGCGACAAAGAAGGGATCTTGCGCAAGATCATGGAAGACACCGTCGATGGTGAGTATCAAGCTTACAAAGCAAACGACGGTAAGTTTGTACGCGACCATTTCTTTGGCAAGCATCCAAAGCTGCTCGAGATGGTGTCACGCATGAGCGATGAAGATGTTTGGCGTTTAAATCGCGGTGGTCACGATCCACATAAAGTGTATGCAGCGTTTGCCGCTGCGTCAGAGCACAGGGGTCAACCGACAGTAATTTTGGCCAAGACGATTAAGGGTTATGGCTTAGGGCCCATTGCACAGGCTAAAAATCCGTCGCATCAACAAAAGAAATTAGACATTGATACCATTCGCGAATTTCGCGATCGCTACAATATTCCGGTGCCTGATAGCAAGCTTGAAGAGCTGCCGTACTACAAGCCCGCTGAAGACTCACCAGAAACTATTTATCTGCACGAGCGCCGTAAAGCGCTTGGTGGCTACCTGCCTAAGCGTCGCACACGTGCCGACGAAAATCTTAAGGCACCCTTGCTCGAAGTGCTGCGCCCAGTGCTTGAGCCTACCGCCGAGGGTCGTGAAATCTCGACCACGCAGGCTTTTGTACGCGTGTTAAATCAGATGTTGCGCGACAAAGAAGTCGGCCCACGCGTTGTGCCAATCTTGGCTGATGAGTCACGTACCTTTGGTATGGAAGGCTTGTTTAGGCAGATCGGTATCTATGCCCCCGAAGGTCAAAAATACATACCTGTTGATAAAGATCAGGTGATGTATTACCGCGAAGCTGCCGACGGGCAGTTGTTGCAAGAGGGTATTAATGAAGCCGGTGCGTTTAGTTCGTGGATTGCCGCAGCGACCTCGTACTCAACCAATAACCGCATCATGGTGCCGTTTTACATTTATTACTCGATGTTTGGTTTTCAGCGAATTGGCGATTTGGCTTGGGCGGCTGGCGACATGCAGGCACGCGGCTTCTTGTTAGGCGGCACCGCTGGGCGAACAACGCTTAACGGCGAAGGCTTGCAACATGAAGACGGCCATAGCCATATCTTTTCGTCGACTATCCCGAATTGCGTGTCGTACGACCCCACCTTTGCGCACGAAGTGGCTGTGATTATTCAGCACGGGATGAAGCGCATGATCGAGGATCAAGAAAACGTCTACTACTACTTGACGTTGATGAATGAAAACTACCCGCAGCCTGGTCTGACCAAAGGCGATGAGGCTGGCATCATTCGCGGCATGTATCGCCTGAAAAAAGGTGGTAAAAATAAGATTAAGGCGCAGCTGTTAGGCTCAGGTACCATTTTGCGCGAAGTGATGGCCGGTGCCGAGTTACTTGAAAAAGATTGGGGCGTATCGGCTGATATCTTTAGCGTCACGAGCTTTACCGAGTTGCGTCGCGATGGTTTGGATTGTGAACGCCACAATATGCTGCACCCTAGTACTAAAGCTAAGGTGCCTTACGTGACCAGTCTTTTAGAAAAAACAGAAGGCCCTATCATTGCCTCGACTGACTACATGAAGCTTTTTGCCGATCAGATTCGTCCGTTTATGCCAAAGAGTCGTGCTTTTAAAGTGTTAGGCACCGATGGCTTTGGCCGCTCGGATTTTCGCTCAAAGTTGCGCGAACACTTTGAGGTTGATCGTCACTTTGTCGTATTGGCCACCTTGCGTGCACTGGCTGATGAGGGCACTGTACCTGTTAGCCAAGTGGTTGCGGCAATCAAGAAATACGGCATTGATCCCGATAAAGCCAACCCCCAGTATGCTTAATTAAAGAGATCCATCATGAGTAACCTCACAGCTATTGAAGTTCCAGACATTGGGGATTTCGACACCGTTGAAGTGATTGAAATTTTGGTCAAGGTCGGCGATGCAGTCAAAGCCGAGCAAAGTTTGATTACGGTCGAGTCTGATAAAGCCTCAATGGAAATCCCTACTGCGATCGCTGGCGTCGTCAAAGCGATTGCAGTGAAGGTGGGCGACAAGATCAAACAAGGCAGCGTGATGCTGAGCATTGAAGCGACTGCACAAAGCAGTGCTGCAGAACCCGCTGCGGCTGCGGCGTCTAGTTCGGCAGCGGCCTCATCAAATAGTGCTCCGACCTCTAGCGTTCAGAGCTCAAGCGCTGCTGCCGCGAGTGGTCAGTCTGCCAGTATTCAAGGTTCGGTGATTGCCTCGATTGCGTCAACGAGCACTAACTCGGCAGCTGCCAGCGCAGCAACGCACGGTGCGCTTTCAGTGGCGGTAACAGCTTCTGCGGTGCCGTTGGCTGGAAAGCTTGAGCTGCCAATCTCAACGGCGGGCTTGCCGCACGCGTCGCCTTCAGTGCGAAAGTTTGCACGCGAACTAGGTGTTGATCTTGCGTTTGTTAAAGGCACTGGTATTAAAGAGCGTATCGTTCAAGAAGATATTCAAAACTTCGTCAAGCAAGCGCTGGCGGGTGGTGCAGGCACTTTAGCGTCTGGCTCAGGTGCCTCTTTAGGTGGCGGCATTGATCTCTTGCCTTGGCCTAAAGTCGATTTCACAAAATTTGGTGAAATCACCTCTAAGCCGCTGTCACGTATTAAAAAAATTTCGGGCGCTAATTTGCACCGCAACTGGGTGATGATCCCCCACGTGACAAACAACGACGAAGCGAACATCACTGAGCTCGAAGCGTTGCGTGTGACTTTAAATAAAGAGAACGAAAAAGCGGGCATTAAAGTCACGATGCTCGCGTTCGTAATTAAGGCCGTTGTCGCAGCGTTGAAGAAATTTCCAGAATTCAACGCTTCGCTTGATGGCGACAACCTGATTTTGAAGCAATACTTTCATATTGGTTTTGCGGCGGACACCCCAAGTGGTTTGGTCGTGCCAGTGATTCGTGATGCTGATAAAAAAGGTATTTTGCAACTCGCTGCTGAAAGCAGTGAACTCGCTAAAAAGGCCCGTGATGGCAAGTTAGCACCCGCTGAAATGCAGGGCGGATGCATGTCGATTTCATCATTAGGTGGTATCGGTGGTACGCATTTCACCCCAATCATTAACGCGCCAGAGCTCGCGATTTTGGGTGTTTCAAAGTCTTATATGAAACCGGTCTGGGATGGGAAACAGTTTGTGCCGCAGATGACGTTACCACTGTCGTTGTCTTATGACCACCGTGTGATTGATGGTGCCTCAGGGGCGCGTTTTAACGCCTACCTTGGCAGTCTGTTGGCGGATTTCCGCCGTATCGCACTGTAAGGGGCTGACATGAGCAAACTGATTGATATTCCAATCCCGGATATTGGTGATTTTGATACGGTCGATGTGATTGAAGTGTTGGTGGCTGTGGGCGATACGGTCAAGGCCGAGCAAAGCTTGATTACGGTTGAGTCCGACAAGTCGTCCATGGAGATCCCCTCAAATCAAGGCGGCGTCGTTAAGGCCGTGCTGGTTAAGATCGGCGATAAGGTTAAGCAAGGTTCAGTGATCTTGCAGCTCGAGGCAAGTGCGGGTGCCGCAGTTGCTCCAGCCGCCTCGGCTTCGGTGACTTCTAGTGCCAACTCGGCGGCCGGCGCAAACTCGTCAGCGTTAGCTGCGGGCGCCGCTGCTGCGAGTGCTGCACCGACCGTTACGTTCGCAAAATACGAGGGAAAGGTAGACAGTCGGTTTGACCTCTTGGTGTTGGGCGCAGGCCCAGGCGGTTATTCAGCAGCTTTCCGTGCCGCTGATCTTGGGCTCAACGTAGTGTTAGTTGAGCGCTACTCAACGCTGGGCGGAGTGTGCTTAAACGTTGGATGTATCCCTTCAAAGGCTTTGTTGCATACCGCAGCGGTGCTCGAAGAGGCGCAATCCTTGGCAGACCACGGTATCTCGTTTGGTAAGCCCAAGATTGATCTGGATAAGCTGCGTGCCTTTAAGGATGGCGTGATTGGTAAGCTCACAGGCGGTTTGGCGGGTATGGCCAAGGCGCGTAAAGTGACCGTTGTGACGGGCGTCGGATCTTTTGTCAGTGCTAATCACGTTTCAGTTCAAACGGCTGCTGGTGTGCAAACGATTGAGTTTGCCCAAGCGATTATTGCGACGGGTAGCCAATCAGTGAAGCTGCCGCTCATGCCAGATGATGAGCGCGTGGTGGATTCAACCGGCGCATTGTTGTTACGCAATATCCCGAAAAAAATGTTGATTGTGGGTGGCGGCATCATTGGCCTAGAAATGGGTACCATCTATTCAGCGCTGGGTGCGCGCCTAGATGTCGTCGAAATGCAAGACGGCTTAATGCAAGGTGCAGATCGTGATTTGGTCAAAGTGTGGCAAAAGAAAAACGCCCATCGCTTTGATAACTTAATGCTCAATACAAAAACCGTTGGCGCAGCTGCTAAAAAAGACGGTATCTATGTCACCTTTGAAGGTGCTGGCGCACCTAAAGAGGCGCAGCGTTACGATTTAGTGTTGCAGGCGGTAGGTCGCACACCTAATGGTAAAAAAATCGGGGCTGACAAAGCGGGTGTGATGGTGAGCGACCGTGGCTTTATTGAGGTCGACCGTCAAATGCGCACTAATGTGCCTAATATTTTTGCCATTGGCGATTTGATTGGTCAGCCAATGCTGGCGCACAAAGCTGTGCACGAAGGCCATGTGGCAGCTGAAGTGGCCGCAGGGCAGAAGAGTTACTTTGATGCGCGTGTGATTCCATCGGTAGCGTACACAGACCCCGAAGTGGCATGGGTGGGTTTGACTGAAGATCAAGCCAAGCAGCAAGGCGTTGCCATCACCAAAGGGTTGTTTCCTTGGGCGGCTTCCGGACGCGCGATTGCCAACGGCCGGGATGAAGGTTTTACAAAGCTGTTGTTTGACGCTGCAACCCATAAGATCTTGGGTGGTGGCATCGTGGGTACCAATGCGGGTGACCTGATTAGCGAAGTAACGCTTGCCATTGAGATGGGTGCGGATATGGTGGATATTGGTAAAACAATTCATCCACATCCAACCCTTGGTGAGTCAGTTGGCTTAGCGGCCGAAGCTGCCGAAGGTCATTGCACTGATTTACCACCGGTGAAAAAGAAATAAAAAAACGCCCTGTTCATGGAACAGGGCGTTTTTTTCATGAGCAAACAGCGCTAAAGCGCAACCGTCGAAAACCACGGCACTGCAGCAATCGCAATTAAACCAACCATCAAGGCGGCGATGTAAGGCCAGATCGCCCCCATCACATCATCGGGTGATGCATCGCCAATCCGGCAGGCAACGTAAAAGCCTATACCGATTGGGGGCATCATCAGTCCAATATTCATGGCGGTGACGACCACCATTGAATAGTGAATCTCATGAATCCCTAGTTTTTTGGCAATCGGAAACATGATGGGAGCCAAGATCAAAATCGCGGGTAAGCCTTCAAGTAAACAACCCAAAATCAAGAATACTAAGATCGTCACCACCATAAAACCGGCGATGCCACCGGGTAGGGTGGTTAAAAATGTTGATAAGCTTTGCACGACGCCGCTTTGTGTGATGGCCCAGGCCATCGCCGAGGCGGTGCCCAAGATCAACAGAATCGCACCGCTTAACGCGGCAGTTTCGACCAGCATCGTATAGACCTTGCGCCAACCAAGGCCGCCGTACAACAGCTGACCAATCATCATGGCGTAGAGCACCGCAATGGTCGAGACTTCTGTGGCTGTTGCTACGCCACCACCTACCGCACTGCGAATCAAAAAAGGCAACACTAAGGCGGGGCCAGCAATCAACAAGGCCTTCCAGATCATTTTGATGGTTGAGCGTTTGACGTTATCAAGTTGCTCGTGACGGGCTTTCCAGCGGGCTAAGCCAACTAGGGCCAGCAACAACACACCCGCAATCACGACGCCGCTTTGAAACAAGCCAGCGATTGAGACACCCGCGACTGACCCCAACACAATCAGCACGATACTTGGTGGTACGGTATCTGCCATTGCAGCCCCGGTCGCTAGTAGGGCAATCATTTCACGCGGTTTGTGGCCGCGGCGTTTCATTTCAGGAAACAACGCCGGCGCAATGGTTGCCATATCCGACACTTTTGAGCCCGAGATGCCAGACACAATAAATAGCGAGCCAAGTAGCACGTAAGACATGCCGGCTTTAACGTGACCCAACAATGAGGCCAAGAAATCGACGATGGCTTTGCCCATACCGGTGGCATCAAGCACGCAGCCTAGCAACACAAAGATCGGCACTGAAACGAGAATCAGGCTTGACATGCCTTCATCCATCCGTCCAATCACAACCATTAAGGGCACGGTGGTTGAGAAGGCCAGATAGCACAGTGCCCCTGCGCCAAAGCAAAACGCAATGGGCACGCCTGCGACTAAGCACAAGGTAACCAAGATGACCAAGAAAAACAGAATGTTGTAGAGCCCCAGTGACGTCAGCCACCCAGAACCTAACCAGCAGAAGCCCGCAAAGGCGCTCACCAAAACCGCGGCGCCTAACAAATTAAGCTTGCTCACCGTTTGGGCTGCATAGGCGACCAGTATCCCAAGCATGGTCAAAATGCCAAACGCTAACGCCGACACCCTGAAGCTATTGGGGATCCCGAGTGCAGGTGAGGTGACAAACCACTCGTCTTGCGCGTATTCGATCGCGGGCGTTACCAGCGCCAGCAGAAACGCAACAATCGTCACCAGTGCGACCGCATGCACAAAACCACGCAGGCGCTCAGGCATCATTTGTAAAAATAGCGTTAAGCGTAAGTGCTCATTGCGATACATGGCGATGGCTGAGCCCAGCATGGCAAGCCATAAAAATGAAATAGAAACAACCTCGTCAATCCAGACGATCGGCAGCGAAAAAACATAGCGCGATACGACACCTACCAGCAGCATGATGATGATCACAGTCATCAGCGCCGCGCTGATCACTTCGATGGGTTTCAACAGCCGTGACACGAGGGGGCTGGCGGAAAGAGTGAGTTCAGTGGTCATGGTCGAATCTTTGAAGACTTGAATGAAAATCGTGGGCAACAACAAAAAGCTAATGACTAGATGAAAATCTTGTTAATGCCTAAAAATAAGAATCGGGCGCCAAAATAAAAAGCTTGCCTCTAAATAAAATTCCGGATGCCGCTTTTAATCAGCGAAGCATCCGGAATAGGCGTGTGGCGAAGGGGTCGTATTCGCCAGGGCGCGAAAATTGTGCTTAAGACAGCTTACCGCTGTAACGCTCAAGCATCGACCACGCTTCTTCGCCCAACTTGCCTTTCCATTCGGTGTAGAAGCCACCTTGGCGCAGACGATCGCGGAATGAATCAGGCTTGGTCTGATTAAAGACCATGCCCTTCTCAGTCAGGCCTTTTTGTAAGCCAGCGTTCATGGCGGCAACATCGGCACGCTCTTTCATACCTGCAGCGTTGATATTTTTTGCCACGATTGCGCGCATATTCTCTGGCAGTCTTTCCCAAGCGCGTTTGTTCGCCAAGAACCAGAAGCCATCCCACATATGATTTGTGATCGAGCAGAACTTTTGTACTTCGTTCAGTTTTGCCGTATCAATAATTGCCAAGGGGTTTTCTTGGCCGTCGACCACTTTAGTTTGCAAGGCGCTGTACACCTCGTTAAAGTTGATCGAAGCAGGCGCCGAGTCAAAGGCTTTGAACATCGAGGTCCAAAGTGGTGACACCGGGACGCGAATCTTGAAGCCCCTCAAATCATCAGCGCTTTGGATAGGTTTGATGGATGAGGTGATTTGGCGAAAGCCGTTATCCCAGATCTTTTCCATGGGCACCAGGTTAGATTTGGCGATCTCTTTACGTACGTGCGCACCCAAGTCGCCATCCAGTGCTTTCCAGACGGCGTCGTAGTCGCTGAACGCGAAACCGATGCCGGTAATCGATGAAGCGGGCACCAAGGTGGCCAAAATCAAACCCGATAAGGTGAAGAATTCGACACCACCATTACGGACTTGGCTCAACATGTCTGTGTCAGAGCCCAGCTGGCTGCTTGGAAAAATGCGAATTTCAACGCGCCCAGCGGTTTCAGTCTGAATGGCATCGGCCATTTCTTTGGCGCGAATGTTCATCGGGTGAGTCAAAGGCAGATTATTAGCGTATTTGTATGAAAACTCAGCCTTAGATTGTGCCCAGGCGCTACGCAAAGGGGCCGCCATGACAATAGCACCGGCGCCAACGCTAGCGAGTAGGTTACGTCGAGTGATTGACATTTGGGTATCCTCTAGTGTGATTTGTATCGTTGCGCATCATAGCAACGAACCCGAGGGTCGCGGCTGTTTTATGTCTCGATGAGAGTTAAACTAGGCGTTTTCCCCTAGTTTGGTCGAACGTATGTACTCGAGATTTACCGATTTTTTATTTAGATTTATCGAATGTTTACTTTAGATTTACCTAATATTTGATCACGATTTACCAACTGTTTTGTCCTAAATCAACCGCTAATTGGTCCTGACTGTGTCCCATATTCTGCTTGTGCTCGGCTCTTCTGTTTTGTCCCAGTTTCGTCAAGAACGTTTGCTAGCAAGGTTCAAAGCGAAGGGCTTACCGATTGCCGGTATTGAGGCGCGTTTTGAACACTTTGTTTGGTGCGAGCAGTCGCCCGATACCGCCACATCGCAGCGTCTCAAGCAACTTCTTGATTACGGGCCAACCGCAAACACCGCAGAGCCGCAGTCGTCTGACTTGATCTTGCGGGTGATCCCGCGCTTGGGCACGATTTCTGCCTGGGCCAGTAAGGCTACTGATATTGCCCACAACTGCGGCTTTGCAAGCGTGCTTCGCATCGAGCGGGGTATTCGCTATGTCTTGACCCCAGAACGCGGCTGGTTGAAAACACAAAAGCTCGATGTGGCGATGTTGGCCCAAGCGGCCGATTGTTTGCACGATCGCATGACAGAAACTGTCGTGGATGCTGGTTTTGATCCGCAGACCCTGTTTGCCTCGCTGCCTGGTAAGCCTATGCGCACCGTTGATGTCATGGCGCAAGGTAAGCAGGCCTTGCTTGAGGCCAATACGGCTTTGGGCTTGGCTCTATCTGAAGACGAGATCGATTACCTCACGCAATCCTTTACCGAGCTCGGGCGCGACCCAACAGATGTTGAGTTGATGATGTTTGCGCAAGCCAACAGCGAGCACTGTCGCCACAAGATTTTTAATGCGCAGTGGGTGATTGATGGTAAGCCTACCGATAAAACCTTGTTTGGCATGATTCGTGAAACCCACGCTGCGCAGCCTTTGGGCACGATCGTGGCCTATTCAGATAACTCGGCCATCATGCAGGGTGGTGAGGCGCTGCGTTTTCAGGCGGCGTTGCCAGGCGGGGCACAGGGCGCGGTGTATGCCGTCAAGCCCCAACTTGTGCACACGGTCATGAAAGTCGAAACGCACAATCATCCCACCGCTATCGCGCCTTTTGAAGGTGCAGCCACCGGTGCTGGTGGCGAGATTCGCGATGAGGGCTCCACCGGCCGGGGCTCGAAGCCCAAGGCTGGGTTAGCGGGATTTACGGTTTCGCACTTGCGCTTTGATGATGCGCCACGCGTCTACGAGGCAGATCATTATGGCAGCCCCGACCGTATCGCGAGCCCCTTATCGATCATGATCGAAGCCCCTCTGGGTGCGGCCGCCTTCAATAACGAGTTTGGTCGCCCCAACTTGCTTGGCTATTTCAGGTCGTTTGAACAATCAACGGCTGACGCTTGCTGGGGCTATCACAAGCCCATCATGATTGCCGGCGGCTTAGGAAGCATCGACGCAGGCCAAACCAAAAAAGATGTGATCCAACCGGGTGCCTTGTTGATTCAATTAGGTGGGCCTGGCTTGCGTATCGGCATGGGGGGCAGTGCGGCCTCAAGTATGTCGGTGGGCTCAAATACTGCAGCGCTGGATTTTGACTCGGTGCAGCGCGGTAACCCCGAGCTTGAGCGGCGTTGCCAAGAGGTGATTGATCGCTGTTGGCAACAGGGTACAAATAATCCGATTGTGGCCATTCATGATGTGGGGGCTGGCGGTCTATCCAATGCATTTCCAGAGCTTGTAAACGACGCAGGTCGCGGCGCAACCTTTGAACTGAAGCGCGTACATCTTGAAGAATCAGGCATGTCGCCCGCCGAAATCTGGAGCAACGAATCGCAAGAGCGTTATGTGTTGGCAGTGATGCCGCAAGATCTTGAGCGCTTTCAAGCGATTGCCGAGCGCGAGCGTTGCCCGTTTGCAGTGATTGGCGTGGCCACCCAAGAGCGTCAGTTAACGGTGCTAAACGGTGAGGGCTTGCCTGATTTGGATCAACCTGGCCTAGTGCATAGCCTGCGCCCCGTCGACGTACCGATCGACGTCATCTTAGGTAAGCCCCCACGCATGACACGCGATGTCAAGCGCTTGCCGGGCCAAACAGCGCCGTTAGATTTGACCTTGATTACACTTGATGACGCCATTACACGCGTCTTGCAACACCCTACAGTTGCAAACAAAACTTTCTTGATTACGATTGGTGACCGCACCGTAGGTGGTTTATCAAGCCGTGATCAGATGGTTGGCCCGTGGCAGGTGCCGGTAGCCGATTGTGCCGTGACCTTAGCGGATCACGATGGTACACGTGGCGAGGCAATGGCAATGGGCGAGCGCACGCCGCTTGCCGTGATTGATGCTCCCGCTTCTGGGCGGATGGCCGTGGCCGAAGCGTTAACCAACCTTGCCGCCGCAGACGTGGCGCGCCTCGAAGATATCAAGCTGTCTGCCAACTGGATGGCCGCGTGTGGGGCACCTGGGCAAGATGCCGCGCTCTACGACACTGTGGCTGCAGTGAGCAAACTGTGCCAAGAGGTTGGGTTGTCGATACCAGTCGGTAAAGATTCGCTATCGATGCAAACGGGTTGGTCGCAAGATGGCGAAGCGCGTAAAGTGATTGCGCCGGTTTCGTTAATCGTGACCGCTTTTTCGCCGGTAGAAGATGTTCGCGCAACATTGACGCCACAACTGCGCACCGACGTGGGCCCGACTAGTTTGATTTTGATTGATCTTGGTGGTGGTAAGCAGCGCATGGGTGGCTCGATACTGACTCAAGTGTGTAATCAATTGGGTGAACAAACGCCAGACATCGACGATGCGCAAGCCTTGCGCACATTCTTTGTGACGATTCGCGCGTTGGCGCAATCGGGGATCGTCTTGGCCTATCACGATCGCTCTGATGGCGGTCTGTTGGCAACCGTTGCTGAGATGGCCTTTGCGGGTCACTCAGGCGTTTCGCTCAATATCGACATGTTGTGCTACGACTATAACGCGCAAGATTGGGATGCCTACAATATTCGCGCCGCACAAGTTGCAGTGCAACGCAATGAATTGACTCTCAAAGCCTTGTTCTCAGAAGAGGCGGGCGCGGTCATTCAAGTACCCACAGCCGAGCGCGACGCCGTGATGCAAGTGCTGCGTGCGGCAGGCCTGTCCAAGCATTCACATGTGATTGGTTCGCCTAACACCACCGACACACTCGAAGTGTTTCGCGATGGCAACCGCATCTGGTCGCGTCCGCGTGCCGAGCTCGGCACGCTCTGGAGCGACGTCAGTTACCGCATCGCCACGCGGCGTGACAACCCAGCCTGCGCCAAAGCTGAGCTTGATCTATGGGCAGATGCAACGGATCCTGGCCTTTCGCCGCAAGTACAGTTTGATCCTCAGCAAGATGTTGCTGCACTTTATATCGGCAAGGATGCGCGCCCACGCGTGGCGATTCTGCGCGAGCAGGGCTGCAACAGCCAAGTTGAAATGGCCTGGGCCTTTGACAAAGCTGGTTTCGAAGCCGTCGATGTGCACATGACTGATCTTCAAACCGGCACGGCAGACTTATCGAGCTTTAAAGGCTTGGTAGCGGTAGGCGGTTTTAGTTACGGCGACACACTCGGCGCTGGTGAGGGCTGGGCACGCAGTATCTTGTTCAACACGCAATTGTCGGATCAGTTCGCACAATACTTTGCGCGTACGGATACCTTTGGCTTAGGCGTGTGTAATGGTTGCCAGATGATGGCTGCCTTAGCCACGATGATTCCGGGCGCCGAGAACTGGCCACGCTTTACCCGAAATCAGTCTGAAAAATATGAGGCGCGTTTTTCGTTGGTCGAAGTGCTTGAATCTCCCTCCTTGTTCTTCAAGGGGATGGCGGGTGCCACCATCCCTGTGGCCGTTGCGCACGGCGAAGGCTTTGCGAACTTTAGTCGTCAGGGCAATCCGCAGTCCGCGCTTGCAGCTCTGCGTTTTGTGGATCATAAAGGGCAACCCACTGAGGCATATCCGTTTAATCCAAATGGCAGCCCCAATGGGCTCACGTCAGTGACAACAGCCGATGGGCGTTTTACCGTGTTGATGCCGCACCCCGAACGCGTGACCCGTAACGTGATGATGTCGTGGTCGCCGCCTAGCTGGGGGCCAAATGATACGAAGGGCGCTTATACCCCGTGGATGAGGTTCTTTCAGAATGCGCGGGTGGCGATCGGCTAGAGAGGGCTCTTGATCGCCACGCTGCCATCGGTTCGCAAGGGATACTCGTTTTGGGTAGAACTTTTTACTTTTTAGCGTGACTCAAGATCAGACAGGTTGTTGTGGCGTGGGCATAGAGTTTGCCGTCTGGGCCAACAATACGGCCCTCTGCGGTGGCGACCTGACGGCCGACTTGAATGATTTTGCCAATCGCGCGTACACGCATACTCGGGGCGGGCACGATGGCGCGGGTCATTTTTACGCTTAAATCTAAGGTGGTGTAGCCCGTGCCAGCGGGCAACATGGTGTGGATGGCGTTGCCGACTGCGCCGTCCAAAATACTGGCAAACCAACCCCCATGCACTGAACCCTGAACGTTCATGACACTTTCGGTGGGGTTACCTTGCAGCGTGGCTTGCCCCGGCTCGAGCGCCACAATCAGGTAGCCGCAGGTTGCAGCCATCGGGCCGTTTGGTAAATCACCGCGCATGACCGCTTGCATGACCTCCATGCCCGTCATTGTTGCCGTTTTACTCTTGTCTAACAGCCCGGTCGGGCGCCCGTTGGGCATGCCGGCAAGTATCTTTTGTTCGTCTTCTAGCCATTGCGCCAGTGTGTTTTCAGTTGTCATGAGTGAAAGCTTTGAAGAATTTTGGTTGTTTTTGGTCAAAATCTGAGCAAGTGACGCTCAGGCCGAGCAGGCTAGGTGCTTTTTAGCACTAGTTGCCTTTCAAAAGAAGTCGTTCGTCCATCGTATAATCACGCTTTGCGCCTGGAGCTTTTTATGCGTCTTATCCAAACTGCGCTCACCTTCGATGACGTACTGCTTGTGCCGGCGTTTTCACAGGTGTTGCCGCGCGACACTTCGTTGGTTACCCGTTTAACCCGAAACATCTCACTTAATATTCCCTTAGTCTCGGCCGCAATGGATACGGTGACCGAATCGCGTCTGGCGATTGCCATGGCACAAGAAGGTGGTATCGGGATCATTCACAAAAATCTGACTGCCGACGAGCAGGCCAAAGAAGTCTCGCGCGTCAAGCGTCACGAATTCGGTATCGTCACTGACCCGATTACGGTGACGCCTGATATGAAAGTGCGCGATGCAATTGCCTTGCAGAAGCAGCACGGTATTTCTGGGTTACCCGTTGTGCAGGGTCGCAAAGTCGTGGGTATCGTCACAAACCGTGATTTGCGTTTTGAAGATCGCCTTGAGGCACCGCTTAGCAGCGTCATGACCCCGCAAGAGCGTCTGATTACAATGAAAGAGGGCGCGACACTGGCCGAGGCACAAAAATTGATGCATCAGCATCGCCTCGAGCGCGTGCTAATTGTGAACGACGCCTTTGAACTACGTGGTTTGGCAACGGTTAAAGATATTGTCAAAAACACCGAACACCCTGCTGCATGTAAAGACAGCCATGGGCAATTGCTTGTGGGGGCTGCAGTGGGCGTGGGCGATGGCACCGAAGAGCGTGTGGCAAAACTGGTGGCCGCGGGCGTGGATGTCATTGTCGTTGACACGGCACATGGTCACTCAAGCGGCGTCATCGAGCGCGTGCGTTGGGTAAAAGCCAATTATCCTAAGGTTGAAGTGATTGGTGGCAACATTGCCACGGCAGATGCTGCACGTGCGTTGCACGAAGCCGGCGCAGACGCCGTTAAGGTCGGTATTGGCCCAGGTTCGATTTGCACAACGCGTGTTGTAGCGGGTGTGGGCGTACCCCAAATCACGGCGATCTCTGATGTGGCTCGCGCATTAAAAGGTACCGGCGTGCCGTTGATTGCAGACGGTGGTGTGCGTTTTTCAGGCGATGTGGCTAAAGCGCTTGTCGCGGGTGCGTCGTCAGTGATGATGGGCGGGATGTTTGCCGGCACTGAAGAGGCCCCTGGCGAAGTGGTGTTGTATCAAGGGCGTTCGTATAAATCGTATCGGGGCATGGGCAGTTTAGGTGCCATGACCGATGGCTCGGCAGATCGTTATTTTCAAGACCCAGCGAATAATGCAGACAAGCTCGTACCTGAGGGCGTCGAGGGTCGCGTGCCCTACAAAGGTAGCGTGTTGCAAATTATTTTTCAATTGGTGGGCGGTGTGCGTGCATCGATGGGATATTGCGGTTGCGCCACAATCGAAGAGATGCGCACCAAGCCGGAGTTTGTGCAAATCACGTCGGCCGGCTTTCGCGAATCACACGTGCACGATGTTCAAATTACTAAAGAAGCACCAAACTATCGTTCAGAGTAATTTTTTCTTCTTGCGTTAATTTTTTGCACCGGCCTCGTGGCCGGTGTCTTTCATTTAGATATTTACACAGGTTAATTCTTCATGCATCAGCGCATCTTGATTCTTGATTACGGCTCACAAGTCACCCAGTTGATTGCGCGTCGTGTGCGTGAGGCCGGCGTGTATTGCGAGCTTCATCCGGGCGACGTCTCGGCAGAGTTCTTAAAGAATCAGTTGTCGCTAGGCTTAAAGGGCATCATCCTGTCGGGTAGCCATGCTTCGGCCTACGATGAGTCATCGTTAAAAGTCCCGGCTGAAGTCTTTAGCGCAGGGGTGCCGGTACTAGGGATTTGTTATGGCATGCAAGCCATGGCACAGCAGTTAGGCGGCGAGGTCAGCTACGCAGATCATCGTGAATTCGGCTACGCCGAGGTGCGTGCGCGCGGTCACACTCTGTTGCTGAAAGATATCGACGACTTCACCACGCCCGAAGGGCATGGCATGCTCAAAGTTTGGATGAGTCATGGTGATCAGGTGACGCGTTTGCCTGAAGGTTTCAAAGTGATGGCATCTACTGCGTCATGCCCGATTGCTGGGATGGCAGACGAAGCCCGCAAGTTTTACGCGGTGCAGTTTCATCCAGAAGTCACACACACAGTTAAAGGCCAAGCCTTGCTCGAGCGTTTTGTGCACGAGATCTGTGAGTGCCAAGGTGATTGGACCATGCCCAATTATGTTGACGAAGCGATTGCACGTATTCGTGAGCAGGTTGGCAGCGATGAGGTGATTTTAGGGTTGTCGGGTGGCGTCGATTCTTCCGTTGCGGCTGCCTTGATCCATAAAGCCATTGGCGATCGCTTGACCTGCGTGTTTGTTGATCACGGTTTGCTTCGCTTAGACGAAGGCAAGCAAGTAATGGAGACCTTTGCTCAAAACATGGGTGTGCGCATTGTTCATGTCGATGCGACTGAACAGTTTATGGGTAAGCTTGTGGGGGTGTCTGATCCCGAAGCCAAACGCAAAATTATTGGTCGTGAGTTTGTTGAAGTGTTTCAGGTTGAAGCGGGCAAACTCAAACAAGCCAAGTGGCTTGCACAAGGCACGATCTACCCTGATGTGATTGAATCGGCGGGTGCTAAAACGGGTAAAGCAGTTGCGATCAAGTCGCACCATAATGTCGGCGGCTTGCCCGAGACCATGAATCTAAAATTGCTCGAGCCACTGCGCGAGCTGTTCAAAGACGAAGTCCGCAAACTAGGCGTGGCGTTGGGCTTGCCACACGGTATGGTGTATCGCCACCCGTTTCCAGGCCCAGGTCTAGGTGTGCGTATCTTAGGTGCCGTCACGACTGAATTTGCTGATCTGCTGCGCCGTGCCGACGCGATTTTTATCGAAGAGCTTCGAAACACCATCGACCCTGAAACCAAACAAAGCTGGTACGACTTAACCTCGCAAGCGTTTGCAGTGTTCTTGCCCGTGAAGTCAGTGGGGGTGATGGGTGACGGGCGTACTTACGACTATGTCGTGGCGCTGCGCGCCGTGCAAACCTCAGACTTTATGACCGCCGATTGGGCGCCATTACCTTACCCACTTTTAGGTAAAGTGTCGTCACGCATTATCAACGAAGTGCGCGGTATTAATCGCGTGGTGTACGACGTGTCTAGTAAGCCACCGGCGACTATTGAGTGGGAATAGAAGTCTCATGAGAGTAAAACTTGCTCGATTAATTCATGCCTTGCTGATGTGCATGGCATGCTGTCTTCCCACTTGGGCTCAAGAAGCGACCTCGGTCTTCATTTCAGAAAAACACACGTTCCGAGTGACCACTTTGGTGACAGGACTTGAAAATCCTTGGTCCATTGCTTTTTTGCCTGACGGTCGGATGCTGGTCACTGAGAGGGCGGGACGCTTACGCCTAGTGAGTCAAGATTTTAAACTGAGCCCCAAACCGATTGATGGTTTGCCTGACGTTGTGTCACGAGGCCAAGGTGGTTTGTTTGATGTAGTCTTGCACCCTCAGTATGCTCAGAATGGTTGGATTTATTGGGCTTACAACGCGCCTGGGCCTGGCGGATGGGGCACAGCTTTGGCCAGAGGTAAGCTTCAAGACCACCGCATGACCGAGGTACAGGTACTGTTCAGCATGCAGCCTAAAACGTCTTTAACCTATCATTTTGGCGGGCGCATTGTGTTCGACCAAGCTGGCTTTGTTTATCTGACCCTGGGAGACCGTGGCGACAAAGACCGTGCCCAAAAACTGGGTGACCATGCTGGCTCTGTCATTCGTCTTCACGATGATGGTCGTGTGCCAGCCAACAACCCTTTTGTTAACCGTACGGATGCCTTGGCAGAAAAATGGACGCTGGGCAATCGTAATATGCAGGGTGCGGCACTGCATCCCCAAACCGGTGAACTGTGGACACATGAACACGGGCCCCAGGGTGGGGATGAGGTCAACGTGATGCGTTCAGGTTTGAATTATGGCTGGCCCGTGATCACCTACGGTGTCAATTACGGCTTGGGCACCAAAATTGGTGAGGGCCAGGCCAAAGCTGGCTTGGTGCAGCCCTTGCACGTATGGGTGCCATCGATTGCGCCATCTGGCATGGCGTTTGTGAGCGGCTCACAGTTTCCTCAATGGCGGGGCAATTTGCTTGTGGGCGCCTTGCGTGGGCAGATGCTGGTACGTCTGACGCTCGACGGCGAGAAGGTCTTGGGCGAAGAGCGCTTGCTTCAAGGGCGGT
>CANKOW010000015.1 GCA_947484295.1 Alcaligenaceae bacterium | reverse complement strand
TCAATGTATGTATTGATGATTTTGGTTCTGCTGTTGCGCCCGCGTGGTTTGCTGGGTGAGCGCATTGAGCGATTTGAATAAGAAGCTGGCATGACAAACGTAAACACACAAAAATATTTGCCCTTGGGCTTAGCCCTGTTGGGGTTGCTGATTTCGCCTTTCATCATGCGGGCACTGGGCTTGACCCCTGGTACCGCCACCGATGTGGTGATTTACGCCATGGCAGCCTTGGGGTTGAATCTGTTAGTCGGCCATACAGGCTTGACGTCTTTTGGGCATGGTGCCTTTTTTGGCATCGGCGCCTACGCTGCGGCATTGTCACAAAAGTACTGGTTCGAAGGGCAGATGGTCATGCCGATATTGTTCACAATCGTATTTTGTGGACTGCTTGCCACCTTGGTCGGCGCGCTGATCTTGCGCCGACGAGGCGTGTACTTTTCGCTGCTGACCTTAGCGTTTTCGGCACTGACATTTGCCATTGCCTTTCGCTGGACAGCGCTGACGGGTGGCGAGAACGGTTTGGGTAATGTTGTGCGCCCCGCAATGGGCGCTTTGCAGCTTGATCAGCCAGTGCCTTATTTAATTGCTGTGAGCATCATCGGTTGGCTTGTCTTGTATCTCATTTGGCGCGTGTCGCGTTCGCCTTTTGGTCATGTGCTTGCGGCCATCCGAGAAAACGAACAACGCGCGCAGTTTCAAGGCTATGACACGCAGAGATACAAATTATATGCCTTCGCGATTTCGGGCACAGTGACGGCGCTGGCCGGTAGCCTACTGGCGTTTCATTATCGCTTTGCGTCAGCTGATCCAACCTCGGTTACGTTTTCAGGTGAGCTGCTGGCGATGGTAGTGATTGGTGGTATGCACAGTTTGCTCGGGCCGGTGATAGGCGCATTTTTCTATATTCTGTTTCGCGAATACCTTTCAATCTGGACGCCAAACTGGCTGTTGTACTTTGGCTTACTGTTCGTCGGTTTTATTATTTTTTCGCCGAAGGGGCTAGTAGGTGTCTGGGCGCAAATCAAAAAACGCTTCAAGCCCGAAAAAGAAACTGACGCTGCAATGAGTGCCCGAAAAATCTATCAAGGCTTGGCTTTTCCTTTATTTTTACAACCCACGAAAGGCGACGGTATTGCGCTTGAAGTTTCTGGCATTGCAAAAAGTTTTGGCGGGGTCAAAGCGGTCCGTGACTGTGGTTTGACCTTGCATTCTGGCATTCACGCAGTGATTGGTCCAAATGGTTCAGGTAAGACTACGACCTTTAATCTGATTTCGGGCATGTTCGTGCCGGATCAGGGCAAGGTAACACTCTACGAGAAATCCTTGGCTGGTTTGTCGTCTGACAAAATTAGTCAGCTGGGCTTGGCGCGTTCGTTTCAAATTACCAATTTGTTTAAGGGCCTGACGATTTACGAAAACTTACGCTTGTCGGTGCAAGCGCGCCACAAGGGGCACTTTAATATTTGGCGTGATATCGACTCGTATACTGTCGTGCATCAGCAAACAGCAGAGTTGGTCAAGTATCTGGGGCTAGAGGGTATCGAGCATAGCGAAGCCGCGAGTATGTCCTACGGCGGCCAGCGTTTAGTCGATATGGGGATTGCGTTAGGTTGTCATCCTAAGGTCTTGCTGCTTGATGAACCCTTGGCAGGTTTGGCTGCGGCAGAGCGCGAACGGATTTCAAACTTGATTCAAATGATTCAGCACCATATTCCAGTGCTGATTGTTGAGCATGATTTAGATCGCGTCTTGGGCTTTTCGCAAAACGTCACTGTCATGAATGATGGCAACGTCTTGATGACCGGTACCCCTGCGCAGGTGCGTAGCGATGTGCGTGTGCAAGAGGTTTATACGGGCAAAGGGACTCCGGCCATTCAGGCTAGAACCGTCGCGTCGAGTAAAGCTGAAGACGTATTGCTGTCGTTTGATAAGATCAATAGCTTCTATGGCAAAAGTCATATCCTGAACGATGCCTCGCTCAATGTGCGTCGTGGCGAGATTGTTGCCTTGCTGGGGCGCAACGGCGCCGGTAAATCGACCTTGCTTAAGGCGCTCACTGGTTTGGTTGAGCCAGTGGGTGGCACGATTATGTTTGATGGCCAAAAGATCTCTGGGATGGCTGCGCCTGAAATCGCCCGAATTGGTATTGGCTATGTGCCGCAGGGCCGAGGTTTGTTTGCCGGTATGTCTGTACGCGATAACTTTGCTCTCGGCAGAATGAATCGCGTCAATCCTGCCATTGGCGGCACCTACTGGACCGAAGAGAAAATCTTTGAATATTTTCCGCGGCTCAAAGACCGTATGGACGTGGCCGCAGATTACTTATCGGGTGGCGAACAGCAAATGGTCGCTGTGGCGCGGGCATTGTCAGGCAATATCAAATTGCTCTTGCTTGATGAGCCCTTTGAAGGCTTGGCACCTGCCGTCATCAATGAATTGTTTACGGTGTTCGATAAATTACGAAGCGAAGTATCAATTTTGATTGTCGAGCACAATCTTGATTTGGTGCTTGCGCTGTCAGATCGCGTCTTCGCACTTGAGCGTGGTCAAGTCTTTCATGAGGGGCCTGCCAAAGCATTGCTAGACGATCTGGATTATCGTAAGAAGATTCTGTGGATGTAAGGCTCATATATTTTTGTGTATAACAATTTGTAGATTTCATATTTTGAGGCAGCAATGACTGGGGCAATTTCTTTTCGGTTAGATGGTCAGCGAGCCTTAGTCACGGCTGGCGCGCAGGGAATAGGGCGTGCAATCACAGAGGCGCTGCTTGCTCAAGGTGCACAAGTGCACGTGTGTGATATCGATGCCGCATCTCTAAAGGACGTGCAAGCCGCATTTCCACAAGTCACTGCTACGTTGACAGATATTTCGAATGAGGCTCAGGTAGCAGAGATGTTTGCTGGCCTGAAGCAGCGTTGGGGTGGTCTTGATATCTTAGTGAACAACGCTGGCATTGCTGGACCAACGGCGGCAATCGAAGATACGTCCTTGGCCGAATGGCAGCAGACGATTGATGTGAACTTGACGGGCACGTTTCTCTGTACGCGCAGCGCGGTGCCGCTTATGAAGCCACATGGTGGCAGCATCGTCAACATCTCTTCAGCAGCAGGTCGCTTTGGGTTTCCGCTGCGTTCGCCTTATTCCGCTTCAAAATTTGGTGTAATTGGCTTGACAGAAACCTGGGCGATGGAGCTTGGGCCTGAAGGCATACGCGTCAATGCAATCTTGCCCGGCATTGTCGAAGGCCCGCGTCAAGATCGGGTCTTAAGTGCAAAGGCCAAATCTTATGGGATTACACTAGAGCAGATGCGCACGCGTGCGCTTGAGAGAGTATCGATGCGTACGACAGTGACCGCTCACGATATCGCGGCACAGATCGTCTTTATTTGTTCTAACGCTGGTGCCAAAATCTCAGGGCAAAGCTTGTCAGTTGATGGAAATGTCGAAACGCTCGTTTCGTAAAAGTTTATTTTTGTATTGCCTAATCGACTAAAGCATTTGTCCATAACCTAATTACTCTGCGGAGATCGCTATGCCTAGAAAAGTCATTATTACTTGTGCCGTTACGGGTGCCATCCATACTCCAAGCATGTCACCCTACATTCCGGTCACCGCGCAAGAAATCGCCGATGCGGCGATCGGTGCGGCCCAAGCTGGCGCTGCGATTGTGCACCTACACGCGCGCGATCCGAAAGATGGTAGCCCCTCACAAGACCCTGATTTGTTCAAGAAGTTTTTGCCCCAGATCAAAGAAAAAAGCGACGTCGTCATCAATTTAACGACTGGCGGTGCACCGACCATGACGATCGAGGACCGCCTGCGTCCTGCTCATTACTTCAAACCAGAAGTGGCTTCACTGAATATGGGTTCAATGAACTTTGGTTTGTATGACATGCTGAAGCGTTTTAAAACCTTTAAGCACGATTGGGAGCCAAAATATTTGGCCGGTAGTGATGATCGCGTCTTTAAAAACACTTTCAAAGACATCGCACATATTTTGACTTCATGCAGCGAAAACAATACGCGTTTTGAGATCGAGTGCTATGACATTGGTCATCTCTATACGGCAGCGCATTTTATTGATCGCGGCTTAATCAAGGCACCGTTCTTAATTCAATCGGTCTTTGGTATTTTGGGTGGCATTGGCCCTCATCCCGAAGATGTGCTGCACATGAAACGCACGGCAGACCGTTTGTTCGGTAACGATTATCAATGGTCGGTGCTTGGCGCGGGTCGCAATCAAACTCCGATCGCAACGCAATCAGCCACAATGGGTGGTCATGTGCGCGTGGGCCTCGAAGACTCTTTGTGGGATGGCCCAGGCGCGCTTGCTAAGTCGAACGCTGATCAGGTCACACGTATGCGTAAGATCATCGAGGGTTTGTCGCTCGAAGTTGCGACTCCTGCCGAGGCACGTGAGATCTTGAAGCTGAAAGGACGCGATAACGTTAACTTCTGAGCTAATTCGCTGTTTGATCTAAAGCCTGTGCCTTGTTTAGGACGGGTTTTTTTTCATGGTTGACTGTGTCTATGGTCTTTAAATCCTCTAAGATTCTAATATTGTTGTTCCGATACTAAAAATCTATGAATACACTTCGCGGCTGTTGCCTTAGTTTGCTCTTGCTTTTTTTCTCGAGCTGTCAGTTTGCCCATGCAGTTGAGGTGGGTCAAACGATTCGAGTCTCGGGGCTGACTTCGTTTAGCGGTCAGACGATCACTGCAGAGCAGTTGGCCGGGAAGCATTTGATTATTCAAATATGGGCCTCGTGGTGCCCCTACTGCCACAAGCAAAATCTCAATCTACAAAAACTTGCCCCGCAACTATCGCCGGACAAGGCGGTTATTGTGGCGCTCTCGGTTGATCGAGATGAGTTCAGCGCTAAAAATTACGCTGAGGAACATTCCTGGCCGTTTCTGACCGCAATGATGACCCCAGAGTGGTCGGCAACGCTTGGCAAGCGGCGCGGCATACCAGAGCTCTACGTTGTAAATCCGCAGGGTAAAGTGGTGCAGAAAGACTTTGGTCTGATGGTCGACTCTGATCTTGTTGAGCTTAAAAAATACGGTAAATAAGCATTCAGTTAATCAGCCTACGGACGATCAACAGACGGACAATAAAAATACCGTAGATAAAAAATACGCGTAATAAGCTTTGCCACTAAGGTTTGATATACGCGTACTTGTCTTGAAACTGCAAGTCAGCGATACGCACGACCCCCGAAGGTGTGAAATCAGCATCCAAGATAAATTGCTCTTTGTTTAGCTTACGATTTTTGAGTGTGATTTCACAGATTTCAAAGCGTACGCCTCGCGACTTCAGCGCGGCGATTAGTGGTGCATACTCAACGGCATATTTTTTCATCTTTTGCGCCGTCCATCAACAGATCAACCCCTTCAGCATGGGTAACGACGATGATTTTTGTTTTGGGCGTCACGTCTAAATGATTGCGAATGTTACGCAGGCCTTTTAAGCCTTGCGTAGCCGCGTGATCGATGTGATAGACCACGCTAGACTGCGCAGCTGCAGAACCCATGCTTAACATGCCAAGCATTAAGAGCAGGCCATAGGCGGTTTGTTTGAGTTGTGCTGACATGAAGATCCTTGGTTATTTACACAGCGTGCGCGATTTGCGCATAGAACTAAATAGGCTCGGTTGTTGAGCGTGAGGCGAGCTTAGGCGAGCCCCGGATTATTAGCAGTGCCCTTAATCGTTGGCATATTCAACGGACTCGCTTTAACCGTCTTGATATCCTTCAAGTATGTCGTCATCAAATCCCAGATTGGCTCTCCACCAGCTTGCTTAGCTTCTACAGAGACGGGGGCCCAACCAGCAACCTTATAGCTGCGGTCTGGATCGATCAGCTTACCGCCTAAACGCATGTCAGAAATTCGTTTGCCAGCCCCCGCCGTAGGATCAATCGCGTACTGCAGTCCACCCACACGCACCATGTCGCCACCCTGTTGATAATAGGGATCAGGATTAAACAGATTGTCGGCGACATCTTCAAGAATTGTCTTGAGCATTTCGCCTTTCATCACTGTGGCGGTAGTGTAAGGGTAGGTAATGGCGGTTTGATCCATCAAGTGTTCGAAGGTGATCGTTTGCCCTGGTAATAAAGACGTGCCCCAACGAAAGCCTGGAGAGAAAGCAATAGGTGCGTCTTTAACTGCCATTAAGCCATCAAGAATGAGCTGATCAAAGCTACCGTTAAAGTTACCGCGGCGATAAAGCAGACCTTCAGTGACGGCAAGTGGTTGCGCCAACTTGGATTCGAAGGGGCTGCGTAATTTTTTGATTAAGGCTGCCATGTCTGGGTCAGCGGGTAACAGGTCAGAGAACACTGGCATTAATTTGTAGCGCACATCAGCGACTTTACCGGCTTTCACATCAAAATCTAAAACACCTAAAAACTTTCCGTTTGAACCGGCGTTGGTGACGAGGGTAACGCCTCCTTTGTTGCTGACTTTAATCGGAGCAGGGACGCCATCATGGGTATGTCCGCCTAGGATCACGTCAATGCCTTGCACGCGAGTCGCCATCTTAAGATCGACATCCATGCCATTGTGCGAAAGCAGCACCACGACTTTTGCGCCTTTGCCACGCACTTCGTCGACCACCTTCTGCATGTTTTCTTCTTCGATGCCGAAGGTCCAGTTTTCGACCATATAACGAGGGTTAGCGATCGGTGTGTACGGAAACGCCTGACCAATAATCGCGACCGATACACCATTCATTTCTCTTAGGGTATAGGCCTCAAAAACGGGGTCCCCAAAATCTGTGGTCTTGATGTTTTGCGCTAAAAATGAAACCTTGTTGTTGAAATCTTTTTCGACGATTTCTTGCACACGTTTTTCGCCCAGGGTCATCTCCCAGTGCGCCGTCATGATGTCAACGCCCATTGCCAGGCAAGCATCCACCATATCCTGGCCGTTCGTCCAAAGCGAGGTGCCTGAACCCTGCCAGGTGTCGCCACCATCCAACAGTAAGGCCCCAGGACGCGAGGCTTTTAAGCGTTTGATAAGCGTTGCTAGGTGGGCAAAGCCACCGACCTTGCCGTAATTTTTTGCTGCCGCTACGAAGTCAAGATAGGTAAACGCATAGGCGTCGCGACTGCCTGGAGCGATGCCAAAGGCTTTAAGCAAATGCTCGCCTACCAAATGCGGCGCTTTACCCAACTGATCGCCAAAGCCAAGATTGACATTGGGTTCGCGAAAATAAATGGGATTAAGTTGCGCGTGACAATCGGTGAAGTGCAGCAAATGCACATTGCCAAATTTAGGAAGATCGTAAAAGGCATTTGCCGCTGCTTGGGCCGACACTGCGCTTGATTGCAACGCCAGGCCGCCAGCAGAAGCAATCGCCAGCAACTGCATAAACTCTCTACGATTCATCATGTCGCGCTCAACGCCTATTTATTGACCGGCGATTCTGGGTCAAGCAACAAGGCCATGACATCTTTAATCTGCTGTTCAGTCAGTAAGTTGAAATGCGCCATGCGAGGCATATTGCTGCAAGCGTTATACGCTTTTGAATTGTTGATGCGGTTCCATGTGTAGGTCAAAATCGCTTCGCTGGTGCCACGTGTCTTGCCATAGCCTGTTAACGAGGGCCCGATGTTGCCATATGAAATTTCTTGTTTGCTAATTTGATGGCAGTTGTAGCAGCCACCACCATTGGGTGCTTTGGTCGTGTCTGACCAGGTTGCGCCTCGGCCGCTTTGTGCCACTGCTTCACCTGCTTTCCAACTACCTAAATATTTTCCGTCTGCCGGCGGTTTAATGGCCGCCATTGCCTTAGTTTGTTCTTCGATTAACACTTTTTGTGCCGCCGGTGTGTTGCGGACTTCTGGGTCTGAGCATAACGCTTGGATTGGGTCTTGCTTGAGGCGCTCTAGCCCAGCAATCCCTTGGGCTCTAAAGCCACTATTGAGCATGGCCTCAAACTTTGGGTCGGCAGTTTGTGCCTGTGCGCCAAGTGAGAGGCAGCTGAGTAACACGGCGGTCGATAAGTAACGAACGTATAAGGTGTTCATAAATGTGAGTATCCTGGGCTGTGTTGTCTTACTTAGCGTTTGAGGCCGGGTGTTTGCACGATGCCGCCATCACCTTTGTTTGCCATAAAGATTGACAACGCAATGGTGACATCAGAACCATAAATCGGAAACGGCAATCGTTGCTGTCTGAAGCAATCATTCAGGCGCCGTTGCATGGTCCAGAACTCTCCGCTTGAGACTCGATAAGCTGGCCAAGCGCCCCAGCCCAAGGCGGCACCTGCTTGGGTGGTGAGGTCAGGAAGATCTTGCAGGCGAATACGCTGATCTTTGACTGAGTGACACGAGGCGCATGAGAAGTCCATTGGCCCCCCTTGAAAGAAAAACATCTTCTTACCCAAGGCCACCATTTCTTTTTCTTTTGGGTGCGTAGCAGGTACGTTAATTTTCATGTCTTTTGAATGCGTCACAACATACGCGACGACCGCCTCAACATTTTTGCGTATGCCTTTGGCGAAGGCACCCCCGATTATTTCGGTTTGCGCGATACCTTGCAGAGCCTCCATGCAAGTCATTAAGCGCGACTCAAGGTCTTGCACGCGATCGGTATCTTTAAAGTAGCGAGGTAACTGAGCCGAAGCGCCATTTACAACTCCAGGGCCTAAGCCAAGATCGCATTTCTCAAGCGTTGCTTTTTTGGGGCCGGCGGGTTGTTTCCAAAGCTCTTCACCCGCCATTTCATAAAGCTCAGCGGGATTGCCCTCGGCAATCATTTCGCGATACTTGGCAATTTCATCGCTTGCACTTTGTGAAAATGCCGGCGCGGTGCTCAGGCCTAGCAAGCTTACTAAAAGGAAGGATGCATATTTTTTTTTCATGATTGGATCCTGAGTCAAGGCTGCGTAAACAGCAAACTGAAAGTCTTTGCGGCAACCGCTTGGTTTGCAGTGACCAACGGTGAAGCGTTAAGACGTTTGCAGCGGCAATGGTACTTTCTGAGTATCGCTTAGAAGATAGCAGCGGCGATCAGACTTTTTGCCGCCTACTTGCTTTAAGTGATCTTGGCCTTATCGCTACGCTTGTCGCCCGAGTTATCCACCCAATCAACAACGATTTCGTCGCCCTTTGCCGCGCCCTTGAATTTAAAATTCAAAAACGGATCTTTTGAGACAGCAGGGCCAAACTCAGCGGTAAACACAGTTTTACCTTTCACTTGAGCAATCACGGTTTGGATAAAAAAAGCGGGGATGGTGGCGCCCGCTGCATCTTTACGTTGACCGGATTCCATGTCGTGCTTCATCAAAACCTTGACGTCGACGGTGCCGTCTTTTTCAGCGGCGCGAATGCGCATTGGATCTGCCATGATGATTCCTTTTTAAATGTCTTAAACTTGATCGTAGAAAGCGTGTGTTGTTGCGGATATGCTTGATCGCTAAAGCTCTTGGCCGTCACAGCCATCAAGCTCCTTAGCCGCCGCAACCACCGAGCGTGACTTTAATTTCTTTAGTGGCGATATACCACTTGCCATCTGCCTTTACCAAAGCGTGTACGTTTGAGCTTTGGCCCATTTTGACGCGGGTGGTGACAAAGGCCTCAGCGCCCTCCGGCAGAATAAATTGCGCGGCGAGATTGCTGGGATTTTTTTCGACCAAAATCGCGATTTGAGTGGCTTTGAGTTTTGTTTCAACGCCAACAGGTACGACCGCACCGTTTTCGGCGATATCGGGCGCGCGCATGATGATGTCGGCTGATGTCTCAGGTTTTGCGCCACCGATTGCTTTGAGCACATCGTCGAGGTTCTTGCCTTCAAAGGCGGCTTTATTCCATTCAGTAGCTTGTGCGCTGGTGATCAGGCCCGTGCTTGCCATCAGGGCAATGACCGAGGTCAGGCGTAAGACGTTTCTGCGTTGGTTGTTCATTGTTGCTCCTGTCAATTTCAAAAATAGTGTGTGCTGATGTTAAGTATGACGTCTTAGGGCTATGGGTTAGGCGTTACGTGAGCGTGTGCCTAGCTTTGACTCGTTGCTGCGCATATTACCGAATAGTTATCAATTGTTAAATATTACGCCGGTTCTGCTGAGGCTGCGGGCAAGGCTCTAAAAGGTGGTGAGTTTTTATCTGGCTATCAACACTAATGAGTGGCTAGTATCCACTTGACCAACGCTTGCGAATCGGCCGTAGACAACTGGTTTTGAGCCGGCATGGGGATTGCCCCCCAAACGCCCGCCCCGCCTTTTATGACTTTTTCAGTGAGTATTGCCTCGCTGTTGGGCTGATTTTTGTACTTAGTAGCAATCTCAGCTAGCGAGGGGCCAACGAGTTTGCTAATCGCAGCATGACAGGCAAAGCAGTTTTGCTTCTTAAAAAGGTCGGTTGCTGGCATGAGCGTAGCAGGGGTGCCAGACTTTGGGGTCGAGGCAGCTGCGCTTGAGGTAGTACCCGTTGCCGTCGCACCGGCTTGGGCGAGTCGACCTAGGTCTGAGCCGGGCAGTTTAGCCACGGGTGGCCGGGTGGTGTCTACCCCGCGAAACGGCCCATAACCACGGTTTTGCTCAGCGAGATTCTCGTGTGCATTGCGTGCGTAATCAGGCAGACTTGAAGTGATCTTAACCGTCTCAACGCAATTGCTCATACAGGCAACCGCTTTCACATCGGGCGCATCGTCAATCCGCCACATGCCGTGCTCGCGCGTCATGCCATTGCGGTTTGGCATCAACTGTTGCACCTCGGCCATGTTCTTGTTGCTCAGCTCAAAGTCGTCAGGCAAAATCTCTGCCAGATTGAGCATGTAGGCTAAGACGGCGTAGGTATCGTCGGCAGTCAGCGAGCGAGGTGCGTTCCAAGGCATCGCGCGATAAATGTAGTCATACAAGCTCGAAATCGTTGCAACTTTCATTAAGGTGCTGCGCTGAGGTTGCTTGGGGTCAGTCAGTGAGGCAACGCGGCCGCGCTTGACGTCTGCGGCGGTGGTGCCGCCTACCAAGGGTGTAAAGACCTCGTTTGATTCACCGAACGTGCCATGACAGCTTGCACACTTGTTGTCCCAAAGCGTTTGGCCGTCTTGTACTTTGCCTGAGCCTGCGGGCAAGCCTTTCAGGTCTGGACGCACGTCGATATCCCACGCTTTGATCTCTGCTGCGGTGGCCGTGCGGCCGATGCCGCTGAACTGATTGGACGAAGCGCTTTGCGCGGCGCTGTCACTCACTGTACAAAAAAGCGTTGCCGCACTAAACAGCGTGATTGCAGCGAGCTTCACATGATGGAGCAATGCGGTTTTGCCGGCTGCAGTCAATACATTGAAGGCTTTGGTTTGTTGTACGAATCGATCAACTCTCGAGCTGTTGGTTTGAAATTTTGTCACGATCGCTCGATCGCCCATTAAAAAATTAGCCAACTTGTACATTGCTGACCTCACCGTTGGTATCGAGCTTCCAGGATTGAATCGCATTGTTGTGATAAATAGAGCGTGTGCCGCGCACTTCGCGCAGCATATTGATCGGCGGCTGCACATAGCCAGTCGAATCGATCGCGCGCGACTGCAAAATTGCGGGTGAGCCGTCCCACTCCCAATTAATATTGAAGCGTGTGATGGCTTTCGTCAGGATTGGGCCTTCAAGGCGTGCTTCGCGCCAGTTCTTGCCACCATCCATCGAAACATCCACACTTTTGATGGTGCCTCGACCAGACCAGGCGATCCCACTGACGTTATAAAAACCTTTGGTTAAAAGTTGCTGCCCGCCCGAGGGTGTCGTGATCACAGATTTACATTCTTGAATCGAGGTGTATTGCCGATGCAGGCCATCTGGCATCAAGTCAATGTAGTGCACGGCTTCATCTTTGCTGGCATAGGGTTGATCACCGACTTCAATACGACGCAGCCACTTGACTGAGCTCACACCTTGCGCGCCCGGTACAAGCAATCTGAGAGGGTAGCCATTTTCAGGTCGCAACATTTCGCCGTTCATCGCCCACACAACCAAGACGTCGTCCATGGCAGCCTCGACGGGGATGGTGCGCGTCATGCCCGAACCATCGGCGCCTTCGGCCAGAATATATTTACCCTTTTTAAGGTCAACACCACACAGATCGAGCAGTGTGGCAAGCGGGACACCGGTAAACTCGCTGCATGAAATCATGCCATGGGTGTATTGCACAGTCGGCACCGCAACGTTACCCCATTCAAGACCGGTGTTTGCGCCGCACTCAATAAAGTGAATGCGCGAAACGCTTGGTAAACGCATAAGATCTTCCATCGTGAAGATCATTTCGCGTTTGACCAGGCCATTGATCATCAGCCGATGCAGCGCCGGATCCAACTCATACCACCCCTGATGATGGCGCTCGAAGTGCAAGCCGCTCGGCGTGATCATCCCAAACAAACCTTGCAAAGGGGTAAACGATACCGACGCCGCCGACACTCTCGTTAAGCCTGGTGATTCTCGGCGCACTAAACCCGCCTCGTACTTTGATGGGATGCCGTATGGGTTTGCTGCAACGGGTTTGCCCAGCGTGGTGGCCCAAATTTGTTTGTCAAGAATGGCGGGGTCACCAAGCGTCGCTGTGCTTTGCGCTAAGGCACTCGCACCCGTGGCAGTGGCCAGCGCTCCCAAAAAGCTTTTGCGGATGAAATTGCGGCGCTGTGTGTCGAGCCCGTTCTGGCTAATTTGGGCGAGCAGGTCGCCCTCCAAAAAATGCTCTGGTGCTTTGCGTAAGCGGCCGAAGGTCAAGCTTGTGAATTTGTTGCTCATGATCTAGCTTTTTGTCGCGCTGATTTGCGATGGATCAGAATTTGGTTTCCCGGCGCGTGTACTTGGGGTAAAAAGGGGTGCGTATAGACTAGGCAAGTCGCGAGTCGAACGCAACAGCCAATCGGGCGGATTTGACGCTCGCAGAATAGTCAGATTCAACATTGGCTCGCTTGAAGATATTTTTGGTTATAAGTTAATATCTAAAAGTAATTTAAAGAGGCTGTTGCGCGCTACTAGTGATAACCCTAGTGACGGTGGCGAGCTCGACAAGTCTCTCAACGTTTAGGTCATTCAGGAGCACCGCATGAACTCAGATCTCGCCAATGACGCAGCCGCATTGCTGGCTTCGCGCTCAACCTCACGTCGCCGTTTCATGAAAGCCGCCACACTCGGCAGTTTGGGCACGGGGTTTGCCAGCGCGGCCATGCCCGTTTTATCCCAGGCAATTAAAACTGACTTTGCCGGCATTCAAAGCGAAGAGGTGACGATCGATTCAAACGGCACAAATGTCGCGGCCTACACCTCGCGGCCCGCTCAGGCCCAGGGAAAGCTACCAATCATTATCGTCGCCAGCGAAATCTTTGGTGTGCACGAGTACATCGCCGACGTGACGCGTCGTCTAGCGAAAGTCGGCTACTTAGCGATTGCCCCCGAGTTTTTCACGCGCGCCGGTGAGCCCACGGAATTAGGCACGGTCGCTGAGATCATGTCTCAGATCGTGGCCAAGACCCCTGATCAGCAAGTGCTTGGTGATATTGAAGCGGCGTTAAAGTGGGCCGGCGCCAATAACGGCGATCTGAGTCGTGTGGGGATGACTGGTTTTTGCTGGGGTGGACGCATCACTTGGTTGGCTTGCCAAAAGCTGTCTTCGATGCGAGCTGGTGTGGCGTGGTACGGCCGTTTAGTCGGCGAAAAAAGTGATAATTTTCCAGAGCACCCGCTTGAACTCGCCGCGCAAACGCGTGCGCCGGTCTTGGGCCTCTATGGTGGGCAAGACACTGGTATCCCCCTCGCAGATGTCGAAAAAATGAAACTCGCGTTGTCTGGCCCCAGTGCCACGGCTGCGGCAAAGTCCTCAAAGTTTGAGATTTACCCAGACGCACCCCATGCTTTTCATGCTGACTATCGGCAGACGTATCAAGAGGGGCCAGCAAAAGACGGTTGGCAAAAAGCCTTGGCGTGGTTCAAGGAGAAGGGTGTTTAACCTGCGTCGCGTCGAGAGCGCCCCGAGGATGACCGCCCGAGCCACATATCGATATAACAAATCAGTCGAGGTGTTGGCTGAATCAGTAGGGCAAACCCTTGTTAAAGTAATGCCTATTGTTGCGAAGGCTCGGTCATAATCCATTAATCACAATGTGAAGCTCAGCTCAACTGTTCAGTTTTTTGGAGAAAACATGAAAACAATCAACAGACAACGATTTGATTTCAGCACACTTGGGCGCTCGGTCGCGCGTGGTGCGACAGCACTTGCAGTGGTACTCGCTGCAGCAGGCGCAGCGCAAGCGCAGGCGCAAAACCAAGATGCACTCAAGCTCTATCAGCGCGGCTTGGCGGCCACCTGCGCGAACTGTCATGGCACAGACGGGCAAGGTGTAGTGGGCACGGGCATGCCCATCATCAATCATCTCAGTTCAGCTGAATTGTTGAAAAAAATGACTGATTACAAAAGCGGCGCTGTGACCGGCACCATCATGCATCAGTTAGCCAAAGGCTACACAGATGAGCAGCTGCAGACAATCGCGTCTGTGCTTGGTAAAAAATAAAAAGGGGCGCAACATGAATCGTCGTTTATTTCTAGGACAAAGTTCTGCGTTGTTCGGTGCTGCTCTTGGTATGCCAGGGCTTGCACGCGCTAGCCTCAATAAGGCTCAAATCGTCGTGGTGGGCGGCGGGTACGGTGGCGCGACTGCTGCTAAGTACTTAAGACTACTTTCGAATAACACCGCGAATGTCACCTTGATCGAGCCCAATACACAATTCATTTCGTGCCCGATGTCGAACTTGGTGATCGGCGGCTCAAAGACCTTGGCCGATGTCACCGTGTCTTACGATGCGTTGCAAAAAAAGCATGGCGTTAAAGTTGTGAAAGATAGTGTCGCCTCGTTTAACGCCGAAAAGAAAACCGTTCAACTCACCTCGGGCCAAACACTGTCCTACGATAAGCTGGTGGTGTCACCAGGCGTTAGCCTGATGCTTGATAGCATCGAAGGCCTGGCGCAAGCTAATCAAGCGGGCGTTACCTTGCAAGCCTGGAAAGCGGGCGACGAAACTGTTGCCTTGCACAAGCAGCTTGCGTCGATGCAAGATGGCGGCGTCTTTGCAATCAGTATCCCGCTTGCGCCATACCGGTGCCCACCTGGCCCCTACGAGCGCGCCTGCCAGGTTGCCAACTACCTCAAAAAGAATAAGCCTAAGTCAAAGGTCATTATTCTGGATGCGAATCCTGATGTCATCTCAAAGCCCGGCTTGTTTAAAAAAGTTTGGGCCGAGCAATACGCCGGCATCCTAGAATATCGCCCACAGTTCAATGTGACCGCGGTAGATGCTAAGACCAAGACGCTTAAGTTTGACGTGCAAGATGACTTAAAAGCTGATGTGTTAAACATTTTGCCTGCCATGCGTGCGGGTGATTTAGCCGTGCAAGGCGGTATTGCTAACGCGAACAAGCGTTGGGTACAAGTCGACTTCAAAACCTTTGAATCCACCGCCGCAAAAGATGTACACGTGTTGGGTGATTCGATTCAGGTTGCACCCTTGATGCCAAAATCTGGTCATATGGCGAACCAGCACGCTAAAGTGGCGGCAGCGGCCATCATCGCGCAACTCAATGGTTGGGAAATCAACCCTGCACCCGTGTTGACAAACACCTGCTACAGCTTTGTCAACGACACCCAAGTCGTTCACGTGGCAAGTGTGCATCAGTATGTTGAGGCCGAAAAGACGTTTAAAACAGTAGCGGGTTCGGGCGGGGTTTCTACCGGGCCAACCGATCTTGAGGGCGTCTATGCGTGGGGTTGGGCACGAAATATCTGGGCGGATAGCCTCGGTTAAGCGTATGCCGAGCCGGCGATAGGTCAGCGCCTAGCGCCGCTCGATTCAGACAAGTTTGGCCTCAGCCTGGCGCTTTAATTACTTTTAAATCGCGTCAGTTTGACAATGGCAATCGCGATAAACGGCATCGCAAAGCCAAGACAAATCGTGGTGAGTAACAACGGCCCGAGTTCGGTGTAGTTTGCCGCACTTTGGGCCGTTGCTGTTTTGGTCGCTCGCGTAATTTCAAAGATTTGGTTTAGATATTTGGTGCCGAGCTGGCTCAGCGAGAGCGCGAGGTTCGTAAACGAAGCCATCACGGCAAAGTAGGTGGCCTTCAGATTGTCAGGGGCTGAGCGTGCGATCCAGGCAAGCATTGGGATCATCGCAACCTGCCCAAGTGGCGACTCAAGTGCAGTATCGATGAGCGCGATCACGCGTGCATCCACAACGCCTCCAGTCATCGCGGCTGTCCAGTGATGCAGGCCATGCACCATCCCCAAGGTCGGTAAAGCCAGCAACGTGCCGAAGATGGTGAGCGTACCAATGATATAAACAATCGATTTCTCGGCCATGAAGCGACGAAAAATAAACATACCAAGCAAAGACAGCACACTACCAACCAGCGACAGTATTGAAAAAAACTGTTGATCAAACTTAAGCTCATCGATCAGCCACCAAGTCACGCCGGGGCCAGGTGTGGGGATTGCTCTAAAGAAAAAAATCACGAGAGCGGTGCCCACGAGGGTTGAGCGCATCTGCGGTTCAAGATCACGCGTGAGTCGGCTCATCAAAAAAATGATGATGGTCATTGAGCCAACAAAAATAATTTCTTGACCATACTTCACTTGACTCAGACCCATGGTGAGCGTGAACACCACAAACACTAGGCTACCTAACAGAATGGTCCAGTTAGGTGTGACGAGTTCGATATGCGCATTAAGTGCAGCGTGTGCCTGCGCTTTAGTGAAGCCTTGCTCGATCAAGCGTCGTGTATCGCGAGTGTGTAGCCAGGCTGCTACGGCGACGCCCGCGACCGAGATAAGCGGGATCCCAAGTGCCAGTGTGTAAACCTGTGCATAGCGTGTGAGTTTTTCAGCTTCAGTGAGGTGTTGTACACCTGCAAAGGCGTAGATGTTCAACAGCGCAACGAACACCGAGCCACCGATAATGGCCACACGCCCCAAGGTTTGCATGGTGGTGTGCATCAGTTTGAGACGCTCAGGTTCGATGGGCTGGCCATGCTCGTCGACATGAGGCACTGCCTCGACAGTCATGGCGTCGGCGACGGCATCTTGTAGCACATAGCCGATGGGAGCCAATAGGGCACTTACCACGAACCAGACTTCAACAGAGAATACGCCAGCCATCGCGTCGCGGTGAGACACCAGACCCACCATGATGAGCAAGCTCGCTGCGATGAGGGAAGCGCCTACAAAAAGTAAGCCGCTTTTGAAGCGCCACAACAAATCGACAATATGCCCAAGCCCCATTTTGAGTGACCAAGGGATCACCACCCAAAAACTTAAGGTCGCTAAAAAGGCTGCAGAAAGATTGAGATAGTCTTTAACAAAAAACGTACCGACGATGCCGGTGAGGCTCGAAACGCCTGCGGCAACGTAAACCATCAAGGGGGGCAGGTACGACAGTCGCATTTCACGGCTAAGTTCAAGAATATTGCGATCGATCCAGCGCGCGAGTTTCAAAAACATGGTTTGACCTAACGCGAGTAATAAGGCTTCTGTCCAGACTGATGATCGGTCACATCAATAATCTCGGTGATCTCTGGTGCAGCGCGTTTGACCATGACTTCAAAGCCTTGTTTGAGAGTCGCCTCAGACGAGGCGCAGCCTTGGCAGCCACCGCTCATACGCACGTACAGTTGACCTTCGCGCAGATCGACAATCGAGATCTCGCCGCCATGGCTCGCGATTGAGCGGTTGACTTCGCGATCGAGAATGTCTTGCACAATCTCACGCACGGCCTCGCTTGAGCGACCTTGCGCTTGCGTGGCAACAGCGGCTGCAAGCACCGCGGGCAAACCAGACAGCAACTGCGAGCGGATGGCAGCACCGATCGCAGCTTTTAAATTTTGCCAAGACGTATCGGCCGACTTGCTAACAGACACAGTGTTGTCGGCAATCAATACAGAGGCGACCCCCGGCAGAGCAAAGAGCGTCACCGCCAAGGGTGCGCTTGCCGCTTGCACCGTATCTGCAAAGAAAAATGGCCCACCCGCCTGCACAATTGTGCTGACTGTAAATTTACAAGTATCCGGATCTGCGATCGCAGTTTCAGCCTTGATCGTAATCGGAGCCTGAACCTGCGTTGCGTGCAGGGCGCTGATGTTAGACATCTTCAGACCGATTTGCTGCCGCTTCATCTGCAAATTTTCTGAGCCTCGTAAACGCATGAATGCCGCTGTTGTGACCATCGTTCCAGTCAAAGCCAATGGCATAGTTGCCGACACTCATGATCTTTTTGGGCGCAACATCAGCGCGTACGGTTTTGGGATCCAGTAAGGGGCGACCGCTCATCTCTTCGACGCACAACGCGCATTGGCAGGCTAAGCGTAAATCGCGTACGTCAAAATCTGATTGAACGCCGTCTTCCCACAAAACCGTGAGCGTGCGCGCGTCGCGCTTACGCATGCCGATGGGGGTATCGGTTGCGCCGTTCTTGTGCACCTCATTGGCCAACCACTCGGGGGCGCCGGTGTTCGCTTCGAAGTCCCACATAAACGGTTTCAGAACGGTAGCGGTATTGCGCATCGCTTGAACCAGTTGCGCTGCGATCGAGGTGTATACCTGAGCGCTGGCTGATTGCGGCAGGCCAGCCACAATCGGGCGGCCCTCATCGCCACAGGTGACGACTTCGCTGGCGAGCGGCAGTGCACCTAAAAACGGCACCTCAAGCTCTTGGCTCATTTTTTCGCCACCGCCATGTCTAAAGATGTCGGTGGTTTTGCCGCAGTGTGGGCAGGTGAAGGTGCGCATGTTTTCGACAATGCCCAAAATCGGCACGTGCACCTTTTGAAACATGCGTAAGCCACGACGTGCGATCTTTAAACTCACAGCCTGTGGCGTGGTGACAATGACAACGCCTGATAAGGGCGTGCTTTGCGCAATCGTGAGTTGTGTATCGCCAGTACCGGGTGGCAGATCAAGGATCAAATAATCTAAGTTGCCCCATTCGACGCCAGCAGTGAATAGACGCAGGTACTTAGTCACCATTGGGCCACGTAACACGGCCGGAGTATCGTCGCCGGTGAACATTGCCATGGACACCACTTTGAGTCCGAAGCGTTGTGCAGGGATCATCTTGCCTTCGGCCGTCATCGCCGGCTGGCCGCTTGTGTTGATGCCAAGCATGCCGCAAATGCTGGGGCCTAAAATATCAGCATCGACTAAACCAACCGTGGCGCCAGTCTGTTGTAACGCCAAGGCAAGGTTGGTGCTGACCGTTGATTTGCCAACGCCGCCTTTGCCGCTGCCCACCGCAATGATGTGGCGAATGCCAGGCAGTTTTTCAGGGCCTTGAGGTTGAGGCTGGTTGTTTGGTTGGCCCTGAGGTTGGCTTAAATCAGTGTGAGTCGCTTGCATAACAAATTGAATCCTTAACGATTGGTAGGTCTATGGTAAATAACCCAGTAAATTAGTCAAGAATATACCTCAGTAATCGAAAGCTATTCACCAAGCCCTCTGCTCAGGGCAGAAGCCACTTCAGGCAGACACCTAGAAGCCCGCTTACAGCAATCACGTGAATCACGTTGCGTTTATATTTAAATAACGCAACGCCTGCCGCCAGCGCTAGCACGGCAGAGGGCCAATCAAACACGCCGCTAAAGCCGTTGGGCCACAACACGTGGTAGCCAAAAAACAGCGCCAAGTTCAAAATGACGCCCACCACTGCGGCGGTGATTGCCGTTAAGGGGGCGGTAAACTTCAAGTCGTTATGGGTGGTTTCGATCAAAGGGCCACCCGCCAAAATAAACAGAAACGACGGTAAAAAAGTAAACCAGGTCACCAGGCAAGCGGCGAGTGCTCCGGCTAAAAATAAGCTGTCTGGCCCAAAGAACGCTTTAACGTAGCCGCCAATAAAGGCCACAAAGGCCACCACCATGATCAAGGGCCCAGGGGTCGTTTCGCCCAGCGCTAGCCCGTCAATCATTTGCACCGGTGTGGCCCAGCCAAAGGTGTCGACCGCGCCTTGATAGACGTAAGGTAATACGGCATACGCGCCACCAAAGGTTAATAAAGCCGCCTTTGTAAAGAACCAACTCATCTGAGTGAGTGTGTGATCCCACCCATAGCGCAAGGTCAGCCACCCCATTGGCACAGACCAAAGCGCCGCTCCAATGAATAACACTTGAAGCAGGCGTTTCCAATTAAACAGCGCATGCGCTGGGGTCGGTGTGTCGTCATCGATTAAGGCGCGACCAGACGATTGTTCTTTTTTGCCGTGCGCGGCGCTTGAACTGAAGTATGCGGGCGCATAGCGACCGCCTAAAAAGCCAATGAGTGCAGCGCCCAAGACGATGAAAGGAAATGGTACGTTCAGTGCAAAAATTGCGACAAAACTTGCGCCAGCGATTGCCCAAAGCCAATTGTTTTTGAGCGCCCGCGAGCCGATACGGTGGGCGGCTTGCACCACAATGGCAGTCACTGCAGGCTTAATGCCGTAGAACAAACCTGCTATGAGCGGCACTTCGCCGTAAGCGATGTAAAGCCATGACAGCGCGATCAACAGAAATAAAGAGGGCAACACAAACAGAACGCCTGCCACGATGCCGCCGCGCGTCTTGTGCATCAGCCAGCCGATATAGGTTGCCAGCTGTTGCGCCTCGGGGCCGGGCAGCACCATGCAATAGTTCAACGCATGCAGAAAACGCTTTTCAGAGATCCAGCGTCGCCTGACCACAAGCTCTTCGTGCATGATCGCGATTTGACCGGCTGGACCGCCAAAGCTAATGAATCCCAGTTTGAGCCAAAAGCCCACCGCTTGCCAAAAACTAACTTGTGGTGCTGGGTCGTGTGTGGGTGTGTTCACAATTTTTGTGCCGTTTAGGCGTGGCGCCGCGCAACCCAAAACGTAGCGCCTTCAGCGCCGTAACGCTCAGCATGGGGCTCGTTGTGTTTCATCTCAAATGTGCCCCCCACGACAAGATGTCGTGTCTCGCCGTGACAGGTCAGCCACATTTCGCCTTGCGTGACGACAGCCTGTACGCTGAAAGGGTGCGTGTGCTCTGGCACAACGGTATCGGCAGCCCAAGTGCGTTCAAGCACCTCGTCAAAGCCGGCGTCGAGAGATTGTTTTTTGAAGTGATCAAAGTTTAGAGTGTTCATATTTTTTCAAGTGAATATGCATTGACGGTAAGGCGAGGTAAGTGAATGTCTTGTACATATCATAGGACAGAATGTCAGGGTAAAGCTATCCGGCTTGAGTCTAAATGGCGTAAACGTCAAGGTGTGTTCCGTAGGCATCAAACACAACAGCTGTGATCTTCGTAAAAGTTCTCTAAGTTTTGCCGAGAGCTGGTCAATACCTTAGCGTGAATTGATACGACTGATCACATCCACGGTCAACACGTGACGGCGAATTTTCCCGGTCGGGGTAAAGGGTAATTCGTCATAAAACTCAAGCATCTCGGGTAGCTTGTAATCAGCCACCTGACCTTTGAGCATCTTGGTGACGTCATCGAGCGTTAATTTTGCTTCGGGTTTGAGCACCACGCACAGACAATTTTTTTCACCTAAACGAACATCATTTACACCCACAATAGCAGCATGCAGAATAGAGGGGTGGGCATATAGAAATTCTTCAATCTCACGCGGAAAATATTTTTTTCCTCCACGATTAATCATTTCTTTACGCCGACCCACGATCATGACATTGCCGGCCTGATCGACATATTTACCCAGATCACCGGTTCTGAACCAATCGTCGTCTGTGAAAAGTTCTTTATTTGCGTTGGGGTTATTAAAGTAACCGAGATGCACAGAAGGGCCATAGGCGGCGATTTCGCCTTCTGAGCCATACGGCACATCATTACCCTCCTCATCAATGATGCGTAACTCCATTTGCCCAACAATGCGACCAATCGTACCGTTCACTTTCTCGGGGTCATCTTCAAAGCGTGTAAAGGTGTGAAAGCCAGTTTCAAGCATGCCGTACAGTTCGAGCAAATGGCCTTTCATATACTTTTGATATTCGCGGATGGTTTCAATTGCAGCAGAGGCTCCGCCCGTGACGACAACACGTAACGACGAGCAATCGATTTTTTGAAAGTCTGGTACGTTCATGATGGCTAGCAACGAGGCAGGCGCAGTCGGTATAAAGGTCGCACGGTGTTTTTCGATAAGTTCAAGTGCACGCGTGGCCTGAAATTTTTCCATTAACACTGCCCGCGCACCCGCCATCACCGTTTGCAACAGACTGAGGTATCCCCAGTTCAAACCGACCGGTAACCAGATTAGCAAGACTTCATCCTGCGTCACCTGCATTTCGCTGTTGATCACTTCGGCCGCGTAAAGCGTGGTGTTGAAGCAATGCATCACACCTTTAGGGTCACCTGTGGTGCCTGAAGTAAAGGCCATGCGCATCACTGCATCTGGGCTCATGTGAATGCGTTCGGCTGCAGGCAGTGGTGCGGCGGCGGCTAGCCCTTGCTCAAGTGAATGCACATTCTTAACAACCGTGTCACCTGACACCACCACCGTTGTTAAATTAGGCAGTTCAGGGCGCAGTTCGTCGATCATGGCTGCGTAATCAAACCCCTTAAAGTTTGAGGCACAGACAAAGGCCTTGCTATTTGAGAACCTTAAAATGTATTCGACCTCAAGCCGTCTGAAATCTGGGCTGATCTTGTTGGCGATTGCACCGATCAGTTCAAGTGAAAAGAATACGATCGGAAATTCGACACGGTTCGGAAACTGCATCGTGACGACGTCGCCTGGCCCAAGGCCGATACTTTTTAAAAATGCGGCACAACGATCGACCTGCTCTTTGAGTTGACCGTAGGTGAGGCAGCGGCTGTCATCGATAAAGACAAGGCGATCCGGATATTCGAGTGCACCTTTTTCAATAAAGGTATAAAAGGTCACGTCGTGCCAGCCCTTGCTGCCAAGGTAGCGGGCGCGTAAAGCGTCAGTCAGCCGCGTCTTGTATTGCGGCGTCTCCATGAGCTTGATGTCTGATGCGTGAGTCGCTGACTGAGTCATGTTGAATTACCTTAAGTCGCGCAGTGAGTCGCCGAATGAGTCATGTTGAATTACCTTAAGGCGCGCAGTAAGCCGCCATCGACGGGGATGGTACAGCCCGTGATGTAAGAGCCGGCGGGTGAAACAAGCAGTGCGACTAAATTAGCGATATCAGCCGGCGTGCCGATACGGCCCAGCGGAATTTCAGTGATCAATTTTGCACGCACGCTCTCTGGGCTTTCAGTGCCAGCCGCAAATACCTTTTGTAAGCGATCGGTATCGATATAGCCAGGGCATATCGTGTTTACGTTAATGCCGTGCTCTGCAATTTCAAGCGAAAGAGTTTTTGCGTAACCTATCAACCCCGCCCAAGTTGCGACAGATAGCGCAAAGCCCACAATGGGTTGTATTGCCGAGATCGCAGAAATATTCAGGATGCTGCCTGCGCCGCTGGCTTTGAGATGCGGCAATGCAGAGCGTACCATACGAATAACGCTGAACAAGTTTTGTTCGACAGCCTTTTGCCAAGCCACATCATCGAACGAGTCAATCGGCCCCAGTGGTGGTGCGCCATCGTTATTCACAAGGATATCAAGCTTGCCAAAATGATCGAGGGCTGTCTGTACGATACGTCCGCTTTCATCTTGATTGCGGATGTCGGCAGAGATGGGTACGACGCGCACGCCATGCTTAGTAGACAGCTCAGCGGCGGCGGCTTCGAGTTTAGGGATACGTCTGGCAAAGATCACCAGATCTGCGCCCTCGGCGGCTAAACGGTTTGCGATGCCATACCCAATGCCCATGCTGCCGCCACCAACGATGGCGACTTTTCCTTTCAGTCCAAGATCCATTAACGTTCTACTCCGTTCAAAAAGGCTTCTGCATTGGCATGAAAAACTTTTTCTAGCACCGCGTCTGTATAGCCTTCCGCTTTCCACTCGGTCGTGAGCCGCTCATAGGTGTAGAGCGGATAGTCACCACCGAACATGATACGGTCTTGCAGGCGGCGCGCGATGTCGTGCTTGAGGTCTGGGGTGAAATACTTTGGCGACCAGCCGTGCAATTCGTACCAGATGTTGCGCTTGTGCATGAGAACCGCAATCGTTTCGGCTTGCCAGGGCCAGCCAGGTCGCGCCGCCACAATGCGAAGTAAAGGGTTCTGCGCCGCCACCATATCCAGATGACGTGGGTGACAGCTATCGAGCAAGATGCCATTGCCGCCAGGCAGCCCTGCACTCAGACCTGTTGTGCCAACAAAAATCAGTACGGGGATGCTGGCTTCGATACACAGCTTGTAAAAGGGGGCGTAAGTCGGATCGCTCGCAGGCACCGAACCCGAGCCATTGACTGCCAGGCCAATAAAGCCAGCTTTGGCATCGATACAGCGCCGTAGTTCTTTGAGGCCCTCTTCTTTGCCATGAAACGTCGGGTCGATATGCAGCCAGTTGCCCAAAATGGCATCCGGATGTTGACGTTGCATGTCAAAAGAATAGTCGTGCAGGGGGCGTATGTCTTGAACTGGTGCAAACTTGGTAAAGCCTAAATCCAGGATCACCTGTGCGTTGCTCGCACGAAAATACGCCACCATCTCTTCTTCTGTGACATATTTGGTTTCAGAGTTCCAGGTTTTTTTTTGCTGGGCCAGCTCGGCCGCAGTGCGCAGCACATAGCCTCGCTGGGTGCCCCAGTGTGAGTGCATATCGATCAGTTTCATGTTGCTTCCTGAAGTGACTTCTTGCTGTTGCTAGGCTTTGATGGAAAAAACTAAATATGTGCGTCGAACTCTGTCATCGCCTGAGCAGCAGGATTGTCATTGTTGTCTCTTAATTTTTTATCAGGTGGTGCGTTAGACGCCGAGATCACCCGTGATGACGCTAAATTCCCGCCATCTAACAGGCCGCTTTCATCAGATATATTTTTGGTATACCAAGGCGCTTCCATTTTTTTTGATGAGCAGCACGTTGTAAGGTTGGGTGCGATTTTGGTAGGCTTCACCATCCATTCCTGGAGAGCCTAGCGGCATGCCCGGTACAGCAAGGCCGATGGCATCTGGTTTCTCTGAAAGCAATCTCTGAATTTCACGCACCGGCACATGGCCTTCAATCGCATAGCCACCAATCCGTGCTGTGTGACAAGAGCCCAATTCAACAGGAATCCCGCTCTTTAAGCGCATTGCGGTATTTCCAGTATCGTGGACAATCACTTTAAATCCTGCTTTTTGGATGATGTCGACCCAATCCTGACAGCAGCCACAGTTCGGATCTTTCCAAACCTCCATTGTTAAAACCGATGCCCCCCAAGCTTGAGGCAATAAAGCGGCAAGCGATGAAAGTAGAAGTCCGCGACGAATAGCATTTACATTTGTTTGCATGACGATTTCTTTATTTACGATTGCTCGTATTAGTGATCCATCCCGACATATGGCCGTATTGCAGAAAATTCAGTCAATACCTGACCGGGGGGGGTAACCGTAGTGTAGTCACCATCGTGGTACACGCTCACGCCATTGACCCAAACTGTGTGTAGCCCCGGCGCTGATCTCACAAGACGGGTCGCACCGCTGGGCAAATCGTTCAGACGCTGTGTGTTGGATATACCAATCTGTTCGGGATCAAACAAAATCATGTCAGCGTAAGCACCTTCGACGAGACGACCGCGATCAATCAAGCCATAGATGTCTGCGGCGTCACTAGTCAGTTTTTTGATTGCAGCTGCAAGATCTAGCTTACCAAGATCACGCACCCAGTGGCCCAAGAAATACATTCCAAAACCGGCATCGCAGAAAAAAGTCAGGTGCGCGCCACCATCCGACAGGCTAACCATATTGCCAGGATCTTGCAGTAAGTCCCAGACCATGTCTTCTTCAACATTCAGAAGCTTGGCGGTGAAGGTAGTTTGCAAATTCTCCTCAACGCCTAATCCCAAGAAAACATCTACGGGGTCAGCATTACACTCTTTGGCAATCGCCGCTATGGTTCTTCCAACAAGGCGCTGGTTTTTATCCAATGCGGTCATTGTGACTTCGACGCGTTCCCAGTTGCCGTTAAAGATACGGCCACCATCCGGCTTCGACAGCGCATCGCGCATGCGCCGGGCAAATTCAGGATCAGAAAACGATGCCATCATGGCCTCGTGATCACCGTGTTTGAGTTCTGACCAAGGCTGTACCGTCATCAAGGGGTAGGCTTTCTCTAGCGTGAAATCCATGCTGAGTGGTTGGCATGACGCTTGGGCATAGACTAGCGCGCCGCGGCTTCGGGCCGCTTGGCAATGATGCATCAGGTTTTTTGCTCGGTCTGGCTGATTGCTGTAATGAAGCAAGGGTGCAAAGACTGCCGGACGATGACTGATATTTGAAAGCTCTTCTAGAAATTCAATCGTCGTTCGATCGCCACAGGTAATCACTGTGAGGCCATGATTAAACTCGCTCATGACCTTTGCAAAGGCACGAAATTCGTCGTCATCGGCGAGCCTGGACGGCACTGGAATGCCACCATGGCCGTTGTGATTTTCAAAGGTCGACGAGCCAAGACCTATTGCACCGGCCTGCAGGGCTTCTCGAAACATAGTAGTCATTTTTTCTAGCTCTTCTGGCGTTGCTGCCCGCTGCGATCCTGCCTCTTTCATAACGACTGTTCGCATCGCCGAATGAGAGGCGAAAGACGCTACATTCGGGTACACGCCTTTGCGGCGCAGCATAGCAAGAAACTCTGGAAAACTCTCGAAATCCCAATCAACGCCGGCTTTGAGCGAATCAAGTGACATTGCCTCGACCTCTGACAGGTTTGCCAGGATGAGGTCTCGAGTGTCTGGGGTTGCCGGTGCAATGCCGAAGCCACAGTTGCCAATAATGACGGTGGTTACTCCCAGCGCCGGCGAAGGAGATGCAGTTGAGTCCCAAGTAAGCTGCGCATCATAATGAGTATGTACATCGATAATTCCGGGTGCAAGAACGAGCCCTGTTGCATCGATTTCGTTTTCGGATGATCCACTGACAGTGCCAATTTTTGCGATACGCCCATCTTTGATCGCAACATCTGCTTGAACCAGTGGGTTTCCCAAACCATCGGCTAGTTTTGCGTTTCTGATGATCAGTTCATACATCATTCATGTGCTCCGTCAGTAAGACCTAGTGTTGTATGCAGCTTGAGTCAGCCTTTTTGTTGGACACCGTTCGGCGCCAATAAGCTTGCCCAATTCACCGAGCGATCGGTAAGGGTCAATTTAGCTCTAACTTAAGCGACTTGGCGACATCACCCCACTTTGCCGATTCTACCTCTAAGAATTTCGCGAATGCAGCGGGGGCCTGGGGATCGGGTTGAACACCCAACTTCTCAAACCGCGCAATGACCTCTGGCTCGCGTAGGGCGTCAGTGACAGCCTTGTTTAAGGTCTCTAAAATTTTTGGAGGAAGATTTGCTGGCCCAAATAACCCAAACCAACCTTGCGCACTAAAGCCTGGAAATCCAGACTCGGCGACCGTCAAGACATCGGGCACGACCGCTGAGCGCTTGGCCCCCGTGATTGCCAAGACTTTTAAGCGTCCGGCTGTGACGTTATTGAATGAGGTCCCGACCGAGCTCTCGAAGGATAAATTAATTTGATTGGCGAGCAGGTCTTGCAGCGCTGGGCCAGTTCCTTTGTAAGGTACGTGCAGCAAACTTATACCTGCGCGCTGCGCAAACATTTCAGCCGTCAAATGCGGGATTGAGCCGTTTCCTACGCTGGCATAACTCACTTTGCCGGGGTTCGCTTTTGCATAGGCCACGAACTCTTTGACCGAACTGAACGGTGTCGCGGCGTTGGCCACGATTGCGCCCTCTGTGATGATGATATTGGTAATTGGGGTGAAGTCTTTACTTGGATTAAAGCCTAGGTTTTTAGTGACATGCGGCGCAATGGACATGGCGCTGACCGTCAATAATCCGAGGGTATAGCCGTCAGGTTTACTCGCCGCGACATACTGCGTACCGATGTTTCCGCCAGCCCCGGCTTTGTTTTCTACGACCACGGCCTGATTCAAATACTTCGTCAGATTTCTAGCGACCTCTCTTCCAGCGATATCCGTTACCCCACCCGGTGGAAACGGTACAACGAGGGTGATGGGTTTATTGGGATAGTCAGCCTGCGCCAGGGCAGGCAAGGGCGCAAAGCAAAGTGCAGTGATTGCCAAAATCGATCGGCCGTTGAATCTCATTTTGTCTCCAGATTGTTTTATCGGGTTTTTACTCTCGACTTGCCTTTGCGACGTATTCGGATAATATTTTCATTTGTTCGGGCGTTAAGCTTGTATAAGCAGGCATTTGGCCAATCCCGTTTTTTAGGGCATTTAAAACACGCGCAGCATCGGGTTGAAGCTCGTTCATTGATGGCCCCACAGCACCTGCGGCGCCAGCTGCCTCGAGGGTGTGACAGATTGCACACGCTGGCGCTGCGCCCTTTAAGAATAAAAGCTTACCTTCTTCATCATTTGCCGAGGCAATTGGGGTAAAGGCTGCAGCAGAAACCAGCGCCGCCGCACCAATGGTTCTAGCAATAGACGTAAATAGTTTTCTTTGCATTGGACTAAAAAAGGCCCTGGTGAAGAGGATGTTGCTGTGTTGTTTAACTTGGTTTAACCGGGTGCGTGCACCCCTCCCGCGCGGGGAGAGGTGCTTTGCGAAGATCATTAAGCCACGGTAATTTTTACCGTGTGTGACATCCAACCACTATTCAAGTAGCCCGCCGCATTTTCAGTCGACTGCGCAACTTGCTCAACGCCTGATTTTGTTGTGACACGGGTTGAGACATCGTACTGGCCGGCTTTCAGGGTTGTGGCCAAGACAAACTGACGCCAAGCGTACTTGCCCAGATCTGGTCCCACCAAGCGTGCGACCTGCCAGGTTTTACCGCCATCAAGCGATACGTCGACCTTGGCGATGTCTTCTAGGGCACCCATGGCCACGCCAGTGATTTGTAC